>NZ_JBQEIL010000002.1:0-376024 GCF_052102835.1 Vagococcus sp.
GTCTGACTACGGATCAGAAGGTTAGGGGTTCGACTCCTCTTGGGCGCGTAATATTAAGTAAATGAGTTAGAGACTATTCTCTAACTCATTTTTTTGTGTTCATTCAAAGATAAGAGAGACGAATTACTGTATTTCTTCCCTAAAATTCTGCTATAATTAAGGTCAGATATAGTCAATAAGGTGGTGTAAGGAATGGACAATCGTAATATGTCTGATATTATAGAGTCTTATCTTAAAGAAATATTGGAAACAACAAATAAAATTGAAATTCGACGGTCTGAGATGGCAAATTTATTTAATTGTGTTCCGTCACAAATTAACTATGTGATCAATACTCGTTTTACGGTACCTAAAGGATACAAAGTAGAGAGTAAGCGTGGTGGTGGTGGCTATATCCGAATTTTTAAAATTAATCTTTTATCTAGTAGTGACTACTTGCAAAATCTTACAGAAATTGTAGAATCTAAACTATCAGAGAGTGAGGCGGAAGCTGTTTTAGAGCAACTGCATGGCAATCACTTGATAACAGATCGTGAATTTCGTTTATTGGTCTCGCTCTTTGATTCAAAAAGTTTATTACCTAGTGAAAATGTCAGTGCACTACGATCACAAATGATGCTAAGTTTATTAGAACGTTTAGCATATGAAGAACTGGAGTGAAGTAAATGACAGAATTATTTAGTAACCGTACAAAAAATGCCTTAAAATTTGCTCAGGAAGAAGCTGTTTCTTTTAAACAAGATATGATCGGCACTGAGCATATTTTAATCGGTTTAATTAGAGAAGAAAAAGGAATAGCTGGTAAAATTTTTAAACAATTAGGAATTGATAGTGGTGCTGTTCGGGATGAGCTTATTCTAACGACGAACTATGAAAAAACATTCCGTTTAAAAAAAGATCAAAAGTTACCATTCTCACCTCGAGCAAAAGTATTATTAAAAATAGCGGGTGAAGAAGCACGAAAATTAGGAAGTCCTAGTGTGGGAACTGAACATATTTTATTGGCGATGGTTCGTGATAGCGATTCGCTCGCTTCTAAAATCGTGTCAGCAAATATGGGAGTTGAAACAGCTGAATTAAAACAGCTTGTTTTGGAACGGATGGGCTTGATTGATCCAAATTCAAAATTTAGTGGTCGGAAACAGCAAGCAAAAGGATCGGGTCCTGCTACAGAAGGAACGCCAACGCTAGATTCATTAGCTCGTGATTTAACTGAATTAGCCAGGGAGAAAAAATTAGATCCGTTAGTGGGTCGAGAAGTAGAAGTAGATCGCTTAATTCAAGTTTTAAGTCGTCGTACAAAAAATAATCCTGTCTTAGTGGGTGATCCAGGTGTCGGAAAAACGGCAATTGCTGAAGGTCTGGCTCAAAAAATTGTTTCTGGAACAGTCCCCGATGATTTAGCCAGCAAACGATTAATGATGTTAGATATGGGTGCTGTGATTGCTGGGACAAAATATCGTGGTGAATTTGAAGGTCGGATGAAAAAGCTAATTGATGAAATCTATTCAGATGGTGAAGTAATTCTCTTTATTGATGAACTTCATACTTTGATCGGTGCAGGTGGTGCTGAGGGGGCCATCGATGCTTCAAATATATTGAAACCAGCGTTGGCTCGTGGCGAATTGCAAACAATTGGTGCAACAACCTTAGATGAGTATCAAAAATATATTGAAAAAGATGCTGCATTAGAACGTCGTTTTGCGAAAGTTCAAGTGGATGAACCAACTCCGGAAGAAACGGAAGCTATTCTATTCGGCTTACGTGGGAGATATGAAGATCATCATCAAGTTGACATTACCGACGAAGCAATCCAAGCAGCGGTTAATTTAGCGACACGTTATATCTCAGATCGTAAGTTACCGGATAAAGCGATTGATCTAATTGATGAAGCAGCGGCTCGAGTTCGTCTAGATGCGGCAAATGAAGATAATCCAATAGGAAATCAAAAACAAAAAATTGAAACACTGGTGGCTGAGAAAGAACTTGCTATTTTAAATCAAGACTTTATATTAGCAGCGGCTTTACGTAAAAAAGAAAAAACAGCGATTCGTCGTTTGACGAAATTGGTGGATGAAGCGAATGAAAAAGGTCAACGAATAAAAGTTAAAGAACCCGCAATTATTTCTGTAGTGGCACAGTGGACAGGAATTCCATTACAACAATTGGCTAAAAAAGAAAGTGAACGCTTACTTGATTTGGAAAAAATATTACATCAACGAGTGATTGGGCAAGATGAGGGTGTCGTTGCAGTCTCAAAAGCTATCAGACGTGCTCGTAGTGGTTTGAAAGATCCTAATCGACCAATTGGTTCATTTATGTTCTTGGGACCAACAGGCGTCGGTAAAACAGAGTTAGCTAAAACGATTGCAGAAGTGATGTTTGGTTCTGAAGATGCGTTACTCCGTGTTGATATGTCTGAATTTATGGAAAAACATAGCACCAGTCGTCTAGTGGGGTCACCTCCAGGATATGTTGGCTACGATGAGGGGGGACAATTGACAGAAAAAATTCGTCAAAAACCTTATTCTGTTATCCTTTTAGATGAAGTTGAAAAAGCCCATCCCGATGTTTTTAATATTTTACTTCAAGTCTTGGATGATGGTCATTTGACTGATTCAAAAGGTCGAAAAGTTGATTTTAAAAATACGATTTTAATTATGACTTCTAATATTGGAGCTACCGCTTTACGAGATGAGAAAACGGTTGGTTTTGCTTCAATTGATGCGAGTCAAAATTATGAAGCAATGAAAAAACGGATTTTAGAAGAGTTGAAGAAAAGCTTCCGTCCTGAATTTTTAAATCGCGTCGATGAAACGATTGTGTTCCATCCTTTAACGAAAAAACAAATTCATGAGATTGTGAAGATTATGAGTCAATCTTTAGTCAAGCGTTTAGCGGAACAAGAGATTCAGTTAAAATTAACGCCAGCAGCAATTGATGTTATCAGTCAAGTTGGCTTTGATCCTGAATATGGGGCTCGTCCGATCCGTCGTGCTCTTCAAAAAGAAGCAGAAGATTTATTGAGTGAAGCATTACTGTCACAAGAAATCAAACCAGGCGATGAAGTTACTTTAGGAGCAACAAAAGGAAAGATTAAACTTCAAGTGAAATAAAAATATTTCATTTTTAAAGTGAGCTAGATTTGAGAAGTTTCTTAAATTTAGCTCACTTTTTTTAGTTTTACATTCTTTGAAAAACTTAAGGTCTGTGTTAGGATTATGAATGTTAATACTTGTGAAAAAGTTGGGAGGAAAGTTTTAAAATGATAGAAATTATTGCAACAGTTGAGTCGAAAGAGCAAGCAAAACAACTGTTGGTATTAGATATAGACAAATTATATTTTGGTGAAGAAAACTATGGTTTACGCTTAGCTCATCCTTTTTCTTTAACGGAGTTAGCAGAATTGGTTGAATTGACCCATGATTATGGTAAAAAAGCCAGAGTGGCAGTCAATGCGATAATGCATCCAGAGGATATGCGTGGGATTAGTGATTATTTGACCTTTTTACAGGAAATTGGTGTCGATGAGATTGTAGTTGGCGACCCTGGGGTAATTTATACACTAAAACGTGATGGTTTTCACTTACCTTATATCTATGATGCGGCGACGATGGTGACGAGTTCACGTCAGATTAATTTTTGGGCAAATCGGGGAGCAACCGGAGCCGTTTTAGCACGGGAAATCCCTTTTTTAGAATTACAAGAGCTGGGTCAAAAAGTTCAAGTACCAACTGAATACTTAGTTTATGGTGCGACCTGTATTCATCATTCTAAACGTCCATTATTAGAAAACTATTTTTCGTTCGTTAAAGTTGAAGGCTCTGTTAAAAAAGAACGGGGTTTATATATTTCAGAACCAAAAGATGAAGAAACTCACTATTCGATTTATGAAGATAAACAAGGCACCCATATTTTTCAAACAAATGATGTTAATATGATGCTCGAGTTACAGGAGTTAGTTGAAATCGGCTTGACAACTTGGAAACTTGATGGGATTTATACCCCTGGTGAAGCCTATCTTGAGATTGTTGCCTTATTTATTCAAGCGAAAAAATTAATCGAAGCCGATCAATGGAATCAAGAGTGGGCTGAAAAATTAAATCAAGAGGTCTTAAGGTGGCATCCAGAAGAACGTCGTTTGGATCAAGGTTTTTACTATTTAGACCCTAAAGAAATAAGATAAGGAGTAAGAGTGATGACAACATTAAAACGTCCAGAAGTACTAGCGCCCGCTGGAACTTTAGAAAAATTGAAAGTTGCAATTCGTTACGGTGCCGATGCCGTTTATATCGGTGGAAATGCCTTTGGTTTACGTAGCCGTGCGGGAAATTTTACTTATGAAGAAATGGAAGAGGCGGTTGCTTTTGCTAAAGAACATGATGCGAAAATTTATGTTGCGGCGAATATGGTGACTCATGAAGGTGATGCTGTCGGTGCGGGTGAGTTTTTTAGAGAGTTACGAGAGGTCGGAATTAACGCTGTGATTGTTTCTGATCCGGCATTGATTGAAATTTGTATTACAGAAGCACCCGGACTACCTGTTCATTTATCGACACAATCTTCAGCAACTAACTTTGAAACGTTGGAATTTTGGAAAGAAGAGGGCTTAGAACGTGTAGTTTTAGCTCGCGAAGTGTCGATGGCAGAAGTCGCAGAAATTCGTAAAAATACAGACGTTCAGATTGAAGCTTTTATTCATGGCGCAATGTGTATTTCATATTCCGGTCGTTGTACATTATCCAATCATATGTCCCAACGTGATGCAAACCGCGGTGGCTGTTCGCAATCTTGTCGTTGGAAGTACGGTTTGTTTGAAATGCCATTTGGCGAAGAGGCTCGTGAATTAACAGATAGTGGTGAAGTTAGCGAACCATTTTCAATGAGTGCGGTAGATATGTCAATGATTGAGCATATTCCAGATTTAATCAAAAATGGGGTTGATAGCTTTAAAATTGAGGGACGTATGAAGTCTATTCATTATGTTTCAACCGTTTCGAATGTGTATAAAGCAGCCGTTGACAGTTATATGGAAGATCCTGAAAATTATGTTTGTAAACAAGAGTGGATTGATGAGTTATGGAAAGTGGCCCAACGTGAATTGGCAACAGGATTTTATTATCAAACACCATCAGAAAATGAGCAATTATTTGGTAAGCGTCGAAAAATTCCCGTTCATAAATTTATTGGTGAAGTTTTAGCTTACGATGAGGTCACAAAGATCGCGACGATTCGTCAACGGAATCATTTTCGTTTGGGTGATGAGGTTGAATTTTATGGACCTGGATTTAAACATTTCCATCAAATCTTGACTCAAATGTGGAATGAAGAAGGTGAGTCGATTGAAAAAGCGCCAAATGCCATGATGATTGTGACAATGCCAGTTGAACAACCTGTTCAAGTCGGTGACATGATCCGTAAGAAAAAATAAGAAAGGAAGTCGAAAAAAATGGAACAATTTGATTATATCGTGATTGGTGGCGGTAGTGGTGGAATTGCCTCTGCCAACCGAGCAGGAATGCATGGTGCTAAAGTCTTATTAGTCGAAGGTCATCATGTTGGTGGAACGTGTGTGAATGTGGGGTGTGTTCCTAAAAAAGTAATGTGGACGGCTTCTGACATGCGTCAAATGTTATTAAATGATGCAAAAGCTTATGGTTTGAATGTTGAATTGGTCAGTGAGGATTTTACAGCATTCAAAGAACGCCGTGATACCTACATCGAACGATTGCATGGACTGTATTTAAAGGGGCTAGCATCGAATGATGTGACATTTTTAACAGGTTATGCTAAATTTAAAACAAATCAAGTAATTGAAGTTAATGGTAAAGAATATCAGGCGCCTCATATTTTAATTGCGACAGGTGGAAAAATTGTACGTCCGGATATTCCAGGTGGCGATTATGGTCTTGATTCAAATGGCTTTTTTGAAATGGAGACCTTGCCTCAATCGGTAGTGGTTGTTGGAGCAGGCTATATAGCGGTTGAAATTGCTGGTGTGATGCATGGTCTAGGTGTAGAAACTCATTTAGCTTATCGAAAAGAAACGGTTTTAAGAAGTTTTGATCCAATGATTTCAGATAATCTAGTTGAAATGTATCAAAAACAAGGGATTGAGATGCATGCCCATTCGGTTCCTAAGCAAGTCGAAAAAATAACGACAGGTTATCGCCTAATTTTTGAAAATGGAACACAGCTAGAAGCGGAAGAAATCATTTGGGCTGTGGGGCGTGAGCCTTATACCTCTCATTTAAATTTAGCCGCAACCACGGTTGAGCTAACCAAACAGGGAGCTATCAAAGTCGATGAGTATCAAAATACGACACAACCTGGTATTTATGCAGTAGGTGATGTGATTGATAAGGTGAACTTGACTCCCGTTGCGATTGCAGCAGGTCGTCGGTTGTCAGAGCGTTTATTTAATGGTCAAACACAATTAAAATTAGACTATACGACGATTCCAACTGTTGTGTTTTCACACCCAACAATCGGGACCGTTGGTTTAACCGAAGCAGAAGCTCGAGAACAATATGGCGATGATGTAAAAATTTATACGTCTCGTTTTACACCGATGTATTATGCTATCACAGAAGTTCGTGGTAAAACAGCAATGAAGCTTATTTGCGTAGGTAAAGAAGAAAAAATCGTAGGTTTGCATGGGATAGGCCAAGGAATGGATGAAATGTTACAAGGTTTTGCTGTTGCCATAAAGATGGGAGCGACGAAAGCAGATTTTGATGATACGGTTGCGATTCACCCAACAAGTGCAGAAGAATTTGTGACGATGCGTTAAAAAAGTTGATAATAACGATTATTACTTGATAGTTATTAAATTATTTTTGAAACACAAGGTTGAATAAGGTATAATTAGACTGTTAATAAAAAAACAGAGGAGGAAACAAAATGGATATTTTATCACTCGCCCGTTTTCAATTTGGGATGACAACAGTTTTTCACTTTTTCTTTGTACCATTATCGATTGGTTTAGCTTTTGCAATTGCCATTATGGAAACTTTATATGTTGTCAAAAAAGATGAAATTTACAAAGACATGACAAAATTTTGGAGTAAAATTTTCTTACTAAGTTTTGCTGTTGGTGTTGTGACGGGTATTATTCAAGAATTTCAATTCGGAATGAACTGGTCAGAGTACTCAAGGTTTATGGGAGATATATTTGGAGCACCATTGGCTGTAGAAGCACTATTAGCCTTTTTCCTTGAATCAACATTTATTGGATTATGGATGTTTGGTTGGGATAAGTTTAGTAAAAAATTACACTTACTATGTATTTGGTTAGTAGCGATTGGTTCTTCAATTTCCGCATTATGGATTTTAGCAGCGAATGCTTTTATGCAAAATCCAGTTGCTTTCGAAATCGATACAGAAGCGAATCGTGCAGTCTTAACTAGCTTTTCAGGACTCTTGAAAAACCACCAATTGTGGGCACAATTCCCACATGTGATTTTTGGAGCAGTTGTAACAGGTGGTTTCGTGATTGCCGGCTCATCTGCTTGGATGATGAGAAAGAAAAAAGATTTACCATTCTTCAGAAAATCAATTAAGCTTGGTTTGATTTTAGGATTAATTGGGGCTGTTTTAACAATTGGAGCAGGTCACCGTCAAATGGTGATTGTTGCAGATGATCATCCGATGAAATTCGCTGCAATGGAAGGAATCTATGAAGACACAGATTCACCAGCACCGTGGACAATCGTCGCGGGGATCGATACAAAAGATAAGAAAACAGATTGGGCCATAGAAGTTCCTTATATGCTAACGATGCTAGGTGGTAAACAAAGTTATCAAGGGATGGATAATGTGAACAAAGAGCTCCATCAAAAATATGATGAGCAATTTGGAGATAAAATGAATTACTATGTGCCAGTTAAAACCTTATTCTGGGGCTTCCGCTTTATGGCTGGTTTCGGAACGTTGATGGCTTTAATGGCTATGGTTGGTTTGTTTTTATTGAAAAATAATCGATTAGAAAAAATGGATTGGTTATTATTCATTTTCTCAGCGAGTATTTTCTTCCCCTTCATTTCTAACACATTTGGTTGGTTAATTACTGAGTTAGGTCGCGCACCGTGGACTGTTTATGGTTTATTCACGATTGCCGACAGTGTTTCTCCAAGTGTAACGTTTGGTAATTTGTTATTCAGTAACATCATTTATTTCAGTCTTTTTGCAATTTTAGGAACAGTCATGTTCTTCAAATCAAAACATGCCGTTGCTAAAGGCCCTTACTATGTTGACCCATCAGAAGCTAAAAAAGATGGTATTGACCCATTCGCGAAGGAGGTTTTCTAGTATGACAA
Source organism: Vagococcus sp. (assembly GCF_052102835.1). Lineage (NCBI taxonomy): Bacteria > Bacillati > Bacillota > Bacilli > Lactobacillales > Enterococcaceae > Vagococcus > Vagococcus sp. The sequence goes on from NZ_JBQEIL010000002.1 coordinate 8,319, forward strand.
CCTTAGAAATTTTATGGTTTATTATTATTGGTGTGTTATTTGCTGGTTTCTTCTTTTTAGAAGGGTTTGACTTTGGTGTTGGAATGGCAGTTAAATTAATTGCACGTAACAAACGTGAACGTGACCAGATTATTGAAACGATTGGCCCAGTTTGGGATGGTAATGAAGTTTGGTTGATTACTGCAGGTGGCGCAATGTTTGCTTCATTCTCACATTGGTACGCAACTTTGTTTAGTGGTTTTTATATTATGTTGCTATTGATTTTAGTTGGTTTGATTTTACGAGGTGTTTCATTTGAATTCCGTGCGCATTCGCATGGTGCTCGTGAACGGAACATTTGGGAATGGACGATGTTTATTGGTAGTATTTTAGCCCCATTCTTGTTCGGTATGATTTTTATCGATATGATCCAAGGAATGCCAATTGAAGCAGATAAGAATATTATACATGCTGGTTTTGGCGACTATGTTAACCTCTTTTCAATTGTAGGTGGCGTGGCGGTTACTTTAATTTGTTTCTTACACGGCTTAAATTTTATTCGTTTAAAAACAGAGGGTAAAGTTCGTGAACGTTCACAAAAAGTGGCAGCTAAGTTATATCCTGTTTTATTTATCGGTTTAGTTGTTTTTGCAGTACTCGCTTTCTTGAAAACAGACTTCTTTGAAGTTAAACCAGTGTCATCAACAATTATTCTTGCTTTAATCGTTTTATTTGCTGCCACATCAGCTTATGGTGCTTTTAAAGATAAAGAATTATTATCATTTTTATCAACAGGTTTAATTTTAGTAGGAATCGTAGTTTTCATTTTTAATGGAATGTTCCCACGTGTCATGATTGCACAAGATTCAGCATTTAGTATCATGATTGAACAAGCAGCAAATTCACCTTATACATTGAAAACAATGACTATTGTAACAGTTTGTATTTTACCATTTGTCTTGGCTTACCAAGGCTGGAGTTATTACGTCTTTTCAAAACGTATCCATATTAGTAGATAAGGAGATGACCTAATTGATTGATAAGAAATTATTTCGAATTAATAAAATTAGGCCAATCTTAATAGGGCTTGCAGGATTAGGTATCCTGCAAGCCTTGTTAATTATTGGGCAAGCCTATTTTTTATCAAGGGGATTAAGTGCTTTGTGGGCTGGAGAAACAGTTAGGTCCCAAATATCTCGCTTGATTCTTTTTTTTGTTTGTTTTTTACTTCGTCAGGTTTTACTTTTTATTCGAGATAAGACTTTAGATGATTACGCGTATGAACAATCAAAAAAATTAAGACAACAGTTATTAGCTAAAATATTTCGTCTAGGCCCTAATTTTGTACAGAAGCAAGGGACAGGTAATATGGTGACCATGGCTATTGAGGGTGTAGCACAGGTTGAAAACTATTTGACTCTGATATTACCTAAATTGACAAACATGATGGTTATTCCATGGCTCATTTTAATTTTTGTGTTTACTGAAGATCTTCGTTCAGGTTTCGTTTTACTTTTAGTCTTCCCAATTATTATTATCTTTATGATTATTTTAGGTTATGCAGCACGAGCGAAAGCAGACCGACAATATGAAGGCTATCAACGGTTGAGCAATCATTTTTTAGATTCTTTACGAGGGCTAGAGACACTTAAGTTTTTGGGATTGAGTAAAAAATATGAAAAAAATGTTTTTGAAGTCAGTGAAGATTATCGAAAAGCAACGATGAGTACGTTAAAAGTCGCTATTTTATCTACTTTTGCTTTGGATTTTTTCACCACATTATCAGTAGCAATTGTTGCTGTTTTTCTAGGGTTTAAATTAATGAATGGCGAAATATTACTAGCACCTGCTTTGACTGTTCTGGTTTTAGCGCCTGATTTTTTCTTACCTTTACGTGACTTTTCAAGTGATTATCATGCGACGTTAGATGGTGGTAATACATTACAATCTATTTTTACAATTCTAGATCAAGTTGAGCCAGCACCTGTAAAAAATCTAGGTTTAAGTAACGTTTGGACAGAACAAGATTCTCTGAAATTAGATCAAACGTCAGTTCGTTATGATACAGGAGCGACCACAAGTACGCTAACCAATCTCAAGTTCTCATGGCAAGGGACCGGGAAAGTTGGAGTTGTTGGCCTATCAGGTTCAGGTAAATCAACCTTAATTAAGTTGCTGGGTGGTTTTTTAGCAAGTGAAACAGATTCAATTTTAATCAATGACCAACGAGTCGCTCACTTGAATACGAATGAGTGGCAAGATAAATTATTATATATTCCACAAGACCCTTATATCTTTCATGCGACACTACAAGAAAACATTACATTCTATCATCCAGATGCGACACTAGCACAAGTGGAGTTAGCAATCGATCGTGCAGGTTTAATAACGCTAGTACAGGAGCTTCCTTTAGGTCTGAACACGATGATTGGTGAAGGAGGTCATGAGCTCAGTGGAGGACAATCACAACGAGTCGCTTTAGCTCGAGCTTTTTTAGATAGTGAACGGAATATTCTTTTATTTGATGAACCAACAGCACATTTAGATGTTGAAACGGAAGCTGAATTAAAAGCAACAATGTTACCATTGTTTGACCAACGGTTGGTCTTTTTTGCAACGCATCGTCTGCATTGGATGCGTGAAATGGATTATATTATCGTGATGGAACAAGGTCAGATTGTTGAACAAGGCACGTATGCAGAATTACGAAATAACCAAGAGGCTTACATGGAGTTTGTGAAGCAACTGAGAGGAGAGTAGCCATGAAATCAAAACCTTTATTACTTTCAAAAAAAGATCAATGGGTTCGCCCGTATTTTAAAAAATATAAAAAATTGTTAGCCTTAGTTTTGTTTTTGGGCGTGTTAACTTTCTTTTCAGCAGCGGCCTTGATGTTTACTTCGGGTTATCTGATCAGTAAATCAGCGACAAAGCCTGAAAATATTTTACTTGTTTATGTTCCGATTGTTTTAACAAGAGCTTTTGGGATTGCTCGCCCAACTTTTAGATATGCTGAACGTCTGGGCAGTCATAACTGGGTCTTGAAAATGACATCAGATATTCGATTGAAACTCTATCAATCACTTGAAAATGAAGCCAATCATGGTGGGACACGTTATCAAAGCGGTAGTCTTTTAGGGATGTTAGCAGAAGATATTGATCATATTCAAAATCTGTATTTAAGAACGATTTTCCCGGCATTTATATCACTATTACTTTATGTAGTTATCGTGATTGCTTTAGGTGTGTTTTCGTGGCCTTTTGCGTTATTAATGTTACTTTTAATGAGTAGTTTTTTAATTATTTTACCTTTAGTTTCATTAGCTATTAATCGTGCTCGAATATACAAGCGCAAGAGCGAGCGTCACGTGCTCTACAATGAATTGACCGATGCTGTCTTGGGTGTTGGAGATTGGCAATATAGTGGGCGAGAACAAGAGTTTTTAAACCATTATAATGAGGCTGAATCGCTAGTTCGTCAAGAAGATCGAGCAATCAATCGCTATGGACGTTTTGAAGGTCTTGTGCGACAATTTTTCTTCGGTTTAATCGTACTGGCTCTGTTTATTTGGGCAGGAAATTATTTTACCAATTTGGGTAATCCCGCAGCTTTAAATTGGATTGCTGCGTTCGTACTCGCTTTTTTCCCATTGATTGATGCCTTTGCTCCAGTGAGCGATTCAATTAGAGAATTACCGCTTTATGAGGATACTGTTCAACGTTTAGACCAGTTGCCTTCTCCTCAAGAAGTTCAATCAGATGAGGAGAAAGTTTATCCGGAAGTAAGGGACACCTTTTTGAGTTTGGAGCAGGTTGATTTTAAATATTCTCAAGAAGGCCGTTTAATCTTAAATGATTTTTCGTTGACCATTCCGCAAGGACAAGTAATCGCTATTTTAGGGAAAAGTGGCATGGGGAAAACAACTTTAACAAAATTACTTAGAGGAGATTTAAAACCAACTGCTGGACAAGTTAAATTAGGGGATATTCCCATTCAAGAGTTAGCTGGAAAACAAGCAGACTACATCGGTGTATTAAATCAAAGTCCTCATTTGTTTAACACAACCATGATGAATAATATACGTTTAGGAAATATTCATGCTTCGGATGAGGCCGTTTTATTGGCAGCCCAACAAGCAGGCCTTAAAGAAGTGATTGAAAAACTGCCTCAAGGTTTAGAAACACTTGTAGAAGAAAATGGCAAACGTTTTTCTGGTGGTGAACAACAGCGAATTGCCTTGGCTCGCATCTTATTACAAGATGTTCCGATAGTGATTATTGATGAACCTACGATTGGACTAGATCCAATTACTGAAAAACGATTATTGCAAACCGTATTTGAAACGTTACATGGGAAAACGATTATTTGGATCACGCATCACCTTGTTGGGATCAATCATGCTCAACGTGTGATTTTTTTAGAGAAGGGTCGCATGACGCTAGATGGAGCACCTGAAGTGTTATTAAAAGAAAATAAATATTATCAATACTTATACTTATTAGATACTTATGACTAAATCGTTTTATAGACATCTTAAACTGAGATGTCTTTTTTGTTCGTTTATAAACTTTACATATTAAGTAAAAAAGAGTATTATTAATATGATTGAAGATAAAATATAAACTATCTGGTGTTATCTAACCAAATAGATTAGTATATTACTTCATATAAACAAAAAAAGCAGTTATAATAAAAAAATTCGTGGATAAAACACTTATTGCATATTTATAAAGAGTAAAAATAAAAAATCAGATAATTAGAAATAGATAAAAGGATCTGGTTGAGATGGAGGCATTATGAAGATGGATTTAGATTGGAAAGATCAATTAGACAAACTACAATTAGAAACTGATGAGTTACAATCTCAACTAAATACCAAACAAGTTGATGATTTAAACAAAAAGAATAGAAACAATGATATGTCATTTAGCCAACCTTATGAATTTAAGACGAAAAGCTTTGACTCCATTCCTAAGAAATCAGAACCATTGTCTATTGTAAGCGAAAAAGAAGAGTTGCAGGATCAGATTAGCCATCTATTACGCCAAATGCGTCAGATGGACGGAGAACTGACAAAACGTGAGCGAATGATTAGTGAGTTGCAGAGAGAAACTGAGCAAAAAGAAGGAAGTTATCATCATTTATTGAACGAAATGAACACCCTTCAATCACAATTAAGTCAGTATCAAGAATCTGAGTATCGCTTAAAACAACAGGCAGAAAGTACACAATCTGAGCTATTACATTTAAAAGATCAAGTAGCTAAAGTTAAGCAAACAGATGTGGATGATTTAATTTTTCAATTAAACAAAGTTGAAGAGCAGTTGTATCAGCGTGAAAATATGGTTCAACAGTTACAATATAAATTGAATAGTCAAGAACAATATGTTGATAGTTTGAAAGCTGATTATCAGCAATTACAAAAGAGTGTGTCTGTTCAAATGGAACAACTGACCTCTGAAAATAATAATTTAAAAAATAATTTGATTCATTATCAAGACAATGATTTACAATTCCAACAAATGAAACAGTCACTTGAAAATGAGTTGGCAAAATTTAAAGGTGAAGTCGCTCATTTAACGGAAGAAAATCAAGAGTTGCAAGCGGCGTTTAATCAAGGTCAAACGTTAATGAATCAATTACAAAAAGAATTAACAACAGCAAATCAGCAATTAAATCGTCAGTTAACTAAAGTGAATCAATTAGAAACTGAAAAGAAATTATCTGAAAATGAACATAAAACAGCTTTACAAAAGGTAATGAGTGAAAGAGACCAACTTGCATTGGATCTGAAACGTCGCCAAAAAGAAGAGTCGGTTAGTCAAACAGAACAATTACAGTTGCACACTAAATTAAATGAATTAGAGAGTGCTCTTCGTGAAGCAAAATTAGAGAAACAACAACTACAAAGCAAGTGGCAAGAACGTCTTGAGTGGCTAGATCAAGAGAAGAAACAAGCGAAGGTTTTAGCGAAGCAAGACACGTCAACCATTATGCAAGAAAAACAAAAAGAAGTTGAACAATTGTCAGAACGTTTAACGCAACAACAAGAATTAGTTAATAGTATGTTACGTACGCAAAAAGAAACGCAAACAAATTGGCGTAGTAATTACCAACAGTTAGAAGAGAACTACCGTAAAGCACGTCAACAAACAGCGGCTTACGAAGAAGAATTGGCTGACTTAAAACGAATTAATCGCGATTTGTCGCGTGAAAGATCATTGGACAGATTAGCAGAGCCTTCTTTATATGAGGAATCGTTGACTAGTTTAAGTAATTTAGAGCCATCCTTATTATCGTCCATCCAATTACCGAAAGAAGATTTCATGACAGAACAAGAAGCGGTACAACCACAAGCACCAGTGCAACCGCCAGTACAAGTGCAGCCACAAGTGCCAGTACAACCGCAAGTTCAGGTGCAAGAACAAGCGCCAGTACAACCGCAAGTACAAGTACAGCCACAAGTACAAGTACAGCCACAAGCGCCAGTACAACCGCAAGCACCAGCGCAGCCACAACCACCTGTTGTAGAAGATGATGAATCTTACGAATATGAAGATGATGATTATGGTTACGATTACGATTATGATTACGATTACGACTACGATTATGACTATGATTACGAGTATGATTATGAATATGGTTACGATGAAGTGGATGATATTTTAGAATATCACTCAGAAGGTATCGAAGACGAAGTGGATGATTTATTAGATGAATTAGACAGTACTAAAAAAGTAAAAGTGGCTCAAGAAATTTATGAAGTTTTTGAAGATCAATTAGATGTTCTTAAAGATCGTTGGGATAATACTGATTTTGAAACAGACGAGCAAAAAGCCTTTAAAAAATGGGCAGAGCCAAAAGTTCGCCGTTTCGGTCGCTTCTATCGTAATTTAGATGAAATGGTTTCACCACCCAAGTTATTCTCAAGAAAATACAAGATGGGTGAAGATGTCTTTAATCGTGTGAAAGCTTATGCATTACTAAGTCGCCATATTGAAGAAATTGGTGACAACGAAGACTAAAAGAGAATTGAAAAAAAGCAACACAGAATGAGGTCTATTCCGTGTTGTTTTTTTGTTTTATTTTTTTGTACGAGCCATTAGTTTAGCGGTAATGGGGACGGTCAGGGTAATGCTGATTGCACTAATCAAAAGGCTAACCAATTCACTAACCATAATTTTAGTATTAAAAATTTGACTAAAAGAATAATTTAAATCTGTGATCCAGATAAAAAGTGCAAGCTGACTTCCCACAATGGCGAAAATTAGAGTGTTAAGTGTCGCACTAAGGACATCTTTACCAATTTTTATTCCAGAAGAGTACCATTGTTGCGTTGAGAGTTCAGGTGTCGTGATTTTTAGCTCTGCCATTGAAGAGGTAATCGAAATAGCAACATCATTGACAGCACCAATCACACTCATAATAAGGACAGCCACGCTAATTAAAGTGAAGTTAGTTCCGATTTGTAAAGAATACATATCCATTTCCATGAGTTCTTCTTGAGGCAACCCTTGGAGATGCATGATAGAAATACTGAAGAAAATTAAACCGATGAGCATGAGGACGACACAAAGGCTACTGATAAAGGCGATTTTTGTTTTTTGAGTATAACCATTGATGAAAAAAAGGTTCATCATACTAATTAAAAGACTAGCACTTAAAGTGACACCAATAATTGAAAAGCCGTTCCGAATGAGAACAATCCCAATAAACATTAAAGCTAAGTTAAGGATGAGTGCGATGAGTGCCGTTAAGCCCCGTCTGCCAGCAATCAATAGCATTAATCCAGCTAAAATAATAAAAAGAATAAAATTAACAGTCATGACGTAACCCCCATTTTTGATGAATAAAAAGTAATAAATGAATAGTGATTGGGATAGTTAGAATAATCCCGATACTACCTATGAGAGCTCGTGCCATTTCAAGAGATAGAACGATTGAAAAAGTGTAAGTAAAAGACATTTGATTTCTTAAAAAAATAATAATTAGAGGAATAGCACCACTCAAATAGGAGAAAACCATAATATTTGTCATTGGCCCAAGGATATCTTTACCAATCGCATAGCCCGATTTTTTTAATTCTGTCATAGTTAGTTGTGGTTGTAAGGCATGAATTTCATAAAGGGCAGCACTTAACGTCATTGCGATATCCATAACTCCACCGAGAGAACCAAGTAATAAACTGGCAAGAAAAAGAGTTTGTGGAGGGCGTGTAATCAGTTCCATTTCTTCATATCGTAAGCCTTGATGACGGAAAAGGGTAATAACGAACCAGCCAATGAAAAAAGTAACATACGTACTGATGATGCTAGCTAGAATCGTAAGCTTGGTTTTTTGTCGCCACCTTCCAGTGATGAGTAGACTTGTCCCAACGCTGATTGGAATAAAAATGAGAAACAAAGGAACAAGTGAGTTTGCGGGACTATTTTTATAGATTAATAGGAGTCCCGCGAAAAGAGTTCCATTGATACAAAGACTCAATAGCGTCATAAACGTTCGCTCGCGCATGACAAAGAAAAGTAAAATGGCGAAAAGAGTCATGAGAATAAGTAACGAAGTATCTCGTTTAAAATCAATAAAAGTGATGTTTCCATTCTTCAGTTTAACAAAGAGAGTGTCCGATGAATGAATGGGTTGTTGTGTAATTTGAGAAGCGCTGTAAGTATGAGAAAATTGATACGATTTGTTTTTATTTTTTCCGTTCAAAATTAAAACATTGATATCCTGTACCGTCAGTTTTTCAGCAGTTTGATGTTCATTCAGAACGGTTTCTTGAGAACGAATGGTGACCTCAGTAACTTTGGCAATCGTTTGTTGATAAAGCGACGCATTGAGGGATAGAATGATGCTAATGCCACCAGTTATTAGTAAGATAAATAATAAACCAGTTTTGAATTTTCCTGATTTTGAGGCGTCCATTTGAGTCATCCTTTCTAAATAAAAAATTAAAGTTCTCTTTCTATTTTAGGCGATAATAGGAAAATACGAAAGTCTAAGAGCAAAATAAACTTAAAGATTGACAATAGATTAATCCTTTGGCAATGGCTCTGTCTTTTGTTCTTGTTAAATTTGGTCCAGGATTTTCGATATCTTTAGGAAAAGCTTCAGTTTTTAGTTTGCCACAAGCGTTAATTGAATACGTGTTTGCTTATTTAGCAGTCGGGGTGTCAGGAATTGTCAGTTTACGTTTCAAGCAAGCTTTAAGCCAGAATGAGAAAAAACGAACGGTATTTTATTTAACCGTAGCGATTATTGTTGGGATTTTATCTCGTTACTTTTTTCATTTTATTGCTGGTATTATCTTTTGGGGAAGTTGTGCACCTAAGGGAATGAGTCCAATGGTTTATTCTTTCTTCTTAAATGGAAGTAATGCTTTATTTACTGGAATTGTGACTTGGATTGCTTTGTTCTTATTATTAAGAAAGCGGCCTAAACTATTTTTACCCGATGTACGATAATTAAAAAAGCTTGCTTGTTCCTCCCGAAGAGAAACAAGCAAGCTTTTTTAGGGTAATAATTGTCGTAAAACGAATGAATAACTTGGAGTTAAGCAGCTAAGTTTTGAATGCGTCTTAACTGATAAAATAAGTATATGATAAAAGACATGATAAAACATCCGTCTTAAGCATGATTTCTCGCTTCCAACTTTAGTAGGACACTCGCAACGGCACTGGTAGCAATACCTGCAATAATCGCTTCAGGAACACCATTAATCGCAATCACGGATAGGATTACTTTATATAATCCCCAGCCAGCACCAACCCCTTTAACTTGAGCATACGCATCTTGAAAGATAAAGAAAATAAAATTCATTACTAAAATTGTATTGACCAATGAGCCACTAACACCTGAGATGAAAAGAGCTGTTTTTTGGTTTTCTTTTTTTAGTTTATTTTTAAGAAAACGATAAACAAAGAAAGGAACAACTCCTGTTAAAATTCGTGGCAGCAAGGCAACGACCAATGCCCAAAGACTACCCGTTTCAGTTCCAATGACAGGGTAGAAAGGTGAAAAGGCAAAGGATAAAGGTGAAGGTGTAATGGTATTGACCGTGATGCTTAAAACTCCGAAAAAGAGGCCTAAAAGACCACCGATACGCGGTCCTAAGACGATCGAAGCAATAATGACGGGGATATGTAATAAGGTTGCTTTAATCACTCCTAGATTGATGAAACCAAGAGGAGTGAAAGCAAAAAGTAACATGATAGCGAAAAACATCGCAGTTAGAACTAATTGTTTGATCTTCACGATAAACCTCCTTTTTGTTAAATCAGCTCTTGAATAGCGGTGATAATATCTGAAATATCTGCAAGTGCCCCTTTGCCATAGTCACCACAAGCTAGCAGGCTTTCTTTGGGTTCAATCACTTGATAGCCATATGAAATAAGGCGATTTAAGTTAGTTTGAACGGCAGGATGTTGATACATATAAGTATTCATCGCAGGAGCAATTAATAAAGGAATATCATGAACAGCTAAGGCTGTTGTTGATAACATATCATCGGCGATACCATTTGCTATTTTACCGATAATGTTGGCAGTGGCAGGAGCGATAATGAATAAATCCGCTTGTTTGACTAAATCAATGTGGTTAATATCAGTAGGTGTTGCTTCTTCCATAACGTCGAGATGGACTTGGTTTTTTGATAAAACTTGTAGCGTCAGTGCTGGAATGATCGCAGTGCTATTTTTTGTCATAATGACTTCGACATTGTAGTTTTTCTTTTTTAGTTGGCTAATTAAATCAGCAGCTTTATACGCTGAAATACTAGCTGAGACGCCTAGTAAAACGGTCGGCATTTTAAATAACCTCTTTCCTATTTTTTATAAGTGATTGTAAACCTAAAGCAATCTCTTGTCTAGTCTTAAATCGAGCAACGACGCCCTCTTTATTTACGAGTAAAGCAGGGTGCAGGGTATCTGTAATGTTTTCTAAATCATTGGCAATAATAAAATCTGCTTGATTTTTAGTCAAACTTTGTTGGGCTACATGAATTAACTGGTCTTCTGAAACGCCTACGAGCAGCTTAAAACCGATTAATTTAGTCGTCGGTTGCCATTGTTTAATAAAATGAATGACTTTAGGTGCACGGTCTAAACAAAGAACCAGATGTTCCGAATCAGAACTCATTTTTTTGGCTTGTGGTTGCGAATGATCTCTGTTTTTAAACAAGATTGTTTTTAAGGCTGCTTCTTTTTCTCTTTGATTGAGATGATCAAAGGCTGTTAATTCAGTCGCTAAAGAGCGAACTAAATCATCCCCAGATAAAGCAAAGTTAAGCTTGTAGTCACTTACTGCCATGCTATGAATAACATAATCAATGGTTTTAGAGCTTAATAGTTGCTGCATTTGTTGTTTGAGTTCTTCCACAGAACGGATAGGAAAAAATTGGATTGCTTTTGTCGTTGTTTCAGGCAAAACAGCATTTGGACCATAAACATAAAGTAAATGGATGTCTTCATTTTTTAGTAACGTTTCAGCAATGACTTTACCTAAGCGTCCAGTTGCTTGATTGGTAAGTTGACGGACATCGTCAATTTTTTCAGCTGTACCACCAGCGGTAATTAAAATATTCATGTTAGGTACTCCTTTTTTCAAGTTGATTTAAACGAGCGAGTATCGTCTGGGCCAGTGTTTCTAATTCAATAGGGTAGCTTTTTTGAGCAAGCGTGCGTAGGCCAGGAATAAAAGCGGCTGTTTTAATTGTGAAGGCCTGTAATTTTTTAAAAGGACGATCAGAACTAGTCACTAGACCAGAATGAATAACAGTGGTAGGGTTACTTTTACTTGTTAAATATTTTTCAGCTTCCTTTTTAGCTTTTAAATAGCCAATTGGCCCAGCCGTTGCTGATAAAAAAAGATAAGGAACTTTATTTTTTTCAGCTTCATCACTGATAAGTTGATTAATCGTAACAATCACTTGATCATAGCTTTTTTGCGAAGACTCAAAAAAAATACCAATTAAATTAACACAGGCCCAGCTAGACTGAACATATTTTTTCCAAAGAGTAGAGGTCAATAAATTACAAGACACCCAAGTCATTTGTGCGGAATTCATCCAAGCGTGTTCTTTTTTAGGTTTACCATGTTGCGAAATGCTAATCACGGGTCTTTTTTGGTGGAGTGCCGCTTGGCATAAGGCTTGACCAATATAACCACTCCCACCAAAAACAACTAAAGGTTTTTGCATAAATATGAGCCTCGCTTTCGTTTTATTATGTGTCCTATTCTAACATAACTTGGACACTTGCCTAAAGGGATTGCTTAAAAGTATCAGATGACTTTAATTTATGTGAAAAACTTGATAAAATGTAACCAGTAGTTAACTAATGAAAAGAGGCCAATCATGCAAATATTATTTGTTGGAGATGTTGTTGGATCAATCGGAAGAGATGCAATTTCTTATTATTTACCAAAATTAAAAAAAGAGTACCGTCCACAGGTGACGATTATTAACGGCGAAAATGCAGCGTCAGGTAGAGGAATTACTGAAAAAATCTATAAAAAATTTTTACAAGATGGTGCAGATGTGGTCACCATGGGAAACCATACCTGGGACAATCATCAAATTTTTGAATTTATTGATACGGCTAAAAAGATGGTTCGACCAGCGAACTTTCCAGAAGCGACGACACCGGGACAAGGAATTGTGTATGTAAAAGTGAACCAATTAGAGCTAGCGGTAATCAATATGCAAGCTCGAAGTTTTATGGTCGCTTTAGATGATCCTTTTGCTAAGATGGACGAATTAGTTGCTGAAGCTCGTGAACGTACGCCGCTAATTTTTGTGGATTTTCATGGAGAAACCACAAGTGAAAAATTAGCAATGTCTTGGTATTTAGATGGTAAAGTTTCTGCAGTCATTGGAACACATACTCATGTTCAAACCAATGATGCTCGTATCTTACCCCATGGGACGGCTCATTTAACAGACGTCGGCATGACAGGGCCTTATGATGGCATCTTAGGGATGCATAAGGAAGCTGTGATTGATAAATTTAGAACGGCCTTACCTCATCGTTTTGAGGTGGTCACAGAAGGTAGAGAACAATTATCTTATTGTGTGATTGACATTGATGACAAAACAGGTAAAGCTAAAAAAATTACAGCACACGTGATTAATGCGGATCATCCGTACCGTGAATAAAGAAGGAATTGTGAAATAAATGAAGGAACAACAAAAATCAAGAGCGCCCATCTATGAAGGACAAGTCGAAAAAGAGTTGCAGGCTCTCTTACATCAATTAGAGAACCATGACAGTATTATTGCTTATCAAAAAATTGCAAAAAAAATAGAAGCGCATGAGGGCTTACAAGAATTAGTAGAAGAAATCAAACAACATCAAAAAGAAGCTGTTAGCTTTGCGCATTATGATAAACCAGAAGCTGAAAAAGTAGCGTTACGTTTAGCGGATGAAAAACAACAAGCATTTGATGAACATCCTTTAGTGATAGCGTACCGTGAGCGTCTAGTGGTAGCGAATGAGCTTTTGCAATATGTGACACAATTATTAGAACGTGAAGTGAATCTTGGACTAGAAGCTCGTTTAGAAATAGGTAAGGAGGAACAACATGCCTCAAAAAACTAAACACACTCCAATGATGGAACAATATTTAGGCATCAAAGCGCAATATCCCGATGCTTTTTTATTTTATCGTTTAGGTGATTTTTATGAAATGTTTAATGAAGATGCTGAAAAAGCAGCCCAAATTTTAGAACTAACTTTAACTTGTCGAAATAAAAATGCAGAAGATCCGATACCAATGTGTGGTGTCCCGCATCATTCCGCTCAAGGTTATATTGATACATTAGTTGAAAAAGGGTATAAAGTAGCGATTTGTGAACAAGTCGAAGATCCTAAAACAACGAAGGGCATGATTAAACGCGAAGTGGTTCAATTGATTACTCCTGGAACAAAAGTTGAAGGAAAAGAAGTCGTTGCAAAAGAAAATAATTATTTAACAGCGATTATTTATCAAGAGGGACAGTTTGGTTTTGCTTATACAGATTTGAGTACTGGTGAATTAAAAACAAGTATTTTGAAGGATGAAGAAAGTGTTTTAAATGAATGCAGTAGTTTACAAACGAAAGAAATTGTTTTAGGTAGTGAAATACCAGAAGCGTTAGAACAACAATTGGTTGCTCGTCATATTTTAATTTCTGAACAAAAAGAAATTGAAATGAATGCAGAGCTTGCTTTTTTAACAACAAGTCTAGAGGGTGAGGCCGTTAAACAAGTCACTCTTGTTTTGTTGTCGTACCTTAGTCGAACTCAGAAAAGAAGTTTGGGTCATTTGCAAGCTGCGGTATTGTATGAACCGAGTCATTTTTTAAAAATGGATTATTATTCTAAATATAATTTAGAGTTATCGCGTTCGATTCGAACCGGGGAAAAACAAGGTACGTTATTATGGCTTTTAGATGAAACAAACACAGCGATGGGTGGCCGATTGTTAAAACAGTGGTTGGATCGTCCTTTAATCCAATCCAGTCAAATTAAAGAACGTCAAGACCGCGTCGAGAGTTTATTAGCCGCTTACTTTGAACGGATGGATCTCAAAGACTATTTGAAGAAAGTCTATGATCTAGAACGTTTAGTAGGTCGAGTATCTTTTGGTAGTGTGAATGGTCGTGATTTATTACAATTAAAACAATCGTTGGATCAATTACCTTTTATGCGTGATTTGTTAACCGGGATTAATCAAGGGGAATGGACCACTCTTTTAGCGGATTTAACCCCAATTACAAGTGTTTCTGACTTGATTGGTCAGGCGATTCATGATGAGGCTCCCTTGTCAATTACGGAAGGTCAGATTATTAGAGATGACTACGATGAAACTTTAGATGGTTATCGAGATGCGATGCGCAATGGTAAGAAATGGTTGGCTGAATTAGAAGCTAAAGAACGTGAGGCTACAGGAATTAAAACGTTAAAAATTAAATTTAATCGTGTTTTTGGTTATTTTATAGAAATTACTAAAAGTAATATTGCCTCATTACCAGAAGGGCGTTATGAACGAAAACAGACATTAGCTAATGCGGAACGCTACGTGACGCCAGAACTAAAAGAGATGGAAACTTTGATTTTAGAAGCTGAAGAAAAATCACAAGAATTGGAATATCAATTGTTTGTTGTGGTGAGAGAGCAAATTAAAGCGGAAATTAAACCATTACAACGAGTTGCTAAAGCGATTGCGTCATTAGATGTGTTACAGAGTTTTGCGACAATCAGTGAACGCTATCACTACGTCCGGCCAGAATTAACGAGTGAAACGCATCAATTAGAGCTCGTAGAGGGACGTCATCCAGTGGTTGAAAAAGTGGTCGGAGCACAAGAGTATGTTCCTAACTCTGTTTACATGGATAAAGCTACAGATATTTTGTTGATTACAGGACCTAATATGTCTGGTAAAAGTACCTACATGCGTCAACTAGCGCTGATTGTCATTATGGCTCAGATGGGTTGTTTTGTTCCTTGTGAACAAGCAAAACTCCCCATCTTTGACCAGATTTTCACGCGAATTGGAGCATCTGATGATTTGATTTCAGGTCAAAGTACTTTTATGGTTGAAATGATGGAAGCCAATCAGGCGCTACAACATGCGACGCCAAATAGCTTGATTTTGTTTGATGAGTTAGGGCGTGGAACAGCAACCTATGATGGAATGGCATTAGCACAAGCGATTATCGAATATATTCACGAACACGTTAAAGCAAAAACGTTATTTTCAACGCATTATCATGAAATAACAACGTTAGAACAAAAACTAGCGGGTTTGAAAAACACACACGTTGGTGCGGTTGAAAAAGAGGGCGAGGTTGTCTTCTTACATAAAATGATGGCAGGCCCTGCTGACAAAAGTTATGGGATTCATGTGGCCAAACTAGCCGGTTTACCAGATGATTTATTAGAACGCGCCACGGTCATCTTAGACGCGCTAGAAAAAGAGCAACCGCCGTCCATTCCACTAGAAACAACTGGAAAAGGACTGGAAAAAGCAGAACAACCGACGTTAAATGAAGTCGAAGTCGCAGGTCAACTATCTTTATTTGAAGAATTATCACCGGAAGAATCTAGTGTGATTAGTGAACTCCGCTCCTTGAATATTATGGCAACGACCCCAATGGAGGCGATGAACAAATTATTAGAGTTACAAATGAAATTAAAATAAATGAAGGAAAAAGAAGAGGAGGATCTAGATGAGTAAAATAGCAGAATTATCTCAAACCTTAGCCAATCAAATTGCTGCTGGTGAAGTGGTCGAACGTCCTGCCTCGGTTGTAAAAGAGTTAGTTGAAAATGCCATTGATGCGAAGAGTACACAAATTGATATCTATTTAGAAGAAGCCGGTTTACGCAAAATTCAAGTGATTGATAATGGTGAGGGGATTGAATCTGATGATGTTTTAAACGCATTTAAGCGACATGCTACGAGTAAGATTCACACTCGAGATGATTTGTTTCGGATTCGGTCTTTAGGTTTTAGAGGCGAAGCTTTACCCAGTATTGCTTCCGTTTCAAAAGTAACGATTGAAACGTCAACAGGCAGTGGCGAGGGCACTTTTGTTTCTTTCGTTGGCGGGCAAGTGGCAGAAAACAGACCTCACTCTTTACGAAAAGGAACCAGTATTACCGTTGAAGATTTATTTTTTAATACACCGGCTCGTTTAAAGTATGTAAAAACATTACAAACAGAATTAGCAAATATTGGGGACATGGTCAATCGTTTAGCGATGAGTCACCCTAAGATTGCTTTTCGTTTAGTTCATGAGGGTCATAAAATGACAGCTACTATTGGTAATGGTGATTTACGGCAAACAATTGCGGGGATTTACGGTGTGGCGACAGCTAAAAAAATGCGTAAAGTTGAGAAAAGCGATTTGGACTTTAAAGTATCCGGATATGTTTCTTTACCCGAAGTGACTCGAGCCAGTCGGAATTATATGTCACTGATTATCAATGGTCGCTATATTAAAAATTATCTTTTAAATAAAGCGATAGTGGCTGGTTATGGCTCAAAATTAATGGTGGGACGTTTTCCGTTAGTGATCCTTCATATTGAAATGGACCCATTGTTAGTCGATGTCAATGTGCACCCGACCAAACAAGAAGTTCGCTTAAGCAAAGAAAAAGAGTTGATGACGTTGATTACTTCAAGTATTTATGAAGTCTTTCAACAAGGAAATTTAATTCCAGGAGTGAGTGATTCTTCTGCGTTTCAGCAAAAAATAAAACCAACATCAACGATAGCAGAACAATTAGCCTTGACACCAGAAGCACGAGAACCAAAGGAAGAAGTCAAAGCAAGTACTTCTTTGACGTATGATGCTCAGTCGGGAGAGTTCTATGCGGCAGAAGAGTTACCAACAGTTCGCGAAGCAGAAACACATAAAACGGAACCTTTGAGAGCTCCTTTTTCTTCACTTGAGGATGACCGCGAAAGATTGGATTTAACACCAAGTAAAGAAATCGAGTCCTCGAAAGAAACTTTTCCAGATTTGGAATATTTTGGTCAGATGCATGGGACCTATCTTTTTGCTCAAAGCGCTCAAGGTTTATATATTGTTGACCAGCATGCCGCTCAAGAACGAATTAAGTACGAGTATTTTCGTCAAAAAATTGGAGAAGTCTCGAATGATCGCCAAGAATTATTATTACCGATTGTTTTGGATTATCCGATGTCAGATTATTTGAAAATTAAAGAAAAAAAAGCAATGCTAGAAGCTGTTGGAATTCTTTTAGAGGATTTTGGTAATCGTAGTTTTATTGTTCGCTCACATCCCACGTGGTATCCAACAGGACAAGAAGAAAGCATTATTCGTGAGATGATCGATGAGGCACTCGAACAGGGCACGCTCAGTGTTGCCGAATTTAGAGAAGATACAGCGATTATGATGAGCTGTAAACAATCCATCAAAGCCAATCATCATTTAGATGTGGCGCAAGCGCGCCAATTGTTAAGTGATTTGAAAAAATGTGATAATCCCTATAACTGTCCACATGGTCGTCCAGTCTTAATTCATTTTACAAATCATGAAATGGAACGACTATTTAAACGAATTCAAGATCCACATTAAGGAGGAAATAAAGTATGAAGGTTATTTTAGCTTCTGCCTCACCCCGTCGTCAAGAGTTACTAAAAATGGTGGTTCCTAATTTTACAATTGTTCCCGCCGATATCGATGAAGAACCATTGTTAAATGAAAAACCACAAGACTACGTTGAAAGAATGGCAGAACAAAAAGCACACACCGTTTCGACTGAAAACCCTCAATCACTTGTGATTGGTTGTGACACAGTGGTAGTTTTGGACCAAATGATTTTAGGAAAACCTAAAAATCGTCAAGAAGCGCAAGCAATGTTAAAAAAATTAAGTGGAACAACGCATCAAGCAATGACGAGTTTATCGCTTAAAACACCTACTGAAAGTATCTTACACACAGAAACAGTGGCGGTTTCATTTTATGAGTTAAGTTCGGAAGACATTGAAAAATATTTAAGCTATAATGAATATCAAGATAAAGCAGGAGCCTATGGTATTCAAGGGTATGGTCGCTTATTAGTTAAAAAAATTAATGGTGATTATTATTCAGTGGTTGGATTACCCATTGGTTTTTTAAATCAATATTTTAAAACATTAACAAAGTAAGAGGGAGAGAGAAGCCATGAAAACGAACGATCAAGAATTACGTCAACGTTTAACTCCATTACAATATCAAGTCACGCAAGAACAGGGAACCGAACATCCTTTTTCTAGTGAATATGATCGCTTTGATGAAGAGGGAATCTATGTCGATATCGTGAGCGGAGAGCCCTTATTTTCATCTCAGGACAAATACGATGCTGGGTGTGGTTGGCCATCTTTTACCAAGCCGATAGCAACGTTGAAAGAGTTGGAAGACCGAAGTTTGAGTCGCTTGCGAACGGAAGTCCGAAGTCAATCAGCTGATTCCCATTTAGGCCATGTTTTCCCTGATGGTCCACAGGATAAAGGTGGCTTGAGGTATTGTATCAACGGTGCCGCTTTGCGTTTTGTCCCAGTTGTAAAGATGCGTGAAGAAGGTTATGGCCATTACTTACCTTTGTTTAGATAGTTAATAGAAGACTTATACCAAAACAATCATTGTTTTGGTATAAGTCTTTATTTTTAGCTAAAAAGCATCTTTGCTAAATGGAACGGTTAGAAAAATTTTTATATTAAAAATGAAAAAAGGCAAAAAAAAGACCTAGGCCTCTTGCCTAGGTCAAAAAAGGAGTTGTTTATTTACTTTGGAGGAGTAAATAAAATGAAAAGTTTGTTAGGGTTGTTTTGTTGGTATACTTATATAATAGAACTAAAATGTGAACAAATTGTGTTCAAATGTTTCTGGTTTTATGACTTATTTTTAAAGAAATCGTTAAATTGAAAAACATAAAAAGAATGGAGTAAAAAGATGAGTAAAAAAAAAGTCGCTCTAAGAGCTTATCAGCAAGAGGATATTCAACCGCTGTGGGAGTTAGCCTACCAAAAAGATTTGGAATGGATGAAGTGGAACGGTCCTTATTTTAACGACCCCGTTTTAACTTTAGAACAATATCAGCAAGAAGCCATGCAACATTTTGTAGAATCACCCATGGTCGCGGTGATTGAGTATGACAATCAAATCATTGGTCAAGTATTCAGCTATTGGGATGATGGAGCCTTAAAACAGTGGCTGGAGATGGGGATTTGTTTATATGATTCTCGCTACTGGGGAAATAACTTAGGGACTTTGGTTTTTAAATTATGGTTAACATACCTCTTTAAACAATTTCCTTATTTACATCGAATAGGCTTTACAACTTGGTCTGGAAACATTGGGATGATGAAGATTGGTGAAAAATTAAAAATGACGAAAGAAGCACAAATTCGACAAGTTCGTTTATATCAAGGGAATTACTATGATTCTATTCGTTATGGTATTTTAAGAGAAGAATGGGAACGAATGAAGAGTGTTTAGCTCAGCTTAAAAATATGCTATAATCAAGGGAACATGTGTACGGGAGGAAGAAAAGTGTACGAATATCTGAAAGGGATCATCACATTTGTGAGTCCATATTATATTGTTTTAGAAAACAATCAAATCGGTTATCAAATTGCAGTAGCCAATCCGTTTCGCTACTCTGCTTCTTATCAAAAAGAAGTAGTTGTTTATGTTCATCAAGTGGTGAGAGAAGACTTGCAAATGCTCTATGGTTTCTCTTCTTTAGAAGAAAAGAAACTTTTTTTGAAACTTATTAGTGTTTCGGGTATAGGGCCAAAGAGTGGGTTAGCAATTATGGCTTCAGAAGATCATGGTGGTTTAGTGAATGCCATCGAAATGGAAGACGATGCCTATTTGACGAAATTTCCAGGAGTAGGTAAAAAAACAGCTCGTCAAATGGTTCTTGATTTACAAGGGAAATTAGAGGGCTTAGAAATGAGTGAAACGGCTGTTTCTGCGATGAATAAACAAGAAAATCTTTTTGAAACACCAACAAAAGAAACGTTAAAAGAAGCGATTGAAGCATTACGTGCACTAGGCTATACAGAAAGAGAACTTAAAAAAATTATCAAAATACTAGAAAAAGAAACATTGACAACGACAGATGAGTATTTGCGTCAAGGTTTGAAATTACTAATGAAAAAATAGAGGGGGTCGCTTAAGTGTCAAATGAAAAGGAACGTCTTTTATCTGGTGAAATATCAGATCAAGGTGAAGAAGTGGTTGAAATGTCACTCCGCCCTCAATATCTATCACAATATATTGGTCAGACAAAGGTGAAAGAGGAATTAGCCATTTACATTCAAGCGGCAAAACAGCGTGCTGAGACGCTAGATCATGTTTTACTTTATGGACCACCAGGTTTGGGTAAGACGACAATGGCAATGGTGGTGGCCAATGAGATGGAAGTTTCCTTGAAAACGACAAGTGGACCTGCTATCGAGCGTCCGGGGGATTTGGTCGCCATGTTGAATGAGTTAGAGCCGGGGGATGTTTTATTTATTGATGAAATACATCGGCTTCCTCGTGTTGCTGAAGAGTTACTGTATTCAGCGATGGAAGATTTTTTTGTCGATATCGTTGTCGGGCAAGGTCCAACAGCTCATCCGGTGCATTTCCCTTTACCGCCCTTTACTCTAATTGGAGCAACAACACGTGCGGGCATGCTCTCAGCACCATTGAGAGATCGGTTTGGAATTATTTCTCATCTGCAATATTATGAGGAGGAAGATCTTAAAGAAATTGTTTTACGCTCAGCTGATATTTTTGAAACTGAAATTTTAGAAATCGGTGCGTTAGAAATTGCAAGACGGTCACGAGGGACCCCACGAATTGCGAACCGTTTATTAAAACGGGTTCGAGATGTGGCACAAGTTAAAGGTAATGGTCAGATAGATGCTCAAATTGCTGACCATGCTCTCCAGTTACTTCAAGTAGATGAAAAAGGATTGGATTATGTGGATCAAAAATTACTGAAAACCATGATTGAGATGTACCAAGGAGGCCCTGTTGGCTTATCAACGTTAGCTGTCAACATCAGTGAAGAAACTGAGACAGTTGAAGACATGTATGAGCCCTACTTAATCCAAAAAGGTTTTATTAAACGAACACCGAGAGGGCGGATGGCTACAGCATTGGCCTATGAACATCTAGGTTACGTTCAACCAGAAAACTAACCTTATCTTTTATCTTAATTGATTTTTAAATAATTAACGAGGGTTTAAAAGAGCCTTTTGAGCCTATTTTAGTTATAATGAGAGTGATAAAAGAAATAGAAAGGTGCTGGAAATAATGAAAAAAACAGGCTTAATTTTAGGTTCGCTGGGTGTTGTGTTTGGTTATGCGGTATGGAAAAAAAATCAAAAACCAAAATGGAACAAACGAATGGTTAAAGGTAAAACAAAAGAGTTAGTTGGTGATATAACTAATAACCAAGCGTTGCGTTCAGAAGGTAAGTTTGATCAAATTATTGGGACTTCGCAAGAAGTTGCGCAAGATATCGCTAATCGCACCACTCAAATTGTTGAAGAAACAGTGGAACAAACGAAGTCTTATTTGGATAAAAATAAATAATGAGTAAAAACACAAAATATTTTTTAATATTTTGTGTTTTTTTAGTCCTCTTATTTAGTTTTTTTAGAAGATCCCCATTTTTTTATTTGTTGTTGATGCCGTTGTTTTTGTTCTTGCTGCTTAGATTGTTGTCGAGGTTCTGTATAACGATAAATTTTAATTGTGGAGACCAATAAATCAAAAATAAGCAAAATTCCTAGACAAAAGAGTTGTAGGAAGAAGAGTGTGAGTCCTCTTTCAAAGTCGGGGGCTAATTCATTCAAAGGAAGTAAAGGGACGCAAAAAGAAAAAATGTTGATAATTAGCCAGATGATAGCAGCTAAAAGGATGCGACCTAAATAAGCTTCATGTGCTTCTTTAGAGAGTTTTTTTAAATTACTTTGGTTGGATAAATTATTTGAAATATTAGAGGTGGTTAGTAATAGAGAAAGTGCAGTCAGAGAAACGGGAAAATAAGAAGCAACTTTGACCTCTTTTAGATTAAAGAGAAAAAGAGCACTCATTAAAAATAAAAATAAAACAAATAATTTAAAAGGTGTGAAGATTAAGGGGATTGCTTTTTTTAAAAGAATGAAACTAGTTGCTCGATCATTGGCTGTAGTAATCAGTTCTTTTTTATGTTGGCGAATACGCAAAAGAAAAATACAAAAAAGTAAAAAGATAAAAAAAGCAATTGCTTCGAAACCAATCATTTTAAAAAACCTCCTAATAAAAAGACTTTTATTAAGTATACCAAAAATAATTAAAAGGAGCGTTTTAAAAGAGTGGTCAGAGAAAAGGAAGGAATTGGCTGAATATGTTTTTATTTTTTACTAAAGATGATAGAATACAACAGGAAGACTTTAGAGAAAAAGGTGAAAAAAGATGACATTAAGTACATCAGATTTTGATTTTGATTTGCCCGAAGAATTGATTGCTCAAACGCCCTTAAAAGACAGAGCAACTTCACGTTTATTGGTCTTAGACAAAAAAACTGGGGAAGTCTCAGATCGACATTTTTATGATATTATTGATTACCTTCACGAGGGCGATGCCTTGGTAATGAATAATACACGGGTACTGCCTGCACGTTTACATGGTGAAAAGCCAGAAACGGGAGGGCACTTAGAAGTATTGTTATTAACGAATACAGAAGGTGACAAATGGGAAACCTTGGTTAAACCTGCGAAACGTGCCAAAGTAGGCACTAAAATTTCATTTGGTGACGGACGTTTAACGGCTATTGTAACGGAAGAACTGGAACATGGTGGTCGAATAGTTGAATTTAATTATGAGGGTGTATTTTTAGAAATTTTAGAATCATTGGGTGAGATGCCTCTACCTCCTTATATTAAAGAAACACTCCAAGATAATGAGCGCTATCAAACGGTTTATGCTAAAGAAAATGGATCAGCTGCAGCACCAACTGCAGGGTTACATTTTACAGAAGAGTTATTAAAAAAAATCCAAGATAAAGGAGTCAAATTAGTTTATCTAACCTTACATGTCGGGCTAGGAACGTTCCGCCCAGTGAGTGTTGATAATGTTGAAGAACATCAAATGCATAGTGAGTTTTATGCTTTATCAGAAGAAACGGCGGCGACACTTAGAGAGGTCAAAGCAAAAGGTGGACGGATTGTTGCTGTTGGAACCACTTCAATTCGGACGTTAGAAACGATTGGGACTAAATTTAATGGTGACGTCAAAGCGGATAGTGGTTGGACTGATATCTTTATTAAACCGGGCTATCAATTTCAATTAGTCGATGCTTTTTCAACTAATTTTCATTTGCCTAAATCAACGCTAATTATGCTTGTAAGTGCATTTGCAGGTCGAGATCATGTTTTGGAAGCGTATCATCATGCAGTTGAAGAAAATTATCGCTTTTTTAGTTTTGGCGATGCTATGTTTGTAAATTAAGAAGAGGAGCTTATGAAAAATGTCAGAACCAGCTATTAAATATCGTTTGATTAAAACAGAAAAACATACAGGAGCCCGTTTAGGTGAAATCATCACACCACACGGTACTTTTCCAACGCCAATGTTTATGCCAGTAGGTACACTTGCTACGGTAAAAACAATGGCACCTGAAGAGTTAAAAGAAATGGGTGCCGGTATTATTTTGAGTAATACTTATCACTTATGGTTACGTCCTGGTCCAGATATTGTTGAAGAAGCGGGCGGTCTACACAAGTTTATGAATTGGGATCAAGGGATTTTAACCGATTCGGGTGGTTTTCAAGTGTGGTCATTAGCCGATATGCGTCAAATTGAAGAAAAGGGCGTTCATTTTAAAAATCATTTAAATGGTTCTAAAATGTTTTTATCGCCAGAAAAAGCGATTCAGATTCAAAACCAATTAGGCCCAGATATTATGATGAGTTTTGATGAGTGTCCACCATTCTATGAAAGTCATGATTACGTCAAACGTTCGATTGAAAGAACATCACGTTGGGCAGAGCGTGGCTTAAAAGCTCATAAAAACCCTAATACTCAAGGTTTATTTGGTATTATTCAAGGAGCGGGTTATAAAGATTTACGTCAACAAAGTGCTCGTGATTTAGTAGCGATGGATTTTCCAGGTTATTCAATTGGGGGACTATCTGTTGGAGAAACAAAACAAGAAATGAATGAGATGTTAGAATACACAACTCCTCTTATTCCAGATCATAAACCTCGTTATTTGATGGGAGTAGGAACGGCAGACTCACTAATTGATGGTGTCATTCGTGGGATTGATATGTTCGACTGTGTTTTACCAACGCGGATTGCTCGTAATGGAACGTGCATGACGAGTAAAGGACGTTTAGTCGTTAAAAATGCGAAATACGCGAATGATTTTCGTCCGTTAGATGAAAAATGTGATTGCTATACTTGTCGCAATTATTCACGTGCGTATATTCGTCATCTTATTAAGTGTGAGGAAACATTTGGTATGCGTTTAACGTCGTATCATAATTTATACTTCTTACAAGATGTAATGCGTCAAGTGCGTCAAGCGATTATGGATGACAATTTACTTGAGTTTAGAGAAGCCTTTTTTGAAGAGTATGGATTTAATGAAAAAAATGCGAAGAATTTTTAAAATTATACTAAATAAACTAGTGTAATGGACTAAAATTTGTTACAGTGTTTAGTGTAGATAAGAGAGAATAGAGGTGGAAAAGAATGGGCCAAATGGGTAGTTTATTACTTCCTATCATTGTTTTAGGTGGAATGATGTTTTTTATGACACGTACACAAAAGAAACAACAAAAACAACGCCAAGAATTACTAAATAGTATGCATCCTGGTGATAATGTTGTGACAATTGGTGGATTATACGGTGTCATTAGCGAAGTTAATACAGATAAAGGTACAATCACGTTAGATTGTGAAGGGATCTTTTTAGAATTTGAACGAGGTGCAATTAAAACAGTGATACCTTCTTCAACAGTAACTGAAGCACCAATCGAAGAAGAAGTTGTTGAAGTTATTGAAGAAGAAGCAACAAACGAAAAAGATGCAGAATAATTCAGGACAAGCTGTCAGCCCTGTTCAAAGAGACTAACCTTTTAGAGGTCAGTCTCTTTTTTTATTTTAAAATAAAAAAAGGACTTCTTGTAAAACACGAGTTATTAAATAACATCTAAAAAACTAAGACAATGAAAGCGGTTTAGAAAAAACGAAATAAATAAAAAATATTTTTTATTTATTTTCACTTAGCGCGTCAATCTTTTTTTACAAAAATTGTGGCTATTTTATTAAAAAATTAAGAAATTCTTTGTGAAAACGTATTCTTTTATCTTTTAGTGAAAAAAATCACAAAAGGACTTTACAAACGCTCTGAAAAAGGTTATATTCAATTTGTGAAATACATAACGAACAACGGAGGGATACGATGGCTAAAGATAATAAAGTAAAAAAAGACGTGGCTAATGTACAAGATTCGATTAATGAAATGGTGAGCAAAGGGCAAGTTGCATTGCAAGAACTAAAGAAATTTAATCAAGAAGAAATAGATACAATTGTTCACCAAATGGCAATGGCTGCTTTAGACAAACACATGCCGTTAGCTAAGATGGCAGTGGAAGAAACAGGCCGTGGGATTTATGAAGATAAAGCAATAAAAAATATGTTTGCTTCTGAAAGTATTTGGAACAGCATTAAATATAACAAAACAGTTGGTGTCATTAATGAAGATGAGCAAAAAGGAATTATGGAAATTGCTGACCCAGTTGGTGTAGTTTGTGGTGTGACCCCAACGACAAACCCAACGTCAACGACTATTTTTAAAGCAATTATCTCGTTAAAAACAAGAAACCCAATTATTTTCGCGTTTCACCCAAGCGCTCAAAGATGTTCAGTTGAAGCAGCTCGTATCGTTAGAGATGCTGCAATTGAAGCAGGTGCACCAAAAGATTGTATTCAATGGATTGAAAAACCTTCATTGGAAGCAACCAATGCACTAATGAATCACGATGGCGTTGCTATTGTTTTAGCAACAGGTGGTTCAGCGATGGTTAAGGCAGCTTATTCAACCGGTAAACCAGCATTAGGTGTTGGGCCAGGGAATACGCCAGCTTATATTGAAAAATCGGCAAAAATTAAACGTGCCGTAAATGACTTGATTGTTTCTAAGTCATTTGATAATGGAATGATTTGTGCTTCTGAACAAGGAATTATTGTGGATAAAGAAATTTACGATGACGTTAAAGCTGAGTTTGAAGCTCATCAAGTTTACATTGTAAAACCTGAAGAAATTGAAAAATTAGAAGGCACAGTAATGAACGAAGCTAAAACAGCAGTAAATCCTAAAATTGTAGGCCACTCAGCTGTTTCAATCGCTAAAGAAGCTGGTATTAATGTTCCAGAAGGAACTAAAATTTTAATTGCTGAATTAGAAGGCGTTGGCGAAAATTATCCTTTATCAAGAGAAAAATTATCTCCTGTTTTAGCAATGTTTAAATCAAACAGTCGCGAACATGGTTTAGAATTATGTGAGAAAATGTTAAAACTAAATGGTGAAGGACATACAGCTGTACTTCATTCAGAAGATGAAGATTTACATTTAGCATTTGGTATTCGTATGAACGCATGTCGTATTTTAATCAATAGTCCGGCAGCACAAGGTGGTATCGGTGATATTTATAACGAAATGATCCCTTCACTAACATTAGGTTGTGGTTCATATGGTAAAAACTCAGTTTCTAAAAATGTAACGTCAATTAATCTGATTAATACAAAAACATTAACGAAACGGAGAAATAATATGCAATGGTTTAAATTACCTGAAAAAATCTATTTTGAAAAGAACTCAATTCAATATTTACAAAAAATGGCAGATGTCGAACGCGTCTTCATCGTTTGTGACCCGGGAATGGTTCAATTTGGTTATGCAGATAAAGTCATCCGTGAATTATACAAACGTAGTAATAAAGTTGTCTTCGAAATGTTCTCAGATGTTGAGCCTAACCCATCAACGAATACAGTTGATGCAGGAACAGCGAAAATGAGAGAATTCCAACCTGATACGATTATTGCTATCGGTGGTGGATCAGCAATGGATGCGGCGAAGGGGATGTGGTTGTTCTATGAACACCCAGAAACAGACTTCTTCGGAGCAAAACAAAAATTCTTAGATATTCGTAAACGTGCGTATCGTTTGCCAGTCGCTAATAAAGCTAAAATGGTATGTATCCCAACAACATCAGGAACTGGTGCTGAAGTGACACCATTTGCAGTTATTACTGATAGTGCAACTCATGTTAAGTACCCGTTAGCAGACTATGCGTTAACACCAGATGTGGCAATTATCGATGTTCAATTCGTTATGAGTGTACCAGCATCAGTAACAGCCGACACTGGGATGGACGTTTTAACTCATGCGATAGAGTCTTATGTATCCGTAATGGCATCAGACTATACAAGAGGCTTAAGTTTACAAGCCATTCGTTTAGTTTTCGATTATTTAGAAGACTCAGTGAAACGCCCGAATTTAGAAAATAGAGAGAAAATGCATAATGCATCAACAATGGCTGGGATGGCATTCGCGAACGCATTCTTAGGAATTAGTCACTCGATTGCACATAAAATCGGAGGCGAATATGATATTCCACATGGTCGTACGAACGCAATCCTGTTACCACACGTTATTCGTTACAATGCTAAAGATCCATCAAAACATGCGATTTTCCCTAAATATGATTTCTTTAGAGCAGACACAGATTATGCAGATATCGCTCGCTTCTTAGGATTAAAAGGCAATACAACCGCTGAATTGGTTGAAGCATTAGCTGTCGCTGTTAATGATTTAGGTAAACGTTGTGGTATTGAAATGAATCTTAAAGCTCAAAACTTAACGCAAGAAAAATTAAATAGTACTGTTGACCGTATGGCTGAATTAGCCTATGAAGATCAATGTACAACAGCTAATCCAAAAGAACCATTGATTAGTGAATTGAAACAAATTATTCTTGATGCCTACGAAGATTAAAAACGTTACATCAAAATAAAATAAAAAAGGAACATACCAACCCCCTTGGATATGTTCCTTTTTTTATTTTTCTTAAGGTTTCTTTTTTTATTAAATGTATAGTAGGAAACATGGCATCTCATAGCAAATAATGCTAAAATGTAACTTGTGTATCTAATTTATTAAGTTAACCGAGGTGGAAAGGTGAAAAAATTTAATTCAAGTAAAAATATTATCATAGACTTAATTATTGTCATTGCGATTGTAGCTTTAGTCAGTGTAAGTGCCATGCAACGCGATAAGAACAAAGCTAGTTTACCAGGACAATCACAAGTAAATAGTGCTGTAACTACCATTGATCATATCCTTTTGGCACCTGTTAAAGGAGTCGAAAATAGCGTCAAAGCGGTAGTTAATTTATTCAGTACGTATACAGAAAATGATCGTTTGAAAAAAAGAATAGATCATAATGCGATGTTGGAAACCGAAATCGCTAACTATAAGCGTGAGAACGAAAAATTAAAAGAGCAATTAAAATTAACGTCAACGTTATCTAACTATGATGTGGTCAATGCTAGTGTGGTGAATCGTTCACCGGATACTTGGCAAGATGTTTTAATTCTTAACAAAGGACAAGCGGACGGTATTGAAGTTAATATGGCTGTAATGGGGGACAAAGGATTAATTGGTCGTGTCATTATTGCAGAAAAGCACAGTGCTAAAGTAGAATTACTAACGACGGTTAACCAAAATACGAATCATTTTCCAGTGATGATTGCTGCTGAGGGAAGTACTGCAGCCTACGGTTTGATGAATGCGTACAATAGTAAAACACATACATTAACTGTTTCTCAGTTGACAACAACTAAAGACATCAAAAAAGGGGACCGCGTATCAACTTCTGGATTAGGAAGTAACTCACCTAAGGGATTATTGGTGGGTGAAGTGAAAGAAATCAAAAAAAGTAAGACAGGCTTGCATGACGAAGTTTTAGTCACACCAATTGCTGACATTTATGATATCACGACAGTGACCGTGATAAAGAAATTGGCAGGTAACGAGTAATGAAAGAAAGACAACAGTTTATTCCTTATATTATGCCTTTTTGTTTTTTCTTTTTAATGTTAATTGATGGTCACATTAGCAATGCGATCCTTTCAATGATGAGTGTTCCGATGGCTTTTACGTGTAACTTACTATTAATGGTAATGATGTTTGCCACTTTTCAACTTAATAAAACGTATATGGTTTTTTGGGCAGCTGTGATGGGATTATTATATGATTCTTATTATTATAATGTCATTGGGATTAATTTATTGTTGTTCCCACTGCTTGTTTTATTGATGTATTTCGTTTTTGAACGGGTGATTCCTAGTACATTGACCATTATTTTAAGTTTTATTGTTTTTGTGACGTGCCTTTCATTAGGTCGGATATTATTGTTAACATTATTTGATTTGACCGATACAACAATTCTAGATGTCTTCACACGAACGTTAGCACCGACTTTAATTTTAAATTTAATTTTAATTTTGATTTTTGTCATCCCGTTAAAGAAGGCATTTAACGTTAAAAAATAATGATTCTAACCATTGAAACATGATTGTAACATTCTCATTATATGGCTGACATGTGACTATGATACAATCATTTTGTCGTAAGAAATATGAATGAATTAAAAAAAATGATCCTTGGAGGAAGAATACGTGAAAAAGAAAGTCCTATCGGCAATTTTAATTAGTACTATTACATTATCTGCAGCAGCTCTTCCTATGATGGCTAGCGCAGAGACGGTTGATAATAAAGTAGAAGTTCAAGACAAGAAAATTGTTGAATTGAAAGCTAAAGAAGATACAGCAGCAAAAGAATTAGCCTCTATTCAAAATTCAATCGCTTCTATTAAAGAAGAAGCAACAGCTCTACAAACAGAGCAAGCTTCATTAGGTAAAGAAATTACGAAATTATCAAAAGAAATTACGGACTTAGAACAACGCATTGCAAAGCGTGATGCATCAATCAAAGAACAAGCTCGTTCAGTTCAGGTAGATTCATCAAGTTCTAATATTTTAGATTTAGTTGTAGAATCAGATTCAGTTTCTGATGCTGTTACTCGTGTAGTAGCTGCTTCAAAATTAGTAAATGCTAATAATGATTTGATGCAACAACAAAAAGAAGACAAAGAAGCTGTAGCAACTAAAAAAGCACAAACAGAAGCAAAAGCAGCGACTCTTCAAGAAAATGCCGTGACTTTAGAAGCTAAAAAAGGTGAATTAGAAGATCAACAATTAGCTCAAACAATTGTTGTTAGTGGAATTTCAGCTGAAAAAGCAACTGAACAAGGTAAAAAAGAACAATTCTTAAAAGAAAAGGCAGATGCTGAGAAAAAACGTGCCGTTCAAAAGGCAGCGGTAGCGACAACTCAAAAAACGGCTGAAAAATTAAATAAAGAAGAAAAAGCACCTGTTAACAATTCAGTACAACCAGCTCAACAACAACCGGCACAAGAGCAACCAGCTCAACAACAACCGGTACAAGAACAACCAGCTCAACAACAACCGGCACAAGAACAACCAGCTCAGCAACAACCGGCACAAGAGCAACCAGCTCAACAACAACCGGCGCAAGAGCAACCATCTCAACCACAAGAACAAGCACCTTCAAGACCAGCGGCTAATAGCGGTTCAATAGTAGCTGAAGCTTACAAACATATTGGTAAACCATATGTTTGGGGAGCAAAAGGACCAGCATCATTTGACTGTTCAGGATTTACATCTTATGTTTTCCGTCAAGCAGCAGGTAAAGAAATTGGTGGTTGGACAGTTCCTCAAGAAAGTGCGGGAACTCGTATTTCATTAAGCCAATTACAAGCAGGAGATTTAGTATTCTGGGGTGGAGCAGGAGCAACACATCACGTAGGTATCTATGTTGGTGGCGGTCAATATATCCATGCACCAGCACCAGGACAAGGCGTGACAGTTCAAAGTATGTCAGCTTGGTCACCAGACTTTGGTGTTCGTGTTAACTAAAAAATTCGTAAAGACTAGTTAGGGTAAAACCGATGCTAGTCTTTTTTGTTTTTTCGTCAAATGGCTCCATAATAAATAAGGCTAATAAGAATTTTAAATTCTTATTAGCCTTATTTTTACTTTTGATATAAAAAGCATGTCGTCTTTTGATTATGATTAAAATAGTTATTTAGTTGCCTCATTTTTGTTGGTTCTTATGAGAATTATTTAAACAAGATAACTTTCTGTCAGTTCGATAAATTCAGCCACATCTTTTTTAATAATATCGATACCAGCTTGCCAAAAATCAGCTTGAGTTAAATCAACATCTAAATGTTTTTTAGCTAAATCTTCGGTTGTCATTGATGCAGTATCACGTAACAATGCGATATAGTCATCTTCAAAGTTAGTGCCTTGTTTTTGGGCGAAAGCATAAATACCTAAGCTAAATAAATAACCAAAAGTATATGGGAAGTTATAGAAAGGCACACTGTCAATATAGAAGTGTAATTTACTAGCCCAGAAATGTGGATGAACGGTACTTAAAGCACCAGAATAAGACTCTTTTTGAGCAGCAATCATTAATTCCGAAATTTCTTCATCATTCAATAAATGTTCTTTCCGTTGTTCATGATAGTTATTTTCAAAAATAAAGCGAGCATGAATATTCATAAACATCGCAATGGCATTTTGAATTTTTATATCTAATAGATTAATTTTTTCTTCAATAGAATTTGCTTGTTTAAGGGTAGCATCAGCTACAATTAGCTCAGCAAAGGTGCTAGCGGTTTCTGCAACGTTCATTGCATAGTCTTGACTCATCGCAGGCAAGTCCCACATGACATGTGAATGGAAAGCATGACCTAGTTCATGAGCGAGAGTTGCGACTTCGTTGATTGATTCACCGTATGTCATAAAAATACGAGATTCTTTACTTTCAGGTAGACCTGTACAATAACCACCTGGTCGTTTGCCGGGGCGATCTTCAGCTTCGATCCAACTTTTTTCAAAAGCCATTTGAGCAAAACTAGACATCTTAGGGCTAAATTGAGCAAAGTTAGTAATGATAAATTGGGCAGCTTCATTGAAAGTGTATCTTTTTTCTTCAAAATCACCTAATATGACAGGAGCATCTTGATCTTGCCATTCCATTTTTTCTTTGCCAAAAAGATTAGCTTTTCTAACGAGAAAGTCAACGAAAGGTTGTTTGTTATCCGCAATTGTTCCCCACATTGCATCGAGTGTTTCTTGTTGCATACGGTTATATTCTAAAGGAATCGTTAGGTGATTAGTGATTCCGTGTAATTTATTGTTATTAATGCGGAAGCCATCTAAGTGGTTCAAAGTATCCGCAAAAATAGGTGCTTGGCTTGCCCATGTTTTTTCCCATGCCTCGAAGAGAATAGCACGAACGTCAGAATCAGCATCTCCCATCATACGATTAAAGGCTTGTCCTGCTGAAAGTTCAACTTTTGTGCCGTCTTTTTCAGTAAAGGGAATTTTTATTTGAGCAACGATTGTATCATAGTGTTCACTCCAAGCATTAAAACCATCAATGGATAGTTGGTTAATGATAGCTTCCTCTGATTCGCTGAGTAACCGTTCCCCTTGTTTGCGTAATTCGTTTAAGTTAAAGCGCACGCCTTGGGCATCGAACAAAGGTGAAGCTAAAAGAGTTTCCCAATCCTCAGTAGTCAATCCTGTGATTTTTTTTAATAAAACAACATTAATATTATCAAATTCTGTGATTTTTTTATAAACATCGGCGAGTAGGGCTCCCGCTTTTTTATTGGTTGTATCTGCTGATTGGATGGCCGTTACAAAACTAATGATTTGTGAAATTCCATTTTGGATTTCTTCTTGATTATCTAAAATAGTTTTTAAATGCCCAGCTGTATTGCCCCATGCTGCAACGTTTGTTTTCAATCTGTTAATTTGTTGATCTAATAGATCGCATCGTTTTTTTAGTTCTGCAGATTCAGTTCCCCCTGTGAAAATAGAATCTAAGTCCCAAATTAAAGAATATGTCATATGAATGATTTCCCTCCTAATTATTATAAGATTATTATACATGATTTATGATAAAATGAGAAAAGAATTTGGATTATTAGGAAAAAATGATAAAATGGAAAACTTAAAAATAAAGTTTTTTTAAGAAAGAATAATCAAATTTAGCGCTTAAATCAATAAAATAATCTTTTTGCCAATCTTGAGTTTTGTTTGCTGTTTTATTTAATTCTTTTTCCCAGGTTGGATAAACTCTGATTCCCATCTTTCCTTTTGAGTTTTCTGTTTTTAGAATTCCTTTTTCGAGCAACCTTTGTTTTGGAAAGATAAATTGCCCTTTATTTTTTCCATCAATTATTGTGATGATTAATTTATCTGGTGAATCATCGAAAAGGTAGGGGTGATTTTTTTGATGGGAATCTTTTTCCCAGAAAACCACAAAGTAACCTTTTTTTGTAGATGTTTTTTTTGCTAAACGACTGCGATAAGTGAAGTTCGAAAGATTGAAAGTAGCCCCTTCATATTCTTGGTTTTGTGTTTCCAATCTGAGATTGCAAATGACCTCGTTTGTAAAGTGGGGAAGTAAGGTTGTAATTAATGTAAGTGAAGTGAGAGAGCCCATGATTTATTTCCTTTCAATTCTATTTTTTAGAGTATATCATAGCTTAAGGGGATAAGTTTTTATTTGTTTTGCAACTAGCATAAATTTAATTTAAAATGAAACGATTGATTGAATCGGTCACCGTTTACTAAGGGGGAAAATTATGAAGAAAATAAAGAAAAATGGTAATATTTATTTGTTCATCGCACTTATTATTATGGTCATTTTGTTTATAAGTTCATCACAAACTTATGAACAACAGTCAACGGTTCCAATCCTACAAAGGCTTTTGAAGAATGAGCCTTTCAAACTATTTTTGAGTCAATTTGAATTTCACTATGCCGGTAATCCAATCAGTGTGGCTGAGAAAGGTTATTTTTATTTTGTTGAATTTTTTATTCGAAAAGGGGCGCATTTTTTCACCTTTTTTATTTTAGGTGGGTCACTCTTTCTTTTATTATTTAATCGAACGAAGAGTTATTTTATTAGTTTTTTAACGGCTTGGATGAGTGCGACAGGCTATGCCACTTTAGACGAGGGCCATCAAATGTTAACTGGTGGGAGAAGTCCTTTGTTTCAAGATGTTGTCTTGGATAGTATCGGAGCATTAACTGCGTGTGTTCTCGCTTGTTTTATCCTTTGGTGGCAAACATCTAGGAAAAAAACGAAAAGGTAGTGATGTGTTACTTTTAGGGTAGTTTTATGATAGAATGCGAGTGTAGAAGAATTTTAAGAAAGAAGGGATTTTAGAATGGCAGGACATTCAAAATGGAATAATATTAAGGGAAGAAAAGGCGCGCAAGATGCAAAACGTGGCAAGGTTTTTCAGAAATTATCTCGAGAAATCTACATGGCGGCTAAAGATGGTGGCTCTGATCCAACCGTAAACCCTTCATTACGTATGGTATTAGATAAAGCCAGAGCAGCAAATATGCCAAACGATAATATTCAACGCGCAATTAAGAAAGCAACGTCAGCTGGAGAAGGTGAAAATTACGATGAAGTTATTTATGAAGGGTATGGACCAGCAGGTGTCGCAATTTTAGTTCATACACTGACGGATAATCGTAATCGTACAGCAACCAATGTTCGTGTGGCGTTTAATAAAAATGGGGGTTCTCTTGGTGAAACAGGCTCCGTTGCTTATATGTTTGATCGTAAAGGTTATCTTGCGATTGAACGAGAGGGGCTAGACATCGATGAGGATACAATGATGTTGGCTGTTTTAGAAGCGGGTGGCGAGGATTTAGAGGCTTCTGAAGAAGTTTTTGAAATCTATACGGAGCCTAGCGACTTTCCTGAAGTTCGTGACGCATTAGAAGCCGAGGGATATACGTTGGCTCAAGCTGAATTAACGATGGT
The DNA here is from genome assembly GCF_052102835.1 of Vagococcus sp. Lineage (NCBI taxonomy): Bacteria > Bacillati > Bacillota > Bacilli > Lactobacillales > Enterococcaceae > Vagococcus > Vagococcus sp. Next base: position 43,788 of record NZ_JBQEIL010000002.1, read on the forward strand.
CCCTCAAATGCTAACGGATTTAACGGAAGAACAAAAAGAAAGTCTTCTGGTCATTGTTGACACCTTAGAAGACGATGATGATGTATCTGAAGTTTATACCTCTGCTAATTTATAAAATTAATGAAATAACCAATTTATTGTTGCTTTTTTATGACAATAAATTGGTTATTTTTATTATACCCAAAAATGATAGGATAATTATAAAAAATAACTAGATAACAATCATTCTATTCGATATGATACAATATAGTTATTAAGTTGATATAAACATACACTTTCTATTTATAAGATGAATAGTATGTTTGTTTTTTTAGGAGGACAGGTAGAATGAAAATAAAATTTGGATTAGTTGCATTGGCCTTGAGTTTCTTAATCAGTTCTTCTGTGATAGTAGAAGCATCTGAAAAAGAAGGAGAAACGGAAAGTATCGAATTGCTTTCTTCAGGTTACAATGAAAAAAATAATTTGGGCCAAGGGAAAGGATATCCTTTTTTATCTGAAGAAACGGTTGAGAAAAAGATTGAATATCGTGATGAGAAGACAAATAAGTTGCTTCGACAAGAAACAAAAATTTTACCAGCAGGTTCGACCTATAGTATTACATCTAGCCCACCTGAAGGCGTCGATGTAGTAGGAGTAAAGGGAGCTGTTTCTGGGACGGCAGAACAAATTAAAACGGGGGAGCATTCAGGACTGACGATTTTAAAAACAAGTCCAACAACTGAACTTAGTTTAGATTTTAGTGTGAACCGTCAAGCTAATTCTTTATCAATCGCGATTGAAGAGTTAGTTGCGAGTCAAGAGGCTCGAACAGAGGAAGAAAAACAAGTTCAATCTATTTCCATTCAAGTTCCTCAAGGTTGGAAATTAAATAAAGCTTCAGCAGTGACGGATATCCCTCAAGCTTTGAAAGATGAATTAGCCATCGGTGCTTCAGGAGATGTTAACGAAGGTGAAGAAATTATTTACGTAGCGGACGATGATAATGATGTTTCAAACTATAATTCTTATAGTATAGTATTTCGTAAAAAAAATGTCGGAATTTGGGTGGGACACTCGATTGATTTACCGCTTATTGATGATTATTTAGAAAATTTAAAAATTGAAAAAGAATCATCTGAAGTGAGTGGTAAAGATTTAGGAGAAGTTACGATTTCTATTGATAGTAAGTACTACAGTTCATTAGTCGACGAAAAAGGAGCCACTCACTATTATGAAAAAGTAAATACTTATTCGCCTGGTGAACAAACAAGTACAGAGAGTGAAGGGATTATTGGACGTGATGACTATCGCCCAGAAGCTGAAGCTAACTTACAGGATTTAAAATACCCACGTACTTTTTATCAAGCTTATAATGAGGCACGCTTGATGACTTACCGTGGCCTTCGTGGCTATCTTGTGACGTTGGCAAGTCTAAGAGAAACAGAGTTCGCTTTGAACGCTTTGGGAAATTATGATGGTTTCTTAGGTGGGACACGTGCGTTAGTTGACCGCGAGCGTGGAGAAGCGACAACTGAAAAAAATTCAGAGAAAATTAGTCTTAATATGAAGGTTTTAGAAGACCCAACAAATCGAGAAGGTATTCCACTGAAATATCAATCGTATTTTTATAAGGCGACGGCAGAAGATTGGTATTGGGCGGATGGCCCTGAAGCTAGTGATGTTTTCTTAAAAAGAGCTAAAGGAGCTGTAACTAAAGCTAAGACTGGTAAAGCGTATGAATGGACTGTCGATCATAAAATATGGCATGCTAATAAAGTTTCAAATGACAGTTCTTCAATGCCAGAAGGTGGAGAAATGCATCTCGGTTATTGGCAAGGGCAATGGAATGATTTTGCGTCACAGCCAAATGAGAATACTGGTTATTATGTGGAGTATGGTGGTTTTGAAGGTCAAAAGGAAGTTGAAACTGCAAGCACACATAGTGCTAAAATCCCACAACCAGTGTTAGGACGATTGGTTTTACCAGATGGTAGTATTCATCAAACGGTAAATCTTATCCCAACAACAAGTGAATATAGTATGGGGACAATCATTCCGCTGGATCGTATTAAAATCGATCGAGAAATAATGATAGGTTCAACTAAATATAGTTTAGTGATGGCAGACTTAGAAAAAATCGACCCAATCACTATTTCAGAAGAACTTCAATATCCAGAATTAAACTATCAAGAATATATTCCTGATGTGACACTTACTGTTCATTTTTCCTATGATCAAGCGGGGAAAAAGCCGATTTATCAAGATTATAAAAACACGTTAAATAAGGTTAAAGTCGCTCCGTTTAAAGTGAAAATTGCTGATAATTTAAAACAGACGTTAACAGATAAGCTAGCTAAGACTAAATATGATGGTTATTTAACGCCTAAAATAGTTTGGACGGATACTGGTAATGAAGTCACAGCGACAGATAAAGTACCTAATCGAGACTTCGCAATTACTTATCAATATCGTGGTTACCAAATAGTAGCAGGTATCGAAGCAGAAAATTTAAACTTTGAATCTCAACAAGTAGAAAAATCAAACGTATCCGAAACGACAACGCTTCAAAATGATGCGCGATTAGAAATTTCTAATACTCGTGAAGATGCGAATTGGAAGTTATTTGCTAATCAAGAGGGAGAAATAGCGACAACGATTGACGGAAAAAAATATGAGTTTATGGGTGTTTTATCTTATTTGAATAGTCAAAATAGTATGAAAGAATTGAATGAACAGATTAAACAAATTGAAGAACAAGACCCAGATGAAGAAAAACCTTATACGGTCGTTGATTTGAAATTGACAGATAGTAGTAAGCAAGGACTCCAATTACAACAGCATTCGGGAAATATGGCAGGTGATTATGTTGGTAAAATAGTGTGGAGTCTAGCTGATATCCCAGAAGTTCCTTAAATAAAAAAGTTAAAAACTAAAGTTCTAAGATGAGTTCGCTCATTTTAGAACTTTTTTTATATAAAAAAATAAGCGGTTGCTTTACGAATATTAAAGATAACAGGAGGCAATCGAGATGAACATCAAGCATTTTGGGCAGCAGTTATTAAAAAAAGGGATTAAAACAATGGCAAGTGATCTTTATTTATTTCCATCAGGTGAACAAGTCTACGAATTAAAATTTCGTTACCATGATAAAAGTTATCTAGAGCAGGAGGTATCGAGGGAAGAAGCGGATAAATTGATTGCTTTTTTCAAATACTTAGGGGGGATGGATGTTTCAGAAAAACGAAAAGTTCAGGTAGGTGGAACGACTGTCGCACGAGGAAAGAAAAATTATCGGATTAGATTATCGACGGTTGCAGACTACCTTAACCGAGAGACTTTGGTTATTCGGTTTTTATATTCTCGAGAATCGGGTCAAAAATTAAGGTACATTTTACCAGAACAATGGCTGTTTTTAACCTCTCAAATTAAGAACAAAGGCTTGTACCTATTTTCAGGTCCAACAGGTGCAGGGAAGACAACAACCATGTATTGTTTAGCCCATATATTCTTCCAAGAAAGGCAAGGACAAATCCTCACGATTGAAGACCCTGTTGAAATTACAGATGCCGCTTTTTTACAGTTTCAGGTCAATGAAAAAATCGGTTTAACCTATGAAGAACTGGTTAAAGTTTGTTTGCGTCACCGGCCAGATTTATTAATAATAGGTGAAATTCGGGATGAGTCGACAGCAAGAATGGCTTTACAAGCTGCTTTGACGGGACATTTAGTTTTTTCAACGATTCACGCAAAAGATAAACAGAACATTCGACAACGATTGTTGGATTTAAAGGCTTCTCCGATTGTTTTAGACCAATGTATTCAAGGAATGGTCTATCAAGAGTTATTACCACTAGCATCAAGTGAACAGGAGTACGGTGTATTGTATGATTTAACTTTTCAAAAACAGGAGGTGACGACATGGGAAAAAAGTCTTAACGTGGCGTACAAACAGCAGAAAATTACTCAAAAAACCTATCAATTATTTTCGACCTCGTTTTAAAAGGCAAGAGCGTTATCAATTTTTAAATCTATTACTTCATTTGCTAAACCACGGTTTTAGTTTTCAGCAAAGTTTTGCTTTTTTGAAAATTGTTGATAAAAAGCATACCGATAGGATTAAAGAAATGGAAAAAGGACTATCGAGAGGGGCCTCTTTAGCAAAAGTATTTATGACCCTCGGTTTAACGTCTGCTGAATTAGCTCAGCTTCAATTTGCAGAAATTCATGGGGATTTTGTTGGCACGTTGACACGGGTTACCACTCATATGAGTGATTTAAATAAAAATCAACATAAATTACGTCAATTATTAGCGTATCCATTGGCTTTGTTACTTTTCGTTTTCCTGTTATTATTGGCAATGAAAAAAATAGTGTATCCTCAACTTCAAGAATTATATCCGACAAAATCACTGTCGAAGAAAATTATTTTGCTACAACATTTTCCTGATATTTTAGGGGTCAGTTTAATAGTTATTCTCTCTACTTTCTTATTGTTTTATTGTTTATCTAAGCGTTTATCCGCTTTAAAACGGGCTAATTTATTTAGTTCATTACCAGGGATTAAAGGAATAATGAAAAGTTATTATACCGCTTTATTTTCAACGGAATGGGGCCACCTATTAGTCCAAGGGATGGAATTACGCGATATTATTTTAATCATGAGTGCGACCGGTTATACACCGTTGATGCAAGAGATGGCGTATGAAATCGAAGTGAACTTAGAAAAGGGTCTTTCACTTAGAACGGCTTTGAAAGAATGGTCTTTTCTAACAGATGAGTTGCGATTGATCATCCATAAGGGTGAAATTAAAGGAACGTTGGGGCAAGAATTAATGATTTATGGACAAGAGGAGTGGCGTCGCTTGATGGAGAAAATGGAACGAAGTCTGGCTTGGTTACAGCCAATTATTTTTATTTTGATTGCTGGGTTAATTATTTCGATTTATGCGGCATTGCTATTGCCAATTTATAGTGGAATGGGGGATTTTATTTAATGTTAAAAAGAATAAAGCACGATAGAAAAGGCTTTACTTTATTAGAAATGCGGTATAGTAAATATGTTTATACCGCAAAACGCCACTGTATCACCATTTCATCATCTTTTAGAGTTATTTGTTTTATGAGCTTTCTAACTATAATTTTTTGTTTTTCATAATCCAACTTAAGAATTGATCCTTTCAGACCTTTCAATATATCGGTAGCCTCGCTTATTTTAAGGTCAGGTTTCTTTTTATTTGACCTATTCAGTTTGCCTTCAATAGCAGCTTTTTCTTTTTGTATTAGCTCCTTTTTATTATTAAGCATTTCTAAAGATAGGGACTCATCAAGGTATAAGCTAACTAATTTTTCAAGCTTACGGTCTAATTCTTCTACTCTTTTAAGAAGTGGCGTGTCGTCGATTTCTTGGGCGCTATGTGAGTTTTTCTGAATGAGTTGAGGATTTATACGTAACTTTTCTATCTCGCTTAAAACGACGTTTTCCAGCTCCTCCTTTGGATAATCGCAAGAAGGGCAGTTATCAACTTTAACCATTGTAACGTTCTTTTTCTTACTAGTTCGTGAATGACATTTATATATTTTTGTTCTAGTGCCATCTTTCTTTTTAGCGTACTGGTGCAGTCCAAGAGCAGCTCCACAATGGCCACAACGCACTAATCCAGAAACTAAGTATTTTGCTTGAAATGGTCGAGGATTATTATTTTTCTTGTATGCTTCTTTTTGTCGGATTTCTAATTGTTTTTGCACTTCATCATAGACCTCTTTAGAAACAATAGCTTCATGATTGCCAGGGAAAATCTGATCTTTATATTTTGTGTAACCAGCATAAGTAGGATTATCTAGTGTTTGCCTGATAGTTCTATAAGACCAAGCTATATCTTTTCCGATGTGGCCTTCGTCGTTCATTTTGTCTCGTAACTTTGTAATTGATATACCCGATAAATAATCATGAAATATCTGTTTTACTATTTGCGCTTCTAACTCCACGATTTCATAACTATCCTCTTTGTGTTTATAACCAAATGGCGCCCAGTTCCAACTCATAGCCTTACCAGCTTTAGCACGTCCTATTTTTCCCATTGTCATACGCTCTTTTATTTGTTCTCGTTCGAGTTGCGCAAACACTGCTAAGATACCAATCATAGCTTTACCAAATGGAGTAGATGTATCGAAGTTCTCGTTTAAAGAAACAAAATTAGTATTGTTTATACCAAAAACATCTTCTATTAAAAACAAGGTATCTTTTTGAGAGCGTGATAGACGATCCAGTTTATAGACTAAAACAGTCTCAATTTTTTTATTTTCAACATCATGTATTAATTTTTTAAGTCCTGGTCTGTCTATATTAGAACCAGTAAAACCAGGATCCTTATAAATATGAGCTACTTGCCAGTCCTTCACTTCACAAAACTTTTTTAATTTATCAATTTGTTCATCGATTGAATAGCCTTCTTCAGCTTGTTCATTTGTTGAAACTCTTACGTAAATAGCGGTATTCATATTATTTCAGCTCCTATTATGTTAAAATAGGCATAGCTAAATAAGCCATGCTTATTTAGTCTCTCCTCACGTCCCGACTCGCCAAAGTTAGGGGGCGTGTTTTTTTATTTAAAATGTCGGTTGAATTATATCTTTAGTTTTTGTTGAATATGCAATCAACATAGAATCATTATTATCATCTTGGTAAGCAAAAGTTATAGCGTCGTTGTTGTTCGCTAATTTCTTTGCCTCATCAGAAATGATTTGTCTAATTGAATTGATATACATGCTTTGTTCTTCGCTTGCGTCTTCGTTCCTAATAGCTTCATCAGCCTCAGCTAATTTTTTTCTTGTATCTTGATCTGTTACTTCAATTCGTATCACTTCGTGAGGTTTATCTGATTCGCTATCGACTACGTCCTTATCTAAAGTAACATCTACAGTTTTACCGTCTTTATTAAATTCATTTTCTAATGATTTTAAAACTTCATTATTTGCAGATTTTGCGTCTGTGCTTTCTTGTGCAGTTTCCACTTTTTCCTCACTTTCTTTAGTTGGCTTTGGACCATTGCTGCTGCAAGCAACTAATCCAATACTAACTAATGTAATAAAACCCATACTAACAAATTTTTTCATTTTATTTCCTCCAACTCATTTTTTTATAGAACAGATGTAACTTCAATCGCTTTACCTAAAATTCTTGCGGGGTTATTTTCATTAACGATATAAGGATTATAATCTGGATTTAAAGGCTCAAGAATAAGTGAATCTTGTACTTTTCTTACACGTTTAAGAGTTGCTTCAGTATCCCCATTAACTAAAACCGCTGCAATTTCACCGTTCTCGACGTCAGGTTGTTCTCTTATTAGAACAAAACTACCGTCTGGAATTTTAGGATCCATAGAATTCCCTTTAGCTTTTAAATAAAAGACGTCTCCTGTAGGTAAGTTAGTACTAGAGCGGTCACGATAACCTAATATGTTTTCCTCTGCCAGAATAGGTTCGCCACAAGCAATGTCTCCAAGCACAGGAATTGATACAATGTTTTTTACAGTTGTGAATTGGTTGTTTGATAACAAATTTGTTTCGACAAACTCAGTGGGGCTGATATTAAAATACTCAGCTATCGGTGTGATCATATTCATTTTAGGTGAACGTTCACCACTTCTCCATCTTGATACGGTAGTCCTCGATACATCAAAGTGCTCTGCTAACTGGTTGTCACTGACATCATTTTGTTTCATAAGCTGGGTAAGTCTTTCAGAAAATACACTCATTATTAAAGTCACCTCTTTTTTGTTATATATTGTAAAGACAATTACATAATACAATTTATGTTCCAAAAATGCAACGAAAATATAGAATTAGTGACAAAAATGCTTGATACCATTTTATACCTGTGTTATATTTAAACCAGAAAAGAGGTGACAAAAATGCACAAAAATTTATTTGCGGAACGTAAAGCGCTAAAAAAAACTCAAAAAGAAGTTGCAGAGTTTTTAGGAATGTCTAGGGAAACGTATGCTAGGAAAGAGCGTGGTACATATCAGTTTGACCTGGATGAAGCTTCTAAAATATCAGTTTATTTGAATGTACCATTGAACGAGTTATTCCCAGAATTTTTTTAGTTTAAGTGTGCCAAAAATGCACAAAAAGGAGTTTTTAAAATGATTTTTAAAATTAAGCATATTGATTCAAACGAAAAAATAATTTCAGATATTTCAAAAGTAGTCTTACCTAAAGGCTTAAGTTTAACAGTCTATCAAATAATTAAAAAGGAGGTACTAGTGTGAAGGAATTAGTAGTAATAGAAAATGAGCAAGTAGTGACAACAAGTTTACGTGTTGCAGAAGTATTTGAGAAACAACATAAGCACGTCATTGAAGCTATCGAGTTAAAAATTCAATCGGCCGAAAACTCGGCTCATTATAAAAAAATGTTTTCGGAAGGAAGTTATAAGGATTCAAGAGGTAGAAATCAAAAACTTTATTATCTGAACAGAGATGGATGGACATTTATAGCATTTGGATTCACTGGTAGAAAAGCTGACGAATTCAAACTCAAATACATAGAAGCTTTTAACAGAATGGAAGAACATATAAAGACAGGAAGCCAGCACCAATTACCAACGGATCCAATGGAAATTTTACAACTTACATTTGATGCTCAAAAGAAAACAAATGAGAGAGTAGGAGTTTTAGAAGGTGACGTTAAAGAAATTAAAGATAACCAGCTTATAAGTACTGAAGATAAGAACTCACTTGACCGAATGATTAGGCGGAAGGTTGCAATTATTTGCAAAGAGCAACATCTTGAACAAAAAGCTAAATCATTACTTTTTAGTGACATTGGAAAAAGTATAAAAGAATTGTTTGGAGTACCTCATAGAGGGCGTATCAAAGATAAAGACTTCCAAGCAGCAGTTGATTTTGTAAATAGCTGGGAGCCTTCGTCTTTAACGAAAACTAGAATAAATCAATTGATGCTTGACGTATAGAAAGGGGGAATCAAGATGAGTTTTTACTTAAGCAGAATTAACGGTTATGCATTAACGACTTTTATATTAGGCATAATCGCACACTATTTATTAGCAGAAAAAGTTCTGATTTTAGCAGTACCCATGTTTCTATATTGGTTAGCTAGTCACGATATAAAAAGCTTTGAAAGAGAACAAAAGCGACTTCGCCGCCAAGCAAAAAGTCGCTAACAAAAATATAAAACAAGGTCATTATAACATGAAATGAGGAAAGATAATGAAAATGAGTGAAGAAGTAGATGAGCTTTTCAACGGAATGTTTTTACTGAAAAGTAAGTTGAAGCAGCCTAAGTTTGATAGTTTGGTAGACTACAAGACAAAAAAAGGTGATCGTACCAAATTTGAATATGCAACATTGAAAGCAATTGAAGAAGCAATTCGAGAAGCAGCACAAGCAGCTACATCAGGAATTGATTTCCAGCAAGAGGTTATCAACGAAAATAACAGCTTAGCAGTTAATACAATTATTTACCACACGAGTGGCCAGTGGGTAATGCATGGGCCATTCACATTCCCTACAAATGGACAGAACCCACAAGGTCTGGGTAGCCTTTCAACATATGCAAGAAGATACGCATTGTCGGCAGCGTTTGGCATTGCAGCAGACAAAGACGACGATGGCCAAGCAGCTAATGCTGATCACAAAGAAAATCAGCAAGAACCTTATCTAACTGAGCAGCAAAGTAACGAACAGAAAATAGAAAAGACAATTGCTGAATATAAAAACTATTTACTGGAAAATAAGCGAGACGTTAACGAATTGAACCAATACATTATCGAGAAGGAAAACGTGGGAAAAATTGAACAAGTTGATAGATTGCGAGTTATGGGCTATTACAAAGCATTTGTTACTAAGCAACAAACAGCTAATGCGGAGAGAGAAAAACAACAAGAAGCAGTGCAAACAGAATTAGATGGAGTTAATCCTGTGAGATGGGGGCAAAAAAGATGAGTAATGAATTAGTAACAGAAAGAAAAATATATTTAGATTTCACACCTGCAGTTTTAGACATGACGAACTATGACGAGTTGAAAGTCGAAGTTGAGAAGTATGCAGACAAATACAAAGGTCTCGTATTTACGAGAGATGAAAAGACAGGAGCGAATCAAGCGAGATCTGAATTACTAGCTCTACAAAATGCAATCGAAAGTGAGCGTAAAAATGTTAAGCAGGTATACAACAAACCTCTAAAAGAGTTTGAAGATCAGATAAAAGCACTAACTAAATTAATTGATGAACCTTTAAATGATATTCGAGAAGGACTCAAAGTAATAGAAGATGCAGAAAAAGATGAGCGAGAAACAGCTTTAATGACACTTCTAAGCAGCAAGTTAGAATCGCTAGACATTTGCATGGAAGATTTAGAGATGGACGCTAGATGGCTCAATAAAGGAAACTGGACATCAAAATTAAACCCAACTTCTAAATTTGAAGCTGAGATAGATCAAGTAATCGCCCAAGCATTAAAAGAAAAAGAACGAAAAGAAACAGAGTTACGGATTCTAACAGAATTTTGCAAGACTCAAGGAATCGAAGCAGCAGGATGGACAAGCCAACTTGAATTTAAATCAGCACTAGAAGTTATTGATCTAATTAATTTAGAAAAAGAACGTAAAGACAGGTTGGCAGCAGAACAAGAACAAAAACGAAAAGAACATGATAAATTCATAGAGAAGCAACAAGAAACAATCAAAGAAGCTAACGAATTTGCAGAGATGGAGCAAACAGACAGCAAACCGGAAAACAAGATATCAAATGACATAAGAGTGACTGGAACTATCAAGCAGCTGAATGCTTTAAATGACTTTCTGATTAATAGCGGAATAGAAGTAGAAGAAATAATTATTCAGGAAGAAAACACACAAGACAGTTTAACAATTGACGACTTGCCATGGTAGAACGAAACTCTATGGAGTATGAGGGACAAATAGTAAGAGTTTCAGGTAATGAAGTCACTTTCAGATTAGATCGTGACTTTGATATTGCCGAAGCTAAGAGATTAGCGATAAAAGGAGAACCACGAAGCATTATAAGAGTGATTGATGAGCGTAATATTACTAAAGCGCAAAATGGAATGATATACGGATTGTTTCACGACATCGAGTTATACACAGGTTATCCACAAGAATGGGTAAAAAAAATGTTGAAGTCAATGTTTTCTGGATATAAAGGGATTGAATCATTTAGTTTAGAGCAATACAGTATCAGCCAGGTATTTGCAGGAGAATTTATTGAATACATTCTCGAATTTTGCTTTGACAACGAGATCCCTTTTAAATATCAAAAATTCCACTTAAGCAGTGACATAACAAGAATACTATTCCTTTATTTGAAACATAGAACCTGTTTTGTATGTGGCAAGCCGCACGCAGATATGGCGCATTATGAAGCTGTTGGCATGGGGAGGAACAGAAAGAAGATAGATCACTCCCAACACCGATTTATGACGCTTTGTAGGGAACACCATAATGAACAGCACAACATAGGTTTAACAGAATTTATGAGCAAATATGTGTTAGTACCTATCAAACTAACACCAGAACAAGTTAAGGAATTCAAGATTGGAGGATGAAAATGAGCAACAAGCGCTATTATTGGCTTAAGTTGAATGAAAATTTTTTTGAAGATGATACAGTTTCTTGGCTAGAAGAACAAGATAACGGTAAAGATTACATCATCTTTTATTTAAAACTTTGCTTAAAGTCAATTAACAATGAGGGGTACTTAGTCCGCTATGTAGGAGAAAAATTGATCCCTTACGATATAAACGCCTTATCTAAGTTAACAAACGTATCAGTTGATACAGTCGCTGTCGCAATGAAAACTTTCCTTGATATTGGCTTAGTGACGCAACTTGAAACAGGCGAGATATACATGAATCAAATTAATGAAATGATTGGGAATGAAACAGAGTCAGCTAGGAGAATGAGAAAAAAAAGAACGTTAGATGCAATCAAAAATGAACAATTAGAAGCTCCGTCACAATGTGCAGACAATGTGCAGAAAAGTGACACAGATATAGAGAAAGAGATAGAGATAAAGAAAGAGATAGATAAAGATACTTTGTCTAGTTCTGAAGAACAAGACATTATCCCTTACAAAGAAATTGTAGAGTATCTAAATTTGAAAGCAAACAAGAAATACAGAGATTCTACACCTAAGAGTAGATCGTTTATAAAAGCACGCTGGAACGAAGGATTCAGATTGGATGAATTTAAAAAGGTTATCGACAACAAATGCTTTGACTGGATGGTTCCAGGTAAAACAATAAATGGAACACCAGCTATTAATTATTTAAGACCTGAAACATTATTTGGCACAAAATTTGAAAGTTATTTGAATGAGAATGTTATGAAGGGAGCTAAGAATCGTGACACAACAGAATACGACAACCTTTTCTAGTGTGGGCGCTGTTTTACAAGAGAGACTGAAAGAAACAGACGAGATATGCCCAATACATAAAATCAACTTAATATCAGCTTTTGGAAAAGATCCAATATGCATGGAATGTGGTCGGGAAGCAATTGCTAAACGAGATCATGACCTAGCTGAAGAAACAATGAGAGAGCACCTCAAACGTAAAACGCAATATTGGTTAGAGAAGCGTTCGGTCTTTCTCGATGAGACTTTGAGAAAAGCGAGCTTTGAGAATTACAAAGAAGATGACGAAGAAACAGCTAGAAACAAAGAGCAGGCTTTAAAAATTGCTAGAGAATACTTTTCAGGAGCAACATACAATACAATCTTTACTGGAAAACCAGGTACAGGAAAGAGCCATCTCTCAATGAGCATGCTGAAAGTTGTGAATGAACACAGCGCCCCGTATAGAAAGTGCTTATTTGTTTCAATTGATGAGTTAATGCGACGGATAAAAGATAGTTTCAAAAACAAAGATAGTCAATACACGGAACAGCGCATGATTGACCTGTTAACAGACGCTGACCTATTAGTTATCGATGATCTAGGAGCAGAAACAGGAGCGATAGACAGTGATAAAGCAGCATCAAATTTCACGACCAAGAATTTATACGCAATTGTAAATGGCAGGGCGAATAAGCCAACAATCATCACAACAAACTTAAACAGCAAAGAGTTAGCGAAAATGTATGACAGTAAGCTGATTTCAAGAATGTTTAGAGGAGCAGAAGGACACATTATTTCATTTAAAGAAACGAATGACAAACGTATCAGTGTTGAATTTTGATAGAAAGGTAGTGTTATAGATGGATCAGAAAGAAACGATTTGTAAAGATTGCTACGGCAGAGGGATTATTTACCAGACAAACGGATTTACAGGCATAACGACTGTTTCGCCATGCAAGAGATGCAAAAAAGAGCCAGAGAGCAATAAAGAGTGGAAGGATTCCTTAATCAAGAAGATGGCTAAAAATAATCAAATGACGGAAGAACAAGTAGCGGAATTCATAGAAGTTTGAGAATGAGTAAATACACGTTACACATTGAACCGAAACCACAATCTCGTCCACGCTTTACCAGGAATGGTGGAGCGTACGAGTTGAAAGAGATGACTAGATGGAAAAGGTCTATAGCTCAAACATTGAAGCTTAAATAACCAATACCCATCACAGAAGGCCCAATATTCATCTCTGTGACGTTTTACATTTATCCACCACAAAGGATAAGTAAAATTAAAACAAAGCGACCACGAACAAATGATGAGCTAGAGAAGATATATGTAGATACACGACCAGACCTAGATAATTACGTTAAAGCACTTTTAGACGCAAGTGACAAAATACTATTCAGGGATGATGGACAAATAGCAGCTTTAAGCTCACAAAAATTATATTCACTAGATCCAAGAATCGAGATAGAAATACATAAATTGGAGGAAATAAAATGATTAACAATATAACTTTAGTTGGAAGGCTAACACGAGATCCTGATTTAAGATATACCAGCAACGGCCAAGCAGTAGCAACGTTCAACTTAGCGGTTAATAGAAATTTTACTAATGCAAGTGGGGAGAGAGAAGCAGACTTTCCTAATTGTGTTATTTGGAGAAGGCAAGCAGAGAACCTGGACAACTACGCAAGAAAAGGGATGCTCATAGGAGTTACTGGTCGAATTCAAACGAGGAACTACGAGAACCAGCAAGGTCAAAGGGTGTATGTAACAGAAGTAATCGCTGATAACTTTCAACTTTTGGAAAGAAGGCCTGATGATAGTTCTCAAAGTCAGCAAAATAGTTTTAACCACAATAATCAAAGTCAGTCATTTAAAGATCCGTTTGGTAGTAGTAGTCAGATTGACATCAGCGATGATGATTTACCATTTTAAAATAAAAACTACCTCATATAGAGGTAGCGAAAATGTGCTATTTAAAAACTAAGTCTGACTCAAGAACAATTGTTGCGGGAAAACTAGCTCTGGTTACGAGTTTACGATTTATTAAATCTTGATGTTGATCTGTTTCTTCGATATCAAACCACAATCTAGTACCATGAGCCCATGTTTCATCACTATCTTTAACGTCATTAATTTTGTAAACTGCAACAATTTCAGTTTTATAACTTACAATCATATAGTTTGCATTAAAAACTGTTTCTTTTTTGATCGGCCAGTTACCAGCAGCACGTTTCATTAAATCTTTTGAGTTAGTCGGTAGTTCGGTTATTTTGGTTAATAAAAATTTTTCGGTCATAATAATAATCCTCCTGTTACTTTGATAATACAATTATGCTACTTTTGAGTTACTTTGTAAAGAGGGAGATATTATATGAAAAAAGGAGGATGATATGCATACTACGTATCTACCACACAACTAAGAAGGCATTAATAGTAGACGAACACATGAAAACTTATGCGATAGAGCCAATAGAAATAGCTAGACAATATGCTAGAGGTAAAAAGCACGTTGATAGACCTAGAGCATCGCTAGAGTTAGCTTTAAATAATGTTGTTGAAAATAGGTTTACTAGAATAAATATAAAAGATGAGGGGATAAACGAATGAGGCCAGCGACGAAAGCGAAACTACAAGAAATTTTATTTGATTATCCTTACTATGATGATAGGATCTCTAATTTAGGAGATTGTAAACAAAGAGATGTGATGATAGAGAGAAAGCAATCTATCACAAGGCTACTAAATAAAAGCAACAACGATAGCCTGAGACAAGCAATCAGACTATATTATTTCTCTAAGCCAAGACGCTATACATGGCAAGGTGTGGCATTCGAGTGTGGAATGCATCCTAGTCATTTAAGTAGAGCGCACATGGAATTTTTACACAAACTAGCAAGAGAGCTAGGAGAGATGTAAAAAGTCAATTTACAGTCAATTTTTAGTCAATTAATAGTCAATTTAGACCTTCTAATCTCACTTAGAATAGATAAAGAAGGGGAATAACTTCCAAATCGGTAATCTTGCAACGAAAAACGATAAGGAAGGAGAGCAGGGTCGGCCCATTCGCCGACTCTTTTTTTATGTTCAAGGAGGTGCGAGATGGAAATTATAAATAAAAAAGTCGATGAATTAATACCTTACATAAATAATCCAAGACACAATGAGCAAGCCATAGATGCACTGGCCTCCAGTATAAAGAATTTCGGATTCAAAGTTCCAATAGTTGTAGATAAAAACAACGAGATTGTAACTGGCCATACCAGGTTAAAAGCGGCTAAGAAGTTAGGACTTGAAGAAGTACCTGTCTTAATTGCTGATGATCTGACAGAGGATCAGGTAAAGGCTTTTAGGTTAGCAGATAACAAAGTCGGTGAGCTTGCTACTTGGGATGAAGAAGCGTTGCAAGTAGAACTAGATGCTCTTTTATCTGAAGAAGTCGACATGAGTGAGTATGGATTTACTGATGAGGACTTCCAAGAGGTAGAGAATCAAATTGAAGAAGATGACTACGATGAGGAAATACCTGAAGAACCGCAAACGAAATATGGCGAGGTTTATCAGTTAGGTAATCATAGATTGATGGTTGGAGATTCCACTAAAGAGGAAGATGTGGCCAAACTTATGGATGGAGAAAAACTCAACCTACTCTTAACAGATCCACCATACAACGTAGCATACGAAGGCGGAACCAAAGATAAGTTGACTATTCAAAACGATAGTATGGATGATGCTAAGTTTCGCTCATTCTTAACAGATGCATTTCAAGCAGCTAATTCAGTTATGGGACCAGGAGCAGCTTTTTATATATGGCATGCAGATAGTGAGGGGTTCAATTTTAGGACAGCTGTTAAAGAAACAGGATGGCTTTTAAAGCAAACTCTGATATGGGTTAAAAGTTCAATCGTGTTAGGTCGTCAGGATTATCAATGGATACATGAGCCTTGTTTGTATGGATGGAAAGAAGGAGCAGCTCATTATTTTACCTTTGACCGCACACAGGCAACTGTAATCGAGGATCAACCTAATTTAAACAAAATGAGCAAGGATGAACTAAAGGATTACATTTTATCAATAGAAGAATCGCAAGGGCCAACAACAATTATTAGAGAGAAAAAGCCTACAGCAAATAAAGAACATCCAACAATGAAACCTATTAAGCTGCTATCAAGGCAAGTAATGAACAGCAGTAAGAAAGGTCAAAACGTAGGCGACTTCTTCGGTGGGTCAGGAAGCACGTTAATCACATGTGAACAACTAGAAAGAAATTGTTTCACTATGGAATTAGATCCGAGGTATGCAGATGTAATTATCAACAGGTGGGAGAACTTAACAGGAGAAGTTGCTGTGAAGCTATCAGACTAGGAAAGGAGGGTAGCCAATGGCAAGGAAAAAGAAAAAGCCAGGACTTGTAAGAATTACATATCATGATTGGTTAACAGAGGATAGTTTAGTCAAGTTAGAAGGATGGGCTCGTGACGGATTAACTGATAAGCAGATAGCAACAGAGAAAATAGGAGTAACTGAAAGAGCGCTGGCTAGCTGGAAAAAGGACCACTCTTCAATCCGTTCAGCCTTAAAAAGAGGTAAAGAGGTAGTAGATCGTGAAGTCGAAAATGCCTTATTGAAAAGCGCTAAAGGTTTCTACGTAGAAGAATCAAAAACAATCATAGAGATTATGCCAGATGGGGAAAGGAAGCAACGTATTGAAAAGACAAAGAAATACATAGCACCTAACTCAACGTCTCAAATCTTTTGGCTTAAGAATCGTAAATCAGAGGAATGGCGAGACAGACGAGAAACAGAACTTAGTGGCAACCTTAATCTTGCTAATACAGCGCTTGAGATTGATGAGTATTTAAACGGTAGCGATACAACATGAATGCGCAGCAAAAGAAGTACCTGGATCTAATTAAGAATGAACCTTATAAGTTTGGCCACTGGGTAGGCTTTAATGATTTGACAGAGTTACACAACGAATGGTTAAAAAGCTTTTTATTTAAGGTTGACGACCAAACACTTCTAGCACATCGAGGATCATACAAAACAACTGACCTGGCGCTTGCAATTTCACTGATGATTGTTCTATACCCACAGAAAAACATTATCTTTTTTAGGAAAACGGACACTGACGTGACAGAGATTATTAATCAAGTGGCCAAAATTTTAAAGAGTGATTACTTTCAAAAATTGGTTTATGTGCTATATAACGTTCATTTGGTACTTACAAAGTCAACAGGCAGTGAGATAGATACAAACCTACATACAAATTCAAAAGGTACGTCGCAATTGTTAGGCATGGGGATAAAAACATCTATCACAGGGAAGCATGCTGACATTGTTATTACAGATGACATTGTCAATGTGAATGACAGGGTCAGTCGTGCAGAGCGTGAGCGGACTAAAATGCAGTATCAAGAGCTGCAGAACGTAAAGAACCGTGGTGGTCGATTTATCAATACAGGCACTCCCTGGCACAAAGAGGACGCTATATCAATGATGCCGAATGTTAAAAAGTTTGATTGCTACTCGACAGATTTAATCAGCAAAGAGGAATTGAAAGCATTAAGAGAGAGTATGACACCTTCATTGTTTGCAGCGAACTATGAACTAAGACATATAGCAAGTGAACAGGCAATGTTTGAAGCACCTCACTACATAAATGATACACAACGCATTCACAATGGCTTGTGTCACATTGACGCAGCGTATGGAGGTAAAGACGGTACAGCATTCACGATTATAAAAGAAGAAGCTGACGGACAATTGGTAGCTTTTGGTAAACGTTGGGACAAGCATGTGGATGACTGCATTGATTCAATAATGAGTTTACACGCTCATTATTTAGGTGGCAGTTTTTCATGTGAAACAAACGGTGACAAAGGGTATTTAGCAAAACATCTGAGGGAACGTGGCGCATTTGTTGAGGAGTATCACGAGAACCAAAACAAATACATTAAGGTGGCAACGTACCTACGTAAACATTGGAATCAAATTCAGTGGTTGGACGACACAGATCCAGATTATATGAATGAAATTCTTGATTATACAGAGAACGCAGAGCATGACGATGCACCAGACAGTGCAGCAAGTCTTATCAGACAAATCAAGTCACGTACTAAATGGCTTTATTAGAAGGGAGGTAAACAATTGAATACGAAACAGTTATTAAGTGACAGTCCTAAAACAATCGCTGAAGGATTGCTAAGTGCTATTAATCAAGATAGGGCAGCGAGAGCAAAAGAAAAAGCTAGAGAAGGCGTGAAATATTATGAAGGACAGCACGACATCTTAAAGAATCGAGTTTTTTATATTGATGACAATGACGTGCTGAAAGAGGATAAGTTCGCTTCAAACATACGAATACCTCACCAGTTCCTAACAGAACAAGTAGACCAGAAAACGCAGTATCTTCTATCAAAGCCGATGGAGTATGAAACAGAAGATGAAACGTTTTATAGCTACTTAGAAGAATACTATGATGAGGAATTCCAATTGTTCCTTCAAGAGATGGTCGAAGGTGGAAGCCAAAAAGGTTTTGAGTATGCATACGCTCGTACCAATTCAAATGACAAGCTGTGCTTTCAAGTTGCTGACGCTTTATGTGTATTTTCTATTTATGATGATACAAACGAATTAAAGCGTGTCTGCAGGTACTATGACAAGAACATCTACCAGGAAGATAAAGAGGAAGTCATTACAATTGCTGAAATATGGGATGACAAGCAAGTGTGGTTTTTTAAATCGGAAAAAGGTAAAGCTTTTGAGTTCGATTCTGACCGAGAGATGAATCCAAGACCTCACATATTAGCGGTTAACCAGGAAGGAAAGAAAGCGTCCAGAAATTACGAACGGATCCCATTTTATCGCTATAAGAACAACAAGAAAGAAACAACAGACTTACAACCAATAAAAGCACTCATAGACGATTATGACTTAATGAATGCCTTTATGAGTAATAACCTCCAAGACTTCGCAGAAGCAATATATGTGGTGTCAGGCTTCCAGGGTGATGATTTAAGCAAGCTGCGCCAAAACATCAAAGGTAAGAAGGTCGTCGGAACAGGAACTGGTGGAGGGATAGACATTAAAACGGTCACTATACCAGTAGAAGGCCGCAAAACTAAGATGGAAATCGACAAAGAGAATATCTATAAGTTCGGAATGGCTTTTGATTCTACTCAAATTGGAGATGGGAACATAACTAACATTGTTATTAAGAGCCGCTACACACTTTTAAACATGAAGGCGAACAAAACAGAGGTCAGACTTCAAGCGATGATGAAATGGATCAATGAAATGGTAACAGCAGATATTAATCGCAGATACAAAACATCGTTTAATGCATCGGACGTTAAGTTTTCATTTATTCGTGAGGTTATGGTTAACGAGAATGACCTAGTACAAAACGAAAAGGTCATGGCCGAAACAAAACAGATACTAATAAATACGATTTTAGCATCATCATCAAGAATAGATGATGAGTCGGTTCTTAGATTGATTTGTGAGCAGTTCGAACTGAACTGGGAGGAAGTACAATCAGCAATAGAAACGCAAAGTTATACGCAAGGTCTTGCTGAAGGGACAGATCCAGTGGAGGTGAACGTGGATGGCGACACAACTCAACAAGTGGCAAACGGAACTGGAGAAGCTGACTGAACGAGAGTATAAGAAAACAGATAGTTTATTATTCAATACTTATCGAAATGCACTAAAGGAGATCAAGCAGCGCTTAAGTCATTATGTTAATGCTTATGATCAGCTGTCCTTTTCCAAGAAATTAGAAGTCGAGCGCTTATTTAACGTGGCACTCGAAATAGACAACATCCTAAATCTCACTTATTCATCAGTAGAGGAGATTATAAAAGATTGTTCAGCTAATCAAGCCGCACAAGGGTATAACGGTGTGTGGTACCAATTAGAACAGTCAGAACGCATTAAATTAGCTATGCCGCTAATTCAACATGATTTTATTATGGAGCTTGTTAATAAGCCAGTAGCAGGCAAGACATTATCAAGAAGGTTATATCTTGAACGTGAGAAGTTGGCCAAGGTTGTAACGAATGAAATTATACAAGGGTTATTTGATGGTGAAGGTTACAGAGTAATAGCTAAAAGAATATCAGATCAGACAGAAGCAAGCTATAAACAAGCTTTAAGAATCGCAATAACAGAAAGCGGACGTACTCACTCAAATACAACGCAAAAAGGGTATGTCGAGGCAGAAAAGCTAGGTATCTCAATTAAAAAGAAATGGCTCGCAACACTAGACAAAAAGACCAGGGACGACCATAGAGAGTTAGATGGCCAAACAGTCGGAGTTAACGAGAAATTCAAAATACACAACTATGAAGCAGAAGGGCCACGGTTGTTCGGTGTGGCTAAAGAAGATGTTAACTGCAGATGTACAACCATTTCAATAGTTGATGAAGTTAGTCCAGAACTACGAAAAGATAATGAGTTCAAGGACTATGCACCATTTACTAATTATAAAGAGTGGAGCAAGAACTTATGGGGTGCAAGAAGTGCTAAATAGAAAACAACTGACCTAAGCAAGTCAATAAACTACTTAATTCACTGATGGCCAAGTGTGAAATGGCTAATTGCACGTGATCCCGACCACGTAAAAAGGGTAGCAACAGGAGGTATGTAAAAATGGATTTTAAAGAGTATCTATCAAGTTTAGGAATCGAAGAAAAGACAGTTAACTCAATTGTGGATGGCATGCCTAAGAACAATTTATATATCGCAAGTGAAGATAACTTGGATACTCGATTCTCTAAAGTTAAAGAGCAAAAAGAACAACTGGAAAGTGATTTAAATGCAGCTAATGATTTGGTTTCTGAATTACAGAAAACAGTCAAAGACAATGAGGGAGCCACTTCTAAGATTGAACAGTATCAGAAGGAAGCTGAAGACGCTAAAGCGGCACGTGCTGAAGCAGAAAAGACGTATGCAATTAAAGATGCGTTACGAGAAGCAGGTGCAACAGATATTGAGTACATGATGTTCAAGCTTGGTGACGTTGAAATGGCTGATGATGGAACTGTTAAAGATTTAGACAACAAGATTAAAGGTTTACAAGAGTCTAATGCTGATTGGTTTAAGTCTAATGACAATAAACCAGATGGTTCAGATGGAGGGTATAAGCCAATTGACAGCAAGTTAGAAGATGGCAACCCAGCAGACCCAGAAACAGCAGCGCAGGCAGCATTTGAAGCAGCGGTAGGAATACAATCATAAAAAAGAAAAGAGGAATAAGTAATGTCAAACACTTTAGAATACAGTAAAATTTTTCAACCAGTTTTAGACAAGCAGGTAGTACAAGAAGCCACTTCTGGTTGGATGGAAGCAAACGCAGGACAAGTTAAATATAACGGTGGTAATGAAGTGAAACTACCGAGTCTAACAATGGACGGATTAGGTGACTATGACCGTCAAACAGGGTATGTAGATGGAGATGTAACTCTAGAATGGGATACTCATAAGTTAACTCAAGATAGAGGGCGACGTTTCCAATTAGATTCACAAGACGTGGACGAAACTAACTTCGTGGCCACTGCAGGTAATGTAATGGGTGAATTTCAACGTACTCAAGTAGTGCCAGAAATTGACGCATTCCGTTATTCAAAGATTGCTACGCTGGTTAAAGGAGCAGGAAACAGTCGAGAAATTGAATTAACAGCAAGCAATGCATTAGATGAGTTATTACAAGACTTAGCTGTCTTAGAAGATAAAATCGGAACTCAAAGCAATGTCATTGTAACACTTAGTCCAGTTATGGTGCAGTTGTTAGCAAGTAACGAACGCTTTAAGAACTTAACAAGTGAGTCAGTATTGAAACAAGGTGATCTAGATCTACGTTTAACATCAATCAACGATAACGCATTACGTAAGGTAGCATCTAAATTGTTGAAATCACAATTTACATTCCAAGATGGAAAAACAAGTGGCCAAGAAGCTGGTGGATTTGCCAACGCAGCAGGTGCTCAAAATATTAACTGGTTAATCACTACGAAAGACGCACCAATTGCCATCAGCAAAACTGACGTTATTCGTGTGTTTGATCCACTAACTAACCAAGACGCAAACGCTTGGAGAATGGACTACCGTAAATATCACGATTTATGGATCCCTAAAAATAAATTGGAAAAAGTGTATGCAAACTTAGTACCAGTAACAGGAGGTTAAGTCGATGGCTATCTTAATCAAAGACAACGTAGTGAAGATTAAAGAAGAGCAGCGTGAGATCGACAAGTTGTTAGAACTTGGATACAAGCTTCAAAATGAACCTCTCCAAGATGATGTTGGCAGTCATGGCCACAGAGAAGAACTCACAAGAGATGAGCTGAAAGAAGCACTAACGTCTCTAAATGTTGAATTCAAAGGCAATGCAAGTAATGACGATTTAAGAACGTTGTACGAAGAAGCGAAGGGCAGTCAGTAATCTGCCCTTTCTTTTGAGAAAGAGGTGATTCTATGATTTTGACTTTGAAAGAAGCCCAAGAGATTGATGAGAACATAACTCAAAATGATTTAGATGCATACGAACAGATGGTAAGGCAGCTCACAAATAATAACTTTCAAAATAAGAATATTCGTTTTTTTAACCTTTTATTTGAGGGGACAAACAAGATCGTATTAGGAACTAAGGTATTAGGATTGAGAGTTGGTGACACCATTCAAGTCAGTGAGTCCAGGTACAATGACGGACTGTTTGTTGTTTCAGAAGTTGGTGATGACTACATCGGGTGTGAGAGTGCTAACTTTTTTAATTTACAAGTGAAAGAAGCTTTTATAACAAAGATTGAGTATCCAGCTGACATTAAACAAGGCGTTGAGTCGTTAATTAAATATCAAAAGAAGATGGGCGGTAAAATCGGGATTAAATCTGAATCGATTGCTCGAATGAGTACCACTTATTATGACGTTAACGCTAATGATAATTCTCAAGGATTCCCTGCAGCTAAAATGGACTTTTTGAAGAAGTACGAAAAGATGAGGTGGGGCTAATGCATGAACCTCAGCATTTAAAGGTTCAGTTAAAGTTACAGGTTGATGACGGAATAGGCGGATATATTGAAACGTGGAACGATTACAAGAGTTTTGAAGGATATATCGACTTGTTACAAGGAACAGATTTAAACAGCTCACAGCAAGCATTTATTGAAGAATCTACACACATTGCGGTTGTTCCAGAATATCAAGCAGGCATAACAGATGATATGAGATTAGTAGATGAATCTGGCCGATGGTATGACATAACCTTTGCAGATGATCCAGTAGGAGTTAATCATCACAATGAGTTGTATTTGAAATATGGCGGTGTTGTATATGACGTTTAAATTAATCGACAACACAAGCGAAGTTAAGAAGCAAATGAACTCAGCTAGTGAGCGGGGGATGAAAAAAGCACTTTTGATAATAGAGTCTGCTGTGAAATCTGAAACTCCTGTTTTAACTGGTGGTCTTAGAGACTCAATTAATCATACGCTTAAATCAATTGGAGCTACCGTCGAGGGGAAAGTCGGTACACCGTTGAAATATGGTATATACGTTGAGTTTGGGACTGGTGAACATGCTGAAAATGGTGCAGGACGTCAAGGTGGTTGGATGTATCAAGATCCTTCAGGTAAATGGTACTTCACGAGAGGTCAGAAAGCTCAAAAATTCATGCGTAAAGGGTTTAGACAAAACAAAGATAAAGTTCAAGATGTTCTTGGAAAAGAATACAGCGCTACTTTTAGAGGAGGGTAAGGATGTTTGAATTAGTACAGGTGTTAACTGGCATTTTAAGGACAGCTCTTAGTGAAACTTACTATGACAGAAACAGAAAAGAAAAAGTAATCTATCCTTATGCAACCTTTGATATAGATAGCGAGTATATCGAAAGAAATCAGGAAGGTTTTTATTTAGATATAGATATATTTGATTTGAATTCTAGCTATCTTAAACTTTTTGAAGTCGAAAGTAACTTTAAAGATACATTGATTTACAAACGAGAATTAACAGAAGAATTTAACTTGATTTTCAGTTTTCAAGGTTCTAATAAAGTGCCTATGAATGATGAAAACTTAAAACGTAGAACGTTAAGGTTTTACGTAAAAATAGACTGGAGGACGAAAGAATATGACATTGCCTAAAACAGGTTATACAAAAACAAGTTCAGAAAATTTTATTATTGATGCCGCAACCATTTTTACTGATTTTAAGTATGATACAGCAGGCGGATTTTCAGGGACTCCACTAGGTGCTACTTCGGGAGGGGTTACGGTTAGTATTGAACAGACTTATCGTAAGCCAGAAGTTGATGGAGCGTACGTTATGGATGTTGTCGGATTGCAGGTTATGGAGTCAGCGGTAGCGACAGTAACTGCTAACTTGAAAGAGTTAACTGCAGAAAACCTACGTAGAAGCTTGAACGGTACGATTGAGGATGCAGCAACAGGAGAAGCACCAGAAGGATACAAAGTAATTAAAACTAAACGTTATGTAGAAGAAGCGGACTATATTCCATCTGTAGCAGTCGTGGGGATCCATAACGGAACTAAGCAACCAGTTATTTTTAAGCTAGATAACGGATTGGTTACAAGTCCGCTTGAAGTAGCGACAGAAGATAACAATGAAGCAGTTGTAGAGCAAACAATCACAGCCCATGCAAGCTATGAGCAATTAGCTGCTGATGAATTCCCATGGGCTATTTATTTCCCAGGAGAAGTACAACCAGCAGCCAAAATGATTCCAAAAGAGAAAGAAGGTAACAAATAATGGCTTTAGAAATGCGTGAATTGAAAGGTGATGACGTTTTTTCTCTACTAAGCATTGTAGGAAAGTTAGATATCAAAGATGAGTTTGTAAAAATGTTTGAGTCTAGTGTTGAAGATGCTATTAAGGCAGTTCCAACAGACAAAAAGAAGAAAGAACCAACAAGAAAAGAAAGAGAAGAAGCGGAGTTACAAGCTCAAAAAAGAGGAATGAACGCAGTAGCTCTTATCCTTCAAAAGGTTTCGCTAAATATCAATCTTGTTAAATCAGATATTAATGAGTTGTTAGCAGAATTGACAGGTAAAAAAGTATCTGAAATTAAAGAGCTAGGTTTAAAAGAATATACATCATTATTAGTAGCATTCTTCAAAAAGCCAGAATTAGCCGATTTTTTCTCATCTATCGCTTCCTTGCTCAAGTAAAGGATGGCGAATTATGGCTTAAAGACTTGTTATGGAAACGATACGCTAATCCGTTAGAACTTTTAAAAACTTACAGTTTAGAAGCTACAGCAGATTTTTTCTTTTATCTGATGGATAAAGACAAAGAAGAACTTCTATGGGATATGTGGGTTCACACTTCTATGGAAAAATCGTTTAAAGAATTCAAAAAGATGCAAAATGTTCAATCTATACGTAAGAAACAAAAAACGTCTGTAGTAACTGACGAACAAGAGAAAGAACTGCTTAAATTTGCATCACAATTTGTGAACATAAACCAACAGAACAAGGAGGGTGACTAGATGGGTGAAGTATTTAAATTGTTTGGGACAATTGGCGTAGACAACAGCAAAGCGAATAGAGCCTTAGATGAAGTCAGTCGTAAAGCTCAAAAATTAGGCACCTCCTTACAAACTGTTGGAAAGTCGATGGTAAACACTGGGAAGGTTATGTCTACGGCTATATCCTTGCCAGTTGCGGCTGCAGTAGCTTCTAGTATCAAGTCATTTGCTAATTTAGAGCAAGCTATCGGTGGTGTTGAAACCTTATTCAAGAGTTCTGCAGGAGCTGTTATAAAGAACTCGGAGTCTGCTTATAAGCGTGCTGGTGTTTCGGGAACGGAATACATGGAACAGGTAACAAGTTTTAGTGCAACTTTACTTCAAGGTTTAGGTGGAGACACTGAAAAAGCGGCCAAAATAGCTGATATAGCTATGGTTGATATGTCAGATAACGCAAATAAGTTTGGTACTAACATAGGTTCTGTTCAAGATGCCTATCAAGGGTTCGCTAAACAGAACTACACAATGCTAGATAACCTTAAATTAGGGTACGGTGGTACACAAAGTGAAATGGCACGCTTAATAAACGATTCAGGAGTGCTAGGAGACACAATGGAGGTCACTGCTGAAACAGTTAACGATGTGTCGTTTGACAAGATAATAGAAGCTATTCATACAGTTCAGGACGAGATGGACATAACAGGAACGACTGCTAAAGAAGCAGAAGAAACTGTGGCTGGATCATTCGGCATGATGAAAGCTAGCTTACAAGATTTGTCTGCTGGTTTTGGACAAGAAAATGCTGATATGCAAACTTTGATGGATAACTTTACTAGGTCAGTCGGTATATTCGTTGGGAATATAAAACGAGTTCTAGGCAACATGTGGGATAACTTGCCTTTAGCTGAATGGCAAAAATGGGTAGGTGTTGTAATAGTAGCAGCAGGGCCAATGCTTGTTGTTTTTGGAACTATTATATCTAAAGTCGGTACTGTAGCTTTAGCAGTTGGAAAAGCTGGGTCAGTATTTAAAGGTTTAGCTGCACTTTTTCCTGGTGTATCAGCAGGACTGGGAGTTGTAAAAGCTGCTTTTGGCTTGTTGATGGGGCCAGTCGGATTAGTAATCGGATTGATAACAGCTCTGATTGGTGTTTTTGTTTATCTGTATAAAACGAATGAGGACTTTAGAAACAAAGTCAATGACGTTTGGGGACAGATAAAAGAATTTATAAACAGCGCAGTGCAAGAAATATCTAGTTTTGTACAAGAAATTTTTGGATCATTGGTATCTTGGTGGTCAGAAAATAACGAACTAATCAGACAAACAGCTGAAACGGTTTGGAATGCAATACTAACTGTTGTAAGTACAGTTATGTCTGTTTTAAGTCCTCTATTAACGACAGCTTGGGAAGCTATTAAAACAGTTGTTATGTTAGTTTGGGAAAACATCAAAACAGTAATCAGTACTGCTTTAGACGTTATTTTGAATATTATTAAAGCGGTTATGCTTATGATAAATGGAGACTGGACTGCAGCATGGGAGTTGATTAAAGAAAGCCTATCCTTAATCTGGGAAGCTATTAAAGTATTGATTGAGAATTATTTATTAATCATACAGCAAGTTCTTGTAGTTGCTTGGGAAGCTATTAAATTAGCGATGGAACTAGCCTGGGAAGGTATCAAACTGGCAATGTCTCTTATTTGGGAGGGCATCAAGCTAGTTATTCAAACAGCTATCGACATAATAGTTGTTGTGATATCGACAGCTTGGGAAGTTATCAAAACAGTCACCTCTTTAGTATGGGAAGGTATTAAATTAGTTATTTCTTTAGCTTGGGAAGGCATAAAAATTATTGTTCAAACTGCTATTAATATTGTTAAAGCAATTA
The DNA here is from genome assembly GCF_052102835.1 of Vagococcus sp. Taxonomy (NCBI): domain Bacteria; kingdom Bacillati; phylum Bacillota; class Bacilli; order Lactobacillales; family Enterococcaceae; genus Vagococcus; species Vagococcus sp. The sequence goes on from NZ_JBQEIL010000002.1 coordinate 71,523, forward strand.
TAACTACAGGTTGGAATGTAATTAAAACAGTAACATCTACAGTGTTTAATGCAATAAAAGCTGTGGTTTCTACCGTTTGGAACGGTATTAAAGCAGTAATTCAAACAGTAGTCAATGTTATAAAAACTGTTGTAACAGCAGCATGGAATGCAATTAACAGTGTAACCTCAAGTGTTTTCAACGCTATTAGAGGTGTCGCAAGTAGCGTCTGGAACAGTATTAAATCGACTATACAATCAGTTGTTAACTCAATAAAAAGTGTTGTTACTAGCGTCTGGAACGGCATTAAATCGACAACGTCAAGTGTGTTCAATTCGATTAAAAGCGTTGCTTCTAGCACTTGGAATGGTGTTAAAAACGCAATGATAACACCAATAGAAGCAGCCAAAAGCAAAATCAGTGGAATAGTGAATGCAATAAAAGGTTTCTTTAGTGGTATGCGTCTAAGCATTCCTAAGATTTCAATGCCACCGTTACCTCACTTTAGTTTAAGTGGATCATTCAGTTTAAAACCACCTTCAGTACCTAAATTAAGTGTTTCTTGGTACAAGGACGGAGGTATTATGCAGGATCCAACCATGTTTGGAATGAATGGTAACAGCATGATGGTAGGTGGAGAAGCAGGGCCAGAAGCAATTCTACCATTAAACCCTAAAACGCTAGGTGGTATTGGATTAGGCATTGCAAAAGAGATGGAACATGGACAAGATGCGGTAGTTTCTAAATTAGATCAGTTAATAAGAATTATTGAAAATCAACAGGCGCAGATCAATAACCTAAAAGTTGTTATGGATAGTGGGGCGCTGGTTGGCTCAATCAGCAATCAAATGAACAGAGCATTAGGACAAGCAGAACGATATGACAGAAGGGGGCGATAGTCTATGAGACAAGTGAAAATAGGCAGCAAGTGGACTTTTACTGATTATGGACTATTGCTTAGTCCTAACTCATCTGTAGGAGAAGCGAAACCAAAGACATATTATATTGATATTCCTTTTGGTGATGGCTTTATAGATTTAACCGAGTCGTTAACTGGAGAAGTTCCATACGATAAGCGTGAGATAGACTTCTCTCTTGTGTTACCTGCTGACAGCACTAAGTGGGATGGTATAAGAAAAGAGTTAGTTAATTTTCATCATGGTAGAAAGCAAGAAATCATTATGCCACAATATCCAAATTATAGATTTATAGGTCGTTTAAACGTAGGTGGAATAGATGAAGATAAATCGGTGGCTACAATTCCGATTAGCGCTATTTGTGAACCTTACATGCTTAAGAAAGATAAAACAATAGTTAATAAAGTTGTTCCTTCAGATGGAACACTGACAATGACTTTATCAAATGAGCGAATGGCTACAGTACCAACTTTCGCAGTAAATAACACTGTTCAAATCGTGTACAACAACAAAACGTACAATCACAGCGCTGAAACATTTAGAAATGCAGGTGTCGTACTGCTGCAAGGTGACAACAATATCACTATTAAAGGAGCAGCAGGAACGACTGTAAAAATCGAGTACCAGGAAGGAGCTTTATAATGTATTTAGTTAAATTAGACGGTCAAACATTTTATGACCCTAGAATAGAAGAATACGAGATATTCGATTCTAAATTAAAGCTAGAAGTTAATAAAGCTGGTGCTTTTGATTTTACGGTATACCCAACACACCCGCTGTTTGCTCGTATCAAGAAACTAAAAAGCATAGTAGAAGTTTATCAAGATGAAACACTTTTATTCAGAGGTCGTGTGCTTGATGACGAACTAGCATTTGATAGAGCAAAAGGTATTATATGTGAAGGTGAACTTGCTTATTTAAACGATACAGTGTTAAGACCTTATGAATTTTCAGGTGGGGTCAGAGAGTACCTAGAATTATTAGTAGATCAGCATAACTCGCAAGTCCCAATAGAAAAACAATTTAAAGTAGGCACTGTAACTGTTAAAGACCCAAATGATTATATCGTACGTTCAGACAAAACGTACCCACAAACATGGGACGTTGTAGAAAGTAAGTTAATCAAGTCATTAGGTGGCTATTTAATTGTTCGCAGAGAAAACGGCGTAAATTATTTAGATTATCTTGAGGATAGTGACAAAAAAAGTCTACAAAAAATTGAACTAGGTCAAAACTTGTTAGATTTAGCAACTAAGTCGAGTGCCACAGAATTATATACAGCCATTTTACCACTTGGAAAAGAAGCTGAAAGTGAAGACGAAGAAGGTGTGACAAGTTCAGAGAAAGGCAAAAGATTAACTATCGAGTCTGTGAATAATGGGAAAGACTTTATACAAGATAATGAAGCAGTTAAAAAGTATGGCTTCCTTATGAAATCTGTTACCTGGAACGATGTAACAGTAGCGACTAATTTATTAAATAAAGCAAAACAAGAGCTAGCTCAACTTATTAAGTTGAGTCTAACGCTAGACTTAACAGCCATTGATTTATCGTTAGTAGATGCACAAATAGATGAGTTTAGAGTTTTTGAGTATGTGCAGGTAGTCAGTGAACCACACGGAGTGGACGAGTTGCTACTAGTTGAAAAGCAAGAGCTACATTTAACTAATCCGTCACAGGATAAGTTGTCTATTGGTTATCAACGTAGAACGTTAACAGAAAATCAAATCCAGACAGACAAAGCGATAAACAATATTGATGTTATCGAAGGTCGTGGAATAACAAGTATCACAGAAGAATATGCAATATCTGAATCAAAAACAGATGCTCCAACGATGGGATGGTCTGTCAAAGTGCCAACGTGGGAAATTGGTAAATATTTGTGGCTTAGAAGTAAGATAGTCTATTCAAGTCCAACTGAAACAGTCTACACAGAGCCAATCTGTGATACAACATGGGAAGCTGTAAAAGAACTGGAAGAAGCTGTGGATGAGAAGCTAAATGATAAGGCAGATAACGACTACGTCACAGAAGTAGTGACAACGTTAGAAACTTCCATAGAAAAAGAGTCCGATTCTATACGAACAGAAGTGAAAGAAACTTACACAGCTAAATCAGAACTTAGTGAGTATCAAGAAGAAGTATCAAGTGAGTTTGAACAGACTAAAAACTCGTTTAACTTTAACTTCAAGAATCTAGTGGAGCAGATATCAACACTAGACCATGACACGCAAGTGAAATTTCAAGAGATTGTAAAGTATATTCGTTTTGAAAATGGGAATATCATTCTTGGACAAGTTGGGAATGAACTGATTCTAAAGCTTCAGAATAACAAGATTCAATTTTTACAAAGTGGAGCAGAGGTAGCGTACTTTACTAACAACAAACTATACGTAACAGACGGTGAGTTTATTAATAGTTTAAGGCTAGGTAGCTTTGCTTTTATTCCTCGTGATAATGGCTCGCTAGACTTTAAGAAGGTGGTGAACTAATGGCTTTAAGTGGCTCAAATACATGGGATGTACAGAGAACAAGTGGAAACTTAAAAATAAGAATGGACTGGTCAGCAACGCAAAATGTTGCTAACAACTATTCTGATGTGAAAGTCAACATTACAGTCATTCGTGGGGCGTACGGCTACAATACAAACACGACAGCTGACGCTCAGTCGTTATGGATTGATGGTACAAAGTATACAGCGACAAGCAATGTGGGTGGAGGTAATAATTCATCTACGCTCATCATGTCCAGGACTAAAAGAGTTTATCACAACTCTGATGGTACTAAGTCCTTCAGTATGCAGTTCCAAAAATACTTCGGTGTTTGGTGGGGTGGATCTCTTGTAGGAACGCAGACGTTTCCAAAAGTAAATGCAACATTAAATAAGATTCCGAGAGCCAGTAGCATATCAAGTATTAGTGGTGGTACTTTAGGTAGCCCGTTAACGGTCAACATAAGTAGAGCGTCTGGATCCTTTACTCACAAGGTTAAATACTATCGGACAGATGGCAAGTTAGGCCATGAAATGAATAATGTTGGTACAAGTGTTAGTTTTACGCCGTCAATCAACGACAGCAACTTACTACCTAACTCAACATCTGGCACAGCTAAGATTGTAGTAGATACATATAGTGGAAGCACAAGAGTTGGCAGTACCTCAAAAAACTTTACAGCAAGAGTTCCTAGCAGCATAGTACCAAAAATAAATTCTGTCGGTATTTCAGAAGCGACGCAGGGGTTAGCTTCTAAGTTTGGTGTGTACATTCAAAACAAATCTAAGCTTAATCTTTCAATTTCAGCAAGTGGATCATACAGCAGCACGATACAAGTCCATAGGATAAAAGTTAATGGTACTAGCTACAATAAATCAAGCGCAGTTACTGACATTTTACAAACACCAGGAACTAATAAGGTGATTTTTGAAGTCGTCGATTCAAGAGGACGAACCGCTACAGTATCACGAGATATAAACGTAGTCTCGTATGATGAGCCTATTATCAATAGTTTATCAGCTGTGCGATCTAATAGTAATGGAACAGAGAATAATGAAGGCTCATACGTCAAAGTTTCTTATGATAGTGTAATAAGCCCAGTCATTAATAAAAATACTAAACTATTTAAAATAAGGTATAAGAAGTCAGGAACGAGTGAGTGGTCTGAAACAATTTTATCTAATAGCTCATACTCTCTAAAATCATCTTCTGTTTTGCCAAACTTTCACGAGGACTACAGCTATGATATTCAATTTGTAGCAACTGACTACTTCACTACAGTTATAACGCAAACTAGTATACCGTCTGGGTTTACTCTTCTAAACTTTCATCCAGGTGGACGAGGTATGGCCATAGGCGAGGTAATGGGTAGGTCTGATGGATTAGATGTGAGGCTGGAAACACTATTCAAGAAAGCTCCTACAATTAAAACACCAACGAGCGATAAACAAGATAACGAAGTATTGAAAATTAGGAGAGCAGATGGTTCGTTGATGTCGTACCTATCAATATCTGAACAAGAAAATATATTAAAAATGCATATGTACGACAAAGAGGGGAACTGGCGAAGTTACCATCAATTACATGAAACTGGCGAAGTTACACTTGGTGGGGAGTTGACAGTCTCAGGAGAAGTGATTTCTCAATCAAAAACTGCTTCAGTTTCTTTTTCAACTGGTTTTAGTAACTATCATGCGGATGCAAGGACACACCTTAAGGTAACAAGAAGCGGGTCAATGGCTTATTTACACGGCGTAATTAAAAACTCTGCTGAATTAGCACCAGGAGCATCAATCAATATCGGAATTGCTCCTGAAGGATTTAGACCTAATATTTATGCTAAAAATTTATGTCAGGGATCAGGGGCAAACAAGTTTTTTACTGAATTTGCACCTAACGGAACGATAACCATACACAGATATTCAGATTCGGGTTATAAACCGATGTATGAAGGTTCTTGGTTAAACGTTTATGTTCCTTTTATAAATGAGTAAAGGAGAGATTAAATGCTTAGTATTTATAGAAAAATAGAAGAACAAAGTGATAGTGGTGCAAATTTTGAACAGGCATTCATTGAAGAAGGCGAAGAAGTACCAGAAGGATGGACAACCAATCTAGATGAAATGCCTAAAGAAGTTATAGAATCAGATCCAGAAAAAGAGCAGTGGGAACAGCAAAACGAGCTGCTACTACAAGAACAAAAAGAAAATAGGTTGCTATTACTTTAGATGAAAACAATGATATCTAGTTTGATGGAAGAAGTTATCAATTTACAAAGTGAACGTGTTGAGAAGCAGGTTAAAGAATAAGAAAAGGTGGTAAAAATGTAGATGAGTGAACCAGTTTTAGTAGCGATAATTAGTTTACTAGGAACAGGATTTGGTACATTCGGCGGTATTTTAACAACTAACAAGTTAGTCAATCATAGATTGAGTGAGTTAGAGAAAAAGGTAGAAAAACATAACAATATCGTTGAACGAACATATGGACTTGAGGGACGTATGAGAGAAGCGGAGCATGACATTATGGAAATGAAAGGAAAATGATTGATATGGAAAATGTGATGGCAGCAGCAACAATAATTGTACCTGTAGTTTTAGGAGTTACACAGGTGTATAAAACAACATTTGGAGGAAAAAAACGTCTTCCAATTATTAACTTAATCATCGGTATGGTTATTGGTGGCTTATGGGCTATGTCTTTTGCGCCAAATGAGTTAGTTACTTTTATTTGGGGCGGAGCGCTGTCTGGAATGGCAGCGGGTGGTTTTTATGATTTAGGTGTTAATTTAAAAGAAATTGCAGTTTCAAAAGGGGAAGGGGATAGATAAAGTGGTAGTTAAAATAGAAAAATCAATTGATTTCATGTATGGGTTACAAAGAAAAGGTATTAGATATTCAATGACTGGTTCTAGAGATGGTTCAGATGGCACAGGTGATTGTTCAGGAACCATTGTTCGTTCTTTAGAAAAAGCAGGAGCAAGTAAACCAGCATGGCTATATAATACAGACTCAATGCATGCTTACTTAGTTCAAAATGGCTATGAATTAATTGCCACAAATAAAAATTGGACGGCTAAACGTGGTGATGTTGTCATTTTTGGAAAAAAAGGAGCTTCAGGAGGAGCAGCTGGTCATGTGGTAGAGTTTATTAACAATACTCAAATTATTCACTGTACATATAAAAATCCACAAATGAACGGTGTTTATGTTGATAATGAAGCTACAACATGTCCTTATTTTATGGGCTGGTATGTTTACCGCAATGTCAATGCAAATACAGCACCTGTTACAACACCACCTGTAACAGAACGTCCTGATAAAGTGGGTTGGTATATGGAAAAAGGAACATTCCAGGTTACTATAAATGAACCGATAATGATTCGAGATAAAGCTGTTGACGGTAAAATTATCGGAAAAGTTTATAGAGGTGACAAAATTAAGTACGATCAGTTTACACATAAAGGTGGGCATGTTTGGATTAGACAGCCAAGAGCTGATGGAACTTATGGTTTTATTGCAACAGGTCGCTCTAATGGTCAAAAACGATTAGATTACTGGGGAACATTTAAATAGAAACTAACGACATTATCTAAATTAGGTAGTGTCGTTTTTTTATTAATTACGTATGTAGTATTTGTGATATTTTGATTGTAAAAGACTGAAAACTGACCTATTATTAAACTAGTTAAAACATACTAAAGAATAGTGAAAAATAGGTGGATAGATAAAATGGTAAATGAAAGAACAAGCACTGATCAGTTAGTTAGAAGATTTATAGAGGATTTAGGAGTTTCCTACGAGGAACAAGGGTCATCTAATGTGCAAATAAAAGAAGCTTTAAAGAATGCTAGTAAATCAAAAGATTCTAGAGGAGTAGGTAAGCCAGAATTTATCTTTTTTTCAGGAGATCATTTAATAATTATTGAAGATAAGCTTGCAATAGATAAACTAGAATATAAAGATGAAAATGATGCAGTAGATACTGAATTTCCTTATAGGAGAGATTATGCAGTTAACGGTGCAATTCATTATGCTAAGCATATTATTGAGAAAACTAATTCTTATAAGGAAGTTATCGCAATAGGTGTAGCTGGTGATGGTTTACATTATCAAATACAACCGTACTTTGTAACAGAAAATGAAGTCCAAGAATTACCTGATATGAAAAGCTTAGAGGATATATCTCCTGAAAATATTGAGGAGTTTTATAATGTAGCTATCAAAGGTGAGTTACCAAAAGAAGAAAGAGAATTACGGGAAGTTAACAAAATAGCTGCAGACATGCATGAGGACTTAAGAAATTACGGACAGCTAGAGGGCGAAAAGAAAGCAACTGTTGTATCAGCTATATTATTAGCGTTGGAAGAACCAACTTTTTCATTAGACCAGTTACAGGGATCAGATAGAGAGGGCAGTGCTGATGGAGAATTGATTTTCACAGCTGTACAACGATTCTTACAAAATGCTGGAATTGTCCCTTATGCAAAAGTGGGTGAGATGTTAGATCAGTTTACGTTTATTCAAAGAGATGTAACGTTAAATACTGTAAATAGTAACTTAGAGATGACGCCTCTAAAATACTTTGCAACTACGCTAGAAGCAGAGATTATGGAGAAAATTAAAAGTAACACAGACTTTGATATTTTAGGTAATTTCTATGGTGAGTTTGTCAAGTATGGCGGTAGTGATGGTAACTCGCTAGGTATTGTATTAACACCAAGACATATAACATCATTAATGGCGGAACTTATTCAAATAAACAAGTCAGACTATGTACTAGATCCCACATGTGGAACAGGGGCATTTTTAATTAGTGCTATGAATCGTATGTTAGAGCAAGCAGAAAATGATGACGAAAGAACGGACATTAAGCAGAATCGGCTATACGGAATTGAGATCCAACAAAAGTTATTTACCATTGCAACAACTAACATGATTTTAAGAGGAGACGGAAAAAGTAATCTAATTCGTGATAATAGTTTAACGTTTGATAAAGAGGTAATGAAAGAACATGGGGTAAATAAAATTCTAATGAACCCTCCATATTCTCAAGCTAAGAACGATCAAACACAACATTTATCAGAATTAAGCTTTATTCAACATGCATTGGATATGCTGGTTGTTGGTGGCCAACTATGTGTAATAGTACCTCAATCAACAATGGTTGGCAAAAACCGTCATGATAAAGCAAGGAAAAAACAAATTTTAGAAAGCCATACTTTAGAGTCAGTGATAACGCTAAATACAGAAACGTTTCATGGTGTAGGTACTAATCCTTGTATTGCGGTGTTTACAGCAGGTGTACCACATCCAGAAAATAAACGTGTATCTTTTATTAATTTTGAAGATGATGGATATGTTGTTAGAAAACATATTGGTCTAGTTGGGGATGGAACAGAAAAAGGAAAACGAGAGCATTTATTGAATGTTTATAGAGATAATGAAGATGATAACAGTGCATTTATTGTTAAAACGACAATAGAAGATACCGACGAATGGTTGCATAGTTTCTATTATCTTAATGATGACGTGCCTACAGAGAAAGATTTTGAAAAAGTTATTGCTGATTATATGGCTTTTAAATATGATATGCAAATCCATGGTAAAAGTTATTTGTTTGAAGGTGACTCTAATGAATAAAGATTTTGAACAAATAGATTGGGAATTTTTCTCTCTAGATAAAATATTTACAACTATCCAGAGAGGGAAAAGATTAACAAAAAAAAATCAAATAAAAGGTGATATTCCATATATCAGTTCTACCAAATATAATAATGGAGTAGATAGTTTTATTGGAAATGAAGAAAATGTTCGTAAGTTTTCTAACTGTTTAACTATTGCTAATAGTGGAAGTGTCGGTAATATTTTTTATCATGATTATGAATTTATTGCTTCGGATCATGTTACAGCTCTAGTAAACGAGGAATTAGTTAAGGAGCATTACATGTTCTTGATTGCTTCAATATCTATGATAGGAGAAAAGTATTCTTTTAACAGAGAAATGTCCGATGACAGAATAAAAAGGGAAAAAATTAAGTTGCCAGCAATCAATCCTGATGAACCTGATTGGGAATTTATGAAGGAATACATTAACTATCAACAAGGAATAGTTAGTGAATTACCACCTCAAACTGAATTGCACATTATATCAGACGAAAGAGAATTGTCTGAAGTGGATTGGGCACCTTTTTCTATTGAAGATATAGCGACTGTCGATGGTGGTGCTGATTGGGAAGAATATAATAGAGTGAAAGGAAAAAGTCCTTTTATAGGTTCTTCATCAACTAATAACGGCGTTACAGATTTTGTTAATTATGAAGGTAGAGAGAATAAAGTAAGTAGTGGTGTAATAGGGATAAATCGTAATGGGTCTGTTGGGTACGCCTTTTACCATCCGTATAGTGCTTATTTTTCAGGGGATACAAGATTTGTTGAAGTTACGGGCTATAAAGGTAATCGGCATGTAAACCAATTCATAGTAACTTGTATACTTAAACAAAAAAATAAGTATGCATATGGGTACAAGATGGGAACTAAAAGGATAGAGAGACAAAAGATATTATTACCTATTACTGATGATGAAAAAATAGACTATGAGTTTATGGAGCAGTATATGAAACGCCAAGAAAATAAAATAATTAACCAAATGAAAGAAGAAGCAGGTAGCTAATGACCCGCTTCTTTTTTGATATATCTAGTTACCTTGATTGAAACGCTGTTAGTTTTGTTAGTGACGCTTATTTTTATTTCATTGCCAATTTTTTATTTTAATAGTTGGCAATCTTATTGTGAGAAGGCTCTTTTTTATAGTCAATTTGAACATTTTTATCAACGTGCTCAGCAAGGAGCCATTATTGAACGACGTCAATCGGATATTAATTGTGATAAACGAGAAGGACGAATCTGTTTTAGTTACTATCAGCATGGGCAAAAGCAAAGCAAAATTTTAAAATTACCTAAAACAATAACAATGCTAAATGAACCCAAACTTCATTTAGTAGGAGGAACCGGGGGGAATGCGGGACAGCTAAATAATTTTTGTTTTAGAGAGGAGCGCACAAAAGTGGAGGTGACATATTCATGTCAGATGGGAAATGCTAAAATCATCAAGCATGTTAAATAAATGGAACAATTCAGGGTATCTACTAATGGAAAGTCTTTTGAGTTTTGTTATTCTCTCGGTAACGGTGCTCTTCTTTTTTCAAATCATGATCCAACAAAATAAAGTCGAAGAAAGAGCAAAAAATAAGTTGAATTTAGCGAACACCGCTTATATGTTGAGCCAAATGAGTGGAAAAGAACGAACCGATCCACTTTTTCAAAAGAAATTAAAGCAAGAACAAATTGAAATTGTAGTTTGTGAAGAACAATCTTTATGTTTAAAAAGTGGTCAAGAAACATTGGAAATCAGGCTCAATCAAGAAGTGAATCGTCCAGATGAATAGGCGAGGCTTTACGTTATGGGAATGCCTCTTAGCTTTAATTATTTTTAGCGGAAGCTTACTTTTATTTCAGCCCTTTATTGAGGGGTTGAACACGCTACAAGTAAGAGAAAGAAAGTCTGCTTTTAACAACTTTCAAGTCGGTAAAATCCAACTTGAAATAGAAATAGAATCTTTGCATTTTAAAGAAGTAAAAGACAATAAACTTTACTTTGAAAAGAGTATCACTAAGACAGTTTCGCAACCTGTAGTATTTGAACATTATCGACAAATGATAAGAAGAACAAAAGGACATCAACCGATTATGTTACAAGTTGAAAAAGTCGAATTTAGCCAGGTTCAAGAAATGATCCGTGTAGAGGTGATGTTAGAGGATGGTCAAGAAGAAATCTTTTTCTTGTTTTATAAAAAATAAACGAGGAGGTATTCTATTATCTGTTTTAGGTTTGTTGAGTTTGGTTAGCATGGTGGCACTTTTATTATTTGATAGTCAAGCGCTAACGGTTGAGCTTGCTTTAGAAACACAAGATTATTATTTAGCTAAAACGTTAGAAACGCAAGCTTTAAAACTTTCAAAAACAATGACAGAGGGGGAATTTAAAAAAGTAAATTTTAATAAAGGGAATGTTAATTTAGAAAAACAAAGTAAAAATAAAAAAATAAAAGTTAAAACATGTTTGAATAACGGCTATCAATTGTATAATAATTTATCAATCGAGTGATTTTTTTAAATCACTTGATTTTTATTTTACTTGTACCTTGAATTATTCCGTTTCATTCGATAAAATGAAACAGTACATGATTTTTGTTATATTCCAATGAAAGAGGTGCTGTTTTTGTCACAAACTATAATTGAAGAAGGATTCCAATTAATGAGTTCATCGATTGCTGTTTTACAGCAAGAACTAGAAACATCTTTTTACGATGCGTACATTGAAAATCTGGAAAATATGTTAGACAATCAAAAAGTTCGTGTGCTGAATGGTGTTCCTTCTGATAAAGTGGTAAAAACACTAGAAGAAAAATATCAATGTTTAAGCAATTTAGCTTTGTCTGCTGAAGAAAAACGCAAGGTTGCTCAACTGGTACTTCTTCAAGGAATGAAGAAGGAACCGATGCAAGCAAATCATCAACTGACACCGGATGGGATTGGCTTTTTATTTGTTTACATGATTGAACAATTGTTTCATGATCAAAAGGAATTACGAATTGCAGATTTAACAGTAGGTACGGGTAACTTATTGGCAACCATTATGACAAACTTAACTTTGGCTAATTATACAGTTGAAGGTTACGGAGTGGATGTAGATGATACTTTATTGAGTATCGGAGCGGTGACTTCAGGGTGGTTAGCTTTAGAAACGACCCTGTTTCATCAAGACAGTCTTCAAGCTTTGTTATTAGATCCAGTGGATGTGGCGGTTGCTGATTTACCGATTGGTTACTATCCGGATGATACACAAGCACAAAAATTTGTTGCAAGTGTGGCAGAGGGACATAGCTATGCACATCATTTATTGATTGAGCAGACAATGAAGTACGTCCATGAAGCGGGTTTTGGCTTATTTTTACTGCCAACCAATTTTTTAGAAACAGAACAGGCAAATACTTTTAAAAAATGGATGAAAGAAACCGTTTATCTTCAAGCAATTTTAAAATTACCAGATACATTATTCAGTCAAAAAGGTTTAAGCAAATCGATTGTTATTTTTCAAAATCATGGGGCAGAGGCTAAGCAAGTGAGTGAAGTTTTTCTAGCGGATTTACCATCTTTAAAAAATGGTCAAGCGCTATTAACGGTTATTCAAGAGTTTAAAGCTTGGCGTCAAGCAATGATGAAATAAAGAAAAGAAAAGGGAGTCTTTACAAAATGGCAAAAACAATAGCAGTGAATGCAGGTAGTTCAAGTTTAAAATGGCAATTATATTCAATGCCAGAAGAAGAAGTTATCGCTAAAGGAATCGTAGAAAGAATAGGAATCAATGATTCAATCTTTACGATTAAACATGGCGACGGCCAAAAATATGAAGTCGTTCAAGATATTAAAGATCATGAAGTTGCTATTCACATGTTATTAGAACAACTTGTAGAATTAAATATTATTGCTTCATTAGAAGAAATCACAGGAGCTGGTCACCGTATCGTTGCGGGTGGTGAACATTTTAAAGAATCAGCAATTATTGACGATGCAGCCTTGAAATTGGTTGATGAATTAGCTGAGTTTGCACCTTTACACAATCCAGCTGAAGCAACAGTGATTCGTGTGTTCCAAAAATTATTACCAAATACTTTAAATGTTGGAGTATTTGATACTTCTTTCCATACTTCAATGCCAGCCGTGAACTATTTATATAGTTTACCAATGGAATATTATGATAAATTTGCAGCACGTAAATATGGTGCTCACGGAACAAGTCATCGTTACGTATCGGAACGTGCCGCTGAAATGCTAGGTAAACCTATTGAAGAAACAAAAATTATTACGTGTCATTTAGGTAACGGAGCTTCTATTACAGCTGTTGATGGTGGTAAATCAATTGATACATCAATGGGCTTCACACCTTTAGCTGGTTTAACAATGGGAACACGTTCTGGTGATATTGATGCATCAATCTTACCTTACTTAATGGATAAATTAGGCATGACAGACATTAAAGAAATGATTAATATTTTAAATAAAGAATCTGGTTTATTAGGTATTTCTGGTGTGTCAAGTGACATGCGTGATTTACTGGAAGCTTCTGCAGAAAATGACAATGCGCGCTTAGCGATTGAAATTTTTGAAGACCGCGTTCGTAAATATATTGGTAATTACGTTGCGACAATGAATGGTGTTGACGCGATTGTCTTTACAGCTGGAATTGGTGAAAACGATGTTGATATGCGTAAAAATGTTATCAATGGTTTAACTTGGTTTGGTTGTGAATTAGACGAAGCTAAAAATAATGTTCGTGGTGAAGAAACAGTTCTTTCAACGGAAGCATCTCAAGTGAAAGTTTTCTTAATCCCAACAGATGAAGAATTAATGATTGCTCGTGACGTGGAAGCATTAAAAAACAAATAATCAATTTTAAAAAGAAAAGGGTTGCGCACATTTAATTGTGCGTAACCCTTTTTATAGTCTATTTATTATTTAAATCAGTACAGACGATAAGAACGTCACAGTGAGCATGACGCGCAACGTAGCTAGAAACAGAGCCAATTAAGATACGTTCCATTACGTTTAGTCCAGTTGCACCTAGGAGAATTAAATCAATATTTTTACTTTGTTGAAGTTCTCTAGCAATCACCGTTTTTGGTGAGCCATATTCAATCAGGTATTCAACATCTGTTAATTGATGTTCTTTCGTATACGTTAAATAAGAAGCTAAGGTTTCTTTAGCCGCTTTTTCAGCTTCATCTGCCATTGATTCATCAAAAGATGAGATAGATTCGAACGCACGAATATCAATAATATGAGCAATGAAAAGTTTAGAATTATTACGCTTAGCGACTTGAACCGCTTTTTTAAAGGCTTGCTCAGATTCCTTTGAGCCATCCACAGCAACTAAAATATTTTTGTATTCTTCAAACATAAGTAAACACCCTTTCTATAACAACTCAGTCTTATTTTTACATGGAAAGGCTAAGTATTCCTCTCTAATAATCATACCATAAAAGTGAACAAACGTCTGAATTTGACCAAATAAAAAACAAAAAAATAAAAAAGCAATAACAAACCGCTAAGGTCTTATTATTGCTTGGTATTGTAAAATTTTAAAAATAAGAAGACATCCGTTAATGCCGTTTTGAGCACCTGATGGTTGAACCCGCTGAATATGCAGGTGGGAATCTCTGTAACGATATCGAACTTCCAAGTGATAAGGCTTGCTCTTTATCGTTAGGCTTTGAAACCCAAGGTAAAATGATTTGTTCGGTCAACACTAAAGTGTGCTCCACGTACATCACAGATATCTATAGGTTAATAGTAACATAAGAAAAAAAAATGAGCAATTCAATTCGTTTTTCTCAAACTTATTTTTTTTGAGCTGAGCGGATTTTTTCAAGTTGTTGACCAAGACCACGCTCGTATTTACCGTTAAGTTGTGGTTGATAGTATTTTTTCGTTTTTAGTTTATCAGGTAAATAGGATTGTAACACCCAATTACCCGGAAAATCATGTGGATACAGATAGCCCACTCCGCGATTTAGATTTTCAGCTCCTGCATAATGACTATCTTTCAGATGACGAGGGACGTCTCCTGCTTTTCCTGCATGAATATCAACAATCGCGTGATCAATCGCTGTTAGGCTTGAATTTGATTTAGGGGAAAGGGTTAAATCAATGACTGCTTCAGCCAATGGTATTCGTGCCTCCGGTAAGCCTAGTTTTTCAGCGGCTTGTACTGCGGCAACGGTACGTTGGCAGGCCCCTGGATTTGCTAATCCAATATCTTCATAAGCAATCACAAGTAGTCGCCGACAAATGATGACGAGCTCACCGGCAATAACTAAGCGGGCGAGATAGTGAAGAGCAGCATCAACGTCGCTACCTCGAATTGATTTTTGAAAAGCTGAAATGACATCGTAATGAGCATCGCCATCTTTATCATGAGAGAGTGCTTTTTTTTGAATGCATTCTTCTAAAATGGCTAAGGTTAGATGAATTTTGCCATCTTCAAGCTTGGGTGTAGACATAGCGGCAAGTTCTAAACCGTTCAGAGCGCTACGCAAATCACCGTTGGTTGCTCGAGTTAGATGTTGTAAGCTATTCTCTTCTAATGTTAGTGGCAAGTCTCCTAGACCTTTTTTTGTGTCTTTTAATGCACGATCGACGGCTTGCTCAATATCATCTGGTGTTAATGGAAAAATTTCGAAAATCTGAGTTCGACTGCGAATGGCTGGGTTGATATTGATGTATGGATTTTCCGTGGTTGCTCCGATAAGAACAATTCGTCCGTTCTCTAAATGAGGTAATAAAAAATCTTGTTTTGGTTTATCCAAACGATGGATTTCATCTAAAAGCAAAATAACGGAACCACTCATTTTAGCTTCTTCAACGACAACTTGTAAATCTTTTTTGCTATCCGTTGCGGCATTTAAAATCCGAAAAGCATATTGGGTTGAACCAGCGATAGCACTGGCGATACTTGTTTTACCTGTTCCAGGAGGGCCGTATAAAATCATTGATGATAATCGATTGGCATCGACCATTCGGCGAATAATTTTTCCAGGACCAACGAGATGTTGCTGTCCAACGACCTCATCAATAGTGGTGGGCCTCATTCTAAATGCTAGTGGTTTTTGCATCCTGTAACCTCCTTATAACTTATCTCTCAGTATAACATTAATCGAAAACATTGTGTTTTTTGTCGTTTGTAAGTTATAAATTGACAATTTTGATAAGTGTCGGGTATGGTAAATTAAAGGAGCGTTGGAGATGAAAAACATGTGGCATAAAATGGTTGAGAAGAATACCGTGAAAATTACAATTGCAGTTTTTTTGAGTGTCTCTTTTTATACGATTTTTCATATGGTTGATGAGAGTAGCTTGTTATTGATTACTTTAACAAATGCTATTTTCGGAATCCGACCTAAAACGGTTGATACTTGGATTTTCTTTCGCTATCGTTTACTGGGGACTACGATTGGCTGTATTTTAGGCTCGCTTTATCTCGTTGTATCTGTTCATATAACGCAATTAAAAGTAATAAACGTTATTTTAATTCCTTTATTTGCTTGCTTAACTGTCGTTTTTTCAGGGGGAGAGAAAGCTCCGACGACCGTTCGAGGAGCAGTAATGACATTGATTAGCATGATTTTGTTAGTCGCTCCTGACAATGATAAAAACTATGTCTTTCATCGCATTATGGCTACTTTTTTAGGTTTATTAATTTCGATTCTTGTTAATTGGGTGATTGCTCCTAAAAAAGAGCATTTAGTAGAAGAACTTAAAGAAAGTATTGATGAAGAGTGATGATAAAATATCATGAAAAGCAAGTTTAAAAGGCGCGTTATTTTAAAACGCACGTTTTTAAAAAGGTTATGAATGGATTATTTTTAAAAGATGGTGTACTATCATATTTAGATAGAACATATTAAATTGATGTTCACAAATGGAGGGAATTTTATGTATAGAAGTAATGGAAACTATGAAGCTTTTGCAAGACCTGTAAAACCAGCGAAGGCTGATAAAATCAATCGAGTATACATGGTCGGGTCTGGTTTAGCATCTCTAGCGGCGTCAGCTTTTTTAATTAGAGATGGTCAAGTTCCAGGGGACAAGATTACGATTTTGGAAGAATTACCAATTGCTGGAGGTTCTTTGGACGGTATTAATAAACCAGAATATGGTTTTGTTATTCGTGGTGGTCGTGAGATGGAAAGTCATTTTGAGTGTTTATGGGATTTATTCCGTTCGATTCCGTCGTTGGAAATTGAAGATGCTTCTGTCTTAGATGAGTTTTATTGGTTAAATAAAGAGGATCCAAACTCATCACATTGTCGTATTATTCATGAGCGTGGGAAACAATCACCAACCGATGGTCAATTTTTATTATCAGAAAAAGCGGTTAAAGAAATTGTAAGTCTTTGCTTGAGCAAGGAAGAAGACTTACAAGATAAACGAATCAATGAAGTCTTTACTAAAGAGTTCTTTGAATCAAACTTTTGGATTTATTGGTGTACAATGTTCGCCTTTGAAGAATGGCATTCAGCAATGGAAATGCGTCGTTATTTAATGCGTTTTATTCACCATATTGATGCATTGGCCGATTTCTCATCATTAAAATTCACAAAATATAATCAATATGAATCACTTGTATTACCGCTAATAGCCTTTTTAGAAGAAAAAGGTGTCACTGTTCAATACGATACGAAAGTAAAAAATGTGTTAGTTAATATTACCGAAAATTCTAAAGTAGCAGAACGCTTAATACTTGAAGTTGGTGGCGTTGAAGAAGAAGTCGAATTAACAGAAAATGATTTGATTTTTGTTACGAATGGATCAATTACCGAAAGTTCAACTTATGGTGACAATGATACCCCAGCTCCAGTTTCTAAAAAACCAGGTGGAAGTTGGCAATTATGGGAAAATCTAGCGGCACAAGATAAAGAATTTGGACGTCCAAAAAAATTCTATCAAGATATCCCAGATGCAGCGTGGTTTGTTTCAGCTACGATTACGACACTAGATAAAAAAATCGCTCCTTACATTGAAAAAATTAGTAAACGCGATCCTTATGCGGGTAAAGTTGTAACGGGTGGGATTGTTCATGCAATTGATTCAGGTTGGCGTATGAGTTATACCATAAATCGTCAACCACACTTCAAGAAGCAACCAAAAGATGAAATAGTCGTGTGGTTCTATGCACTAATCTCTAATACCGATGGTGATTATATTAAGAAACCAATCACTGAGTGTACCGGAACAGAAATTGCCCAAGAATGGTTATATCAGATGGGTGTACCATTGGATGAAATTGATGATTTAGCTAAGAATTCATGCAATGTTGTACCAACTTATATGCCTTATATCACATCATATTTCCAACCACGTGCATTAGGAGATCGTCCATTAGTTATTCCTAATCACTCTAAAAACTTAGCTTTTATTGGTAACTTTGCAGAAACAGAACGTGACACTGTCTTTACAACAGAATATTCTGTCAGAACAGCAATGGAAGCTGTTTACACATTGCTTGATGTTGACCGTGGTGTACCAGAAGTTTTTGCTTCTTATTATGATATCCGTCAACTTCTAAAAGCCTCTTATTATTTAAATGATAAGAAACCAATCGAAGATATGAAACTTCCGTGGTTAATGACTCGTTTAGAGCATCATGAATTGAAAAAGATCAAAGGAACGTTTATTGAAGAAATGTTAAACAATGCTAAATTACTTTAATCATTAAATTGACCGTCCTCGAAGACAGTTGAGCCAGTTTAATCACTGGTTTGACTGTCTTTTTTTATTTAATAACATTCGGTATTGAACTTCATTGGACAGAAGTGTATACTTATTTTTGTTAAAAGGAACCTTTAATTTTAGCCTTTAATCGACTAAAATCAGAAAGATTATTTGCTAAGACTGAGCATCGGACGAGTAAATATTTGAATAACATTATTGAACAAGATCATCGTCCAATCAAAAAAGACACAAATTATATCAGTCCACAAGGATCGCTTCAACCACGATTAAAGGAATTGAAACTATACACGATCTATATAAGAAAAGCCAAAGAGATGGAAATCTCTTTGGCTTTTTAGTGAGAGCTGAAATAAATAATTTACTAAGAGTTGTTGCCTAGAGATAACTTGCGCAGAGGTACTTCTTTTTATTTTTCAACTTTGCAATAGAGCTGTAAAAAACGTAGCCTCAGTTTTTAGGACTGAAGGACTACGTTTTTTTGTTTGTTTTTAAGGTCGGATGTCAATGAGTGTTAGTTTATTAGAATCTAAATCTTCATTCCCATAATTAAATAAAGGGAGGAACATTTGATTGGCTTGATAGTCATCAATAAAGAAACCATAGTGAATGACTCGTTTTTCTTTGGCAGCAAGTGTAGGCAAACGAAAGAATTTTTTGCCTTCGCCATGATTATCTAAATAATCCACTTGGCCAGAAAATGCTGATTTGTTAGTATCGATAGTCGCATCGATGAAATGTTTCCCTTCTTTTTTTAATAATTTAGGACTATCTTGGATATAGATTTCTTTTAAAGGCGTATTTTCTGTGTTTTCAATCGTTGCAGTTAAGTAAACAAATCGAGGTTGGACCAATTTTTCATTGAGTACTTGATCGATATTGGTTTTACCATCGCCAAGTTTTAATTTTTTCTGTTTGAAAGGGACTAAGTGGTTATCCTGATCTATGATTTTTTCTTTAGTAAAAGACTCAAGTGGATAATCATTAAAGTTATTTTTATCAAAATCTTGGATAGTATCGAAGAATTCTACCTGGTCAATTGTGAATTTTATTTTCTCGTTTTCCCAGAGATTAACAGTAACCGTTTCACCAACTTGATGAATGGTGGAACTATTACTTGCTAGTTTATCTTGTTCTTGTAGTTCGGGTTCTTTTTCTTCAGTGAGTCTTTTCTTATAATCGTCAAAGTTCATTGTCCTGCTAGCTTGGTCTTTCTCTGTTTCTTTCAAAGTTACTTGAGAGAGGATTTTATCAAGTTCATCGTTCGGTACGTCTTTTCCAACGTGAGTTTGTAAAACGTAACCTTCTTTTTCAAAAAGAAGATAAGTTATGCGATTAAAATCTTCTTCTTCATTATCAATCGTTTTCGTTTTTTTAACGACTAAGGCTTTATGACCATTATAGGTAGTTTCTTGGTAGTTATCGGTAAATAAAGCATCGAAATCGGCTTTTTTATTGATTTTCCATAATAGGAAGGATAACCCACCTTGATCGCGATTATTTTGATAGCTATATTTATTGGATTCGGAATTTCCGGTCATTTCTGTTGGTAAGTAGCCGAGCTTGAGTTGATAGTATTTTTGGTTTGTACCTGTTTGATCACGATTTAAAGAAAGTGAGACCTGATACCCTTCTTTGGTAACATACCATTGGTAGAGTTTCGTTGCGGCATAAACGGAACTAGGGATTGCAAATAAAGCAATTGCTGCAGCAAGGAGGATCCGTTGTGGGGTCCATCGTCTTTTTTTATTTTTTGAGGAGGCCATTGCGTTTAAAAAGGTATGCTTTCTCTCCTTATAATGTGTTGAAAACTCATGGTCTTTCTTGAGCTGGTCAAATTCTTCTAATGCTATTTTTTCAGCTTCTGCTTTTAATTCGTTATCTATTTTAGTCATGTTGTTTCCCCCTAATGATTGCTTTGACTTTATTTTTAGCTCGTTCGTATTGTTTTCGGACCGTTGTCTCGGAAGTATTCATAAGATGAGCAGTTTCTCTGGTCGTTAATCCATAGAAAACACGATACATAAAAACCTGATGATAAGGCTCGCCAAGCCCTACCGTTGTTTCTGAGAAGGTATCCTCGATCATTAAGTCATTGAGAAAAAGAGCGACGTTATTTTGTTCAGTCTCTTTTTTATTTTGTTTGTTCTGTTCCTTAGTGAATTTCGTTTGTGTTTGATTTCTACGATACAAATCAATTGATTTATTCTTGACAATTAATAAAATCATTTTTTTTAGATGAAGGTCATCTAATTTTTTTAGTTTTCTACGTTCGATATAAAGTTGTTCAAAGACATCCTGCGTAGTATCTTCCGCTTGTTCTTTATTGTGTAAGATAGCATAGGCTCGATGAAATATTTTTTGTTCGTACTCGTGATAGAGCTGTTCAAAAAAAGCTCGATCCGTTTGTAGAGGTCGCATGGCATTCATTCCTTTATCAGTTGATATAAGAGTTAACGTTTGAGCATAGAAAAAAGTGACACAAAGCGCTAAAAAAATAAATATTTTTCTTTTTTTGTGTATTTCTATTACTATCGTACTAAAATATTGAGAGATAGGGGGTCTTTTTTAAGCTTCATTAAAAAAAATAAAACGTCGTCTTGGCTTTTTATAATGGCCAGACGACGTTTTATAGGGAAATAGGATTTAATTATTTTTAATTTTATCTTGATTATAAGGAGAAGTGGAGTTATTGGGGAGAGTAGCATGTCTGGAAATCGTGGCCTTTAAAACGACGGGTGCGATAATTGCCGTGAAAATGACCACAAGGACAAGAACGGCATACAGTTCTTGATTAATAAACTCTTTACTAAGCGCTAGAGAAATCAAGATAAGGGCCATTTCTCCTCGTGAAGCCATACTTGCTCCAATAATAGCGCTACTTCCATTGTTGAATTGATTCACTTTTCCTCCAAGAAAGCCCCCAACAAATTTAGTTGCAACAGCAAGAAAACAGAAAAGAACAATCAAACCGATATTATGTTTGAGCCCGTCCAAGACAAGATTGAGTCCAATACTAACAAAGAAAACAGGGGCAAACATGGAGAGGGTAATGCTTGTCACTTTTCGTTCGACTCGAGGCGCAAAATCAGTTTGCGAAATAAGAATACCTGCAAAGAAAGCTCCAATGATATCAGACATCCCTAGAGTTTCTGCTAAAGAACTTAGGAAGAAAACCAATATTAAGGCAAAAGCGACTTCTTTTTCAGGTACTTTTAGATAGGCTACTCCTTTTAGTAATAAAGGCATGACGAATCTGCCAATAAAATAAATGGCAATAAAAAACAAAATATTTTTTAAAATAAAAGGAAAAATATCTTTGGCTGAAGTGTTGGGATTGAGTCCATTTAAAATGAGATTAAGTAAAATAATGGCAATGATATCATCTAAAATAGCCGCCCCGATAATGACATGACTTTCTTTTGAATTGATAAAATTGAGTTCTTTGAGAACTTGTAAAGTGATACTCAGTGAGGTTGCTCCAAAGATTAAACCGATAAAAAGTGAGGTTTCTTTAGAGTACTGTAAGAGTTGTGTGGTGAGAAAAAAGGTAATAAAAGGGACGAAAACCCCTAGTAAACCTGTGATAAGTGAAGGTTTAAAGTATTTCTTGAGGATCCTTAAGTCACTTTCAACACCTGCTAAAAACATAAGTAAAATGACGCCAAGTTGGGCTAACATGTCAATCGAGAGATCGTTTTGAATGAGATTAAAAACGGAAGGGCCTACTAAGATACCAATAGTTAAGCTTCCAACTACTGAAGGGAGTCCGAATTTTATCGCCAAGCTGTCGGCGATTTTGGTTAGTAAGATAATGAGTCCTAGGGTTAATAATATAGTCATAGTTTCTGTCCTTTCAATTGTATGATGAGTCTTTTAAATGCATGTTTAAAAACAAATAAAGTGCTCTTAAGCACACCTCCTTGATTTAATCTAATAGTTTAAGTGTAGGATAAATCGACACTCTTTACAAATTGAAATTACTTTTCAATAGATAAATGCTTGTTTAAAAAAAATAGTAAAGCTGTCTCTATGCGACTTTGAGTAGGAGTTAAAGTCAAAAAGATTATTTTAGTAAAATGAAAGGAAAAGAGAAAGAATAAGGGAAGGGCATAGTAAAGTCGAGTAATTTTTTGTATGATATAATAAACTAAAATATAAAGATAAAGAGAGAAAATATGAAAAAAGAAAATTTTTTAGAAGTCTTAGAACAAAATTTAGAAAATAGATTAATTAATGCTGATTTTGCAATGGATTGGGATAAAAAAAATCATACAGTTGAAGTGATTGTTGCTTTATATGCAGAAAACAAAGACCAAGAAGCGATAGAAGACGGTGAAGGAATCGTTTCGGAAGAAGAAGTAATCGAATTTCAAGATAGTCTTTTATTTTATATGGCAGATAAGCCGACGTCATTTGATGACGATGAGTATTTAGCTGTTTTTCCTTTTGAAAAGAAAAAAGGTCTGTCGGAAGCGTTTATCGTAACTTTTGCTGATTACTTAGATGAGGTAACAACGCAAGGAATGGACAATTTATTGGCTTTTCTTGAAGATGAAACCCAAGATGTTTTTGAATTAGTTTGGGAGACGGCAACGTTCGAGCAACGATTAGCTCAGGCGGAAGCAACGGTAATGTATCCCTACCCAAGTTATTAAAAAGGAGAGCTGTCTAGATGAAATGGAATGAATTATCTGTACTAACTGCAAGTGAAGCTGTTGAAGCAGTTTCGAATATTATGATGGAATCAGGTGCCAATGGTGTGGCAATTGAAGATTCTTTAGATTTAGAAAATTTTAAAAGTGATCCATTTGGAGAAATCATTGATGTGAATGAAATTGAGCATATCCGTGAAGGTGCTAAGGTAATGGCCTATTTTCCGGAGACGATCTTTTTACCCGAAGTATTACCTACCATTAAGGCTCGAATTGATGAACTGGCGACATTCGGTTTAGATCTAGGCAAAAATGAGGTTAATTTGAGTGAAGTTGTCGAGAGTGATTGGGCAACGGCATGGAAAAAGTATTATCATCCAGTTAATATTAGTCGTTATTTAACGATCGTTCCTGACTGGCAAGAGTATCAACCGCATTCGAGTGATGAGCACATTATCACATTGGATCCTGGGATGGCCTTTGGAACGGGAACTCATCCAACCACTCGTCTAACATTGCAAGCTTTAGAGGTTGTTTTACGAGGTGGAGAAACAGTTTTGGATGTTGGGACTGGCTCTGGCGTTTTAAGTATTGCGAGTAAATATTTAGGAGCAGAGGAAGTCTATGCATATGATTTAGATGAAGTCGCTGTTCGAGCAGCTCAAGAGAATCTGGCTTTAAATCCAATCGCTAAAGACGTCCATGTTTCAGCTAATAATTTATTAAATGGGATTACGATTCAAGCGGATGTCATTGTAGCGAATATTTTAGCGGATATCATCATTTTGATGGTTGCTGATGCTTATAAAAATTTAAAAGCGGAAGGCTCTTTTATTATTTCAGGAATTATTGAGGATAAAGTACCACTTGTCTTAGCCGAAGTTCAAGCACATGGTTTTGAAGTGGATCAAATGTTTAAACAAAAAGATTGGTATGCCTTTATTTTGAAAAAGAAATCGGAGGAATAGAAACATGCAACGCTATTTTTTAGAATCCGATTATCAAAGCAATCAATCCTTAGTAATCACTGGTGAGGATTATCACCATATCGTAAACGTGATGCGGATGCCAGTAGGTGAGGTCGTCTACCTTTCTTTTCATCAGCAAGTGACAGTGACGGCTGAAATTATCGACATTACATCTTCGGAAGTCTTCTTAAAAGAACAAAAAAAAGAAGAACAATTAAAAGAATTACCACATCAAGTTGCGATTGCTTGTGGGTATCCTAAGGGAGATAAGTTAGAGTTGGTGGCTCAAAAAGGAACGGAATTAGGGATGCATCATTTATTCGCTTTCCCTAGTCAAACGTCAGTTGTTAAATGGGACGAAAAGAAACGATTGAAAAAAGAGGCAAGGCTGTTAAAAATTTGTAAAGAAGCCGCCGAGCAATCACACCGTCAACAACTACCATCTGTTAGTTTATTTCCGAGTTTTGAGACTTTCTTAAAAACCACTTCGAAGTACGATGTCGTGCTCGTTGCTTATGAGGAATCTGCTAAAGAAGGAGAGCAAGCTACGTTTGCTCAAATGATTCGTTCGCTTCCTAAAGAGAGTCGAGTGTTGGTTATTTTTGGCCCAGAAGGTGGGATTAGTCCCAAAGAGATCGAACAGTTTGAACAGATTGGTGCTAAAAAATGTGGTTTAGGCCCTAGGATTTTACGTGCAGAGACAGCACCGTTGTACTGTTTAGCGGCAATGAGTTATCAATGGGAGCTTCTTGGTTAAAAAAGTCAATAACTATCATTGAAAAGCAATTTTAAAGTGAGTATAATGAATACAATATTAAAATAAGTTAAAAAAGTACTAATTTAGTACTTTTTTTTATAAGGAGGATTTAGCATGCCTAAGGAAAAAGTGTTGACCGATCAAGATGTAATGGAAATGGTTTCTGAATATATGAGCCCTGAGCATGTGGCGTTTGTCAAAAAGGCATGTGAATATGCGACGGAGGCTCACAAGGAACAATTTAGAAAATCAGGAGAACCCTATATTATTCACCCGATTCAAGTGGCAGGAATCTTAGCTGAATTACGGATGGACCCTCATACTGTAGCGACTGGCTTTTTACACGATGTGGTAGAAGATACTGAGTTTACTTTAGTTGACTTGAAGGAAGAATTTGGAGAAGATGTCGCCATGTTAGTTGATGGTGTCACGAAGTTAGGTAAAATTAAATATAAATCACATGAAGAACAACTCGCAGAGAATCACCGCAAAATGCTTCTCGCAATGGCTCAAGACTTACGAGTGATTATGGTTAAGCTAGCCGACCGTGTTCATAATATGCGAACATTAAAACACCTACGTGATGATAAACAACGTCGTATTGCGAAAGAAACTTTAGAAATTTATGCACCGTTAGCTCATCGTTTAGGGATTAGTTTAATTAAGTGGGAACTAGAAGACCGTTCATTGCGTTATTTAAATCCACGTCAATATTATCGAATTGTTAATTTAATGAAATCAAAACGAGTAGAGCGTGAAGCTTATATTGTTGAAGCGGTTGATGAAATTGAAAATGCGACAGAAGAGCTAGGGATTAAAGCTGATATTTACGGGCGGCCGAAACATATTTATTCGATTTATCGTAAAATGAAAGACCAGAAAAAAGATTTTGAAGAAATCTATGATTTATTAGCGATTCGTGTCATTGTTGATACGATTAAGGATTGTTACGGAGTGTTAGGAGCCATTCATGCGAAGTGGAAACCATTACCTGGTCGCTTTAAAGACTATATTGCGGTGCCTAAAACAAACATGTATCAATCGTTACATACAACGGTGATTGGCCCCATGGGAAACCCGGTTGAGATTCAAATCAGAACACATGAGATGCACCAGATTGCTGAATTTGGGGTAGCGGCTCATTGGGCTTATAAAGAAGGAAAAGTTGAAAAGCAAGACGATAAAAATGCCAATGAAATTAGTTTGTTACGTGAAATTATCGAGCTACAAGATGAAAGTAATGATGCTGCTGACTTTATGGAAAGTGTTAAAGGCGATATTTTTAGTGATAAAGTCTATGTTTTTACGCCCAAGGGCGATGTGACAGAATTACCTAAAGGCGGAGGTCCGCTTGATTTTGCTTATAATATTCATACCGAAGTTGGAAATAAAACAACGGGTGCTAAAGTGAATGGTAAGATGGTTCCTTTGGATTATAAATTAAAAAATGGCGATATTATTGAAGTTTTGACCTCTTCGAATTCATTTGGACCAAGTCGTGATTGGGTAAATATCGTAGCAACGAGTAAAGCACGTAATAAGATTAAACGCTTTTTCAAAGTGAAAGATCGTGAAGAAAATATAGAAAAAGGCAAGAATTCTCTTGAAAAGCACTTATCAGAGAATGATTTTGTCCCTAAAGAATTTTTAACAAAAGATAAATTAGCGGATGCACTAGAACGCTTTAATTTTCAAACAGCTGATGATTTATATGCAGGTCTTGGTTTTGGTGAAGTGACGGTTCAAAGTGTTTACAATCGAATTACTGAAAAAGAACGTAAAGAACGTGATTTGAAGAAGCAATTAGAAGAAGTCGATGATTTATTACGTCAACCGCAACAAATCAAAGAGACGAATAAAATGTCGATTCGCCATGAAGGTGGCGTTGTTATTCAGGGAGCCGATAATTTACTGATTCGTTTGAGTCGTTGTTGTAACCCAGTTCCGGGAGATAAAATTGTCGGTTATATTACTAAAGGTCGTGGAGTTTCTATTCACCGTGCAGATTGTCCGAATATGTTACACTCTCCAGAAATTCAGGAACGGTTAATCGAAGTTGACTGGGAAGATTCAGCAGTGAAAGGGCAGCAAGAATTTAACGCAAACCTAGAAATCTATGGCTACAATCGCTCCGGTTTATTAAATGATGTTTTACTGGTTGTAAATGCTTATTCTAAAAAATTATTAGGTGTTGAAGCCCGTCCCGCAAAAGATAAAATGGCGGTGATTCATTTAACTGTCGCGACTCATAATTTAACACATCTCGAAAAAATAGTAGAAAAAATACGTTCGATACCAGAAGTTTATAGTGTCAAACGGACAAATAGTTAACGGAGGCTGAAAATAAAGTGAAAGTTGTTTTACAAAAAGTATCAAAAGGAAAAGTTACAATTGATGGGATAAAAAAAGCTGAAATTAAGCAAGGATATGTTTTGTTGGTCGGTGTAAAAACAGGTGATGAACCAGCCGATGCTGACTATTTAGCTAAAAAAATAAGTCGTTTGCGTATTTTTGAAGATGCAGATGACAAGATGAATCTCGACATTCATGAAGTGGGAGGCTCGATATTATCGATTTCTCAATTTACATTATTAGCAAATACTAAAAAAGGTAAACGTCCGAGTTTTTCAAAATCAGCGGCACCAGATGTGGCTTTATCTTTGTATCAGTATTTTAATGAGCAATTACGTCAAGAAAATTTAACCGTTTTGGAAGGTGAATTTGGCGAACATATGGAAGTTAGTCTTGTTAATGACGGTCCTGTGACGATTATTTTTGATACTGAAAACAAATAAAAATACTAAAGAACCAACGACTATTAATCCTCTCTTTTTGGGTTTAACAGTTGTTGGTTTTTGTTATTAAATAACAATTACGTCTTTTTGTTAGTGGAAGAACTGGCATAAGTAGTTAGTTAAATCCTTGTTTTTAAATGTGAATAAGATAGCTTTTAATAAGTAGGGGAAACGACTTAAAACATTGATTTAAAGCTATTTGAAAGCGCTTGACAATCGTTTGGTTTTAGATTAAACTTTGTTCTTAATGAACCTATAAAATTGAAAAAGAGGAATAAAAATATGACTATCGATAACGTAGTATTAGCACGGGATACAGAAAATGCACCAAAAAATTCATTACACTCACAAACGGTAGCCTTTTCTCATTACAACAATCTATCAGCACAATTACCGATTGATCCAACAACAGGTAAATTAGTGGTGGGTGGAATGAAAGAACAGGCTGAGCAATGTTTTAAAAATATTAAAGCAATTGTAAACAGCATTGATCACACAATGAATGATATTATTAGAATTACTGTATTTGTTAAAGATATCCAAGAGGTTGAAAGTGTGGATGAGGTTTATCAAACTTATTTTTCAACTTACTTACCAGCACGAACGACAGTCGCTGTTGCTGATTTACCAATGGATGCTTTAGTTCAAGTTGAAGCTTTAGTTTCTAATGGTGTTGGGACGATTCCTAATGCTCCTCAAACAGGTGATTTAATCAAATTAACAAATAATACAATAGAAGCGCCTTCTAATGCTTTATCAACGCAAACAGTCGCTTTCTCACATTACAACAATATCACTGCACAATTACCGATTCATCCAACATATGGACGAATTGTCGCAGATGGTGTAAAAGAGCAGACCGTTCAATGTTTGAAAAATATTAAAGCCATTTTAACAAGTATTGATGTTCCATTAGACGATATTGTTAAAACGACTATTTTCTTAACAGACTTAGCTGATTTAGAAGTTGTCGATGAAGTGTATGCAGCATTCTTCCCAGATTCAGGAATTGCTCGTACAGTGGGCTACGTCCCAGCCCGTACGGTGGCAGTTGTCGAAGCTTTACCAATGAATGCTCGTATTCAAATTGAAGCAGTTGTCTCTCATGGTGATGGGACACCACCACAAGCGATTGAAGATCGTCATGGTTTAATTGTTGAAGCAAATAATACTGACAAAGCCCCTATCTGTCCATTAGCAACACAAACAGTCGCTTTTTCTCACTATAATAATATTTCAGCACAATTACCAGTTCATCCAGAAACGAAGGAATTAGTGTCAACAGATATTAAAGAGCAAACAGCACAGTGTTTGACTTATATTAAAGAGATTATTGAAAGTGTTGACCATGTGATGGAAGATGTTGTGAAAGTGAATCTTTATGTTAAAGACTTAGCTGATATGGCTGCTGTGGACGAAGTATACGCAAGCTTTTTCCCAACGGGGACACCAGCCCGTCGAGTAGTTGGCGTTTCAGTATTACCATTAGGAGCTTCAATTCAGATTGAAGCAATTGTAGGCAATGCAGAAGGAACACCACCAATCATTTAAGCACAAAATTGAATGAAAAAGTCCACCTCAAGGATAAAAATAGTAGAGGTGGACTTTTTTATTTAGACGGGCAGATATAATTTTTCTTTAATCCAATCAATGACTTGATTGGGCTGATTTGCTTTATTTAAAAGAGTGTAAAAATTTTGGTCACTTAAAAGTTTTACCAGCTCAGACATCGCGTGTAAATGACTATTCTGGTTGGTGACTGCTAAAGTGAAAATATATTTTACTGGGTTATTGCTATGGGTTCCAATAGTGATAGGGTCTGATAAAACGGTGATACTTAAACAATTTTGATTGACGCCATCTTTTGGACTTGCATGAGAGAGCGCGACATTTTTAGAGATTAACATGTAAGGTCCTTCATTTTTAACTGTTTGAATAATTTTTTCAATATAATTTCGGGTAATATATTTTTTTTCAAGTAATGGAAGTGAAGAAAGATAGAGTGCTTCTTCCCAACGATTGGCTTGGACTTGTAATTGAATCGAGTCATCATGGAGTAAATCAAATAATTTCAACTTCTTTGTTGCGAGTGTTATTTTTTTATGATCAGGAACAGTATATAAATAATCAGAAAGTTCATCTTTTAAAAACTGATGAAACAAAGTAAAACCATAAATGAGACCGTAATTTAGGTTTGTTTTTTTTAGTCATGTGTGAGGACCACCTTATAGCCTAGGCCTCTAATTGTAAGGATTTTAAAATCAGGATTATTTTTAAATTTTGTCCTAAGCCGTTTAATATGAACATCAATCGTTCTTTCTTCTGAATCAGAATCGGGCCCCCAAATAGCATTCATGAGTTGTTGCCGAGTAAAGATTTGATTTGAGGACATGATTAGCTTTTGTAGCAGTAAAAATTCTTTGTTGGGTAATTCAATTACGGCGCCCCTTTTTTTAGATACCGTAAGATTTTCTTGATGAAGGGTTGTTTCTCCAATGGTTAACTCGGTTTTTTTTAAAAGGTTAGCTCGTCGGAGTAAGGCTTCAACACGTAAAATCATCTCTTCATTATTAATGGGTTTAATCATATAATCATCAACCCCAACTTTAAAGCCTTTCTTTTTATCGAGAAAGGCTGTTTTTGCTGTAATCATTAAAATGGGGAGTTCGTTGTGTTGCTGGCGTAGATAGTGTGTAAACTCAAAGCCATCAAGTTCTGGCATCATGATATCTGTAATAATTAAATCAATGGTCTGTATTTCTAATATTTTTAAAGCATTCAAGCCATTTTCAGCGACAAAAACAGTGTAGTTTTCTTGTTGTAAAATGGATTGGTAGAGTTGTTGTAAGTTTAAATCATCTTCAACAATTAAAATTGTATTCATTGAAAAGCCCTCCCATTTTCTATGATTACAGCATAGCGTTTTCTGAAAAAAATAGCCAGTTCATATTGAGTTAATAAAAGGATGTTATGGTTTTAAAATAAGAGAAGCTAAGATTGGTTTAGAGGAGATGGATAGAAACAAATGTTAGAATTAAAAGAAATAAAAAAATATTATACGGTTGGAGAAACCACCACTAAAGCTTTAGATGGTGTTAATGTTATTTTTAGAAAGCAAGAATTTGTAGCAGTCCTTGGACCAAGTGGTTCTGGTAAGACGACAATGCTGAATGTCGTCGGTGGGTTAGATCATTATGATTCAGGAGATTTAATAATTAATGGTCGTTCCACCCAATCTTTTAAAGAAGCCGATTGGGATGCCTATCGTAATAATTCTGTGGGCTTCATCTTTCAAAGTTATAATTTAATCGGTCATCTTGGGATTATTGATAATGTTGAACTTGGGATGACATTGAGTGGTGTACCGAAAGAAGTCAAACACGAAAAAGCGCGTGAAGCACTTCGTCGTGTTGGGTTAGAAGAACATATGAATAAAAAGCCAAACCAATTGTCAGGTGGACAAATGCAACGAGTTGCAATTGCTCGAGCGTTAGCGAATGATCCTGAAATATTGTTATGTGATGAGCCAACAGGAGCTTTAGATTCGGAAACGAGTGTTCAAATTATGGAACTTATCCAAGAACTCTCGAAAGAAAAATTAGTTGTGATGGTCACACATAATCCAGAATTAGCCAATGAATATGCAGATCGTATTATTGAATTTTCAGATGGACGGATTCAAACGGATTCTAATCCATTTGAACACCATGCGAAGGACACTAATTTTGAATTAAAGCATACAAAAATGAAGTTTACGACAGCGTTACGTTTGTCGTTTAATAATATTCGAACTAAAAAAGGCCGAACTTTTTTAACAAGTTTTGCTTCAAGTATTGGGATTATTGGCATTGCAGTTGTTTTGTCATTATCTAATGGGTTTCAGAAACAAATTGATGACACACAAGCGGAAACTTTGGCTAAATTTCCAATTACAATCGCGAAGGTAACCTCTTCAGAACAAGCGGAAGATAGTTTAAAACCGAAAAAAGGAGACGCTAAATTTCCTAAGTCGAAGGAAGTCATTGTTCGTAAAAATGAATTTGACCAAACACAAAAAATTAATCCAATTAATCAAGGTTATGTGGACTATGTGAATGACATCAATCCTGATTTGAGTAATAATATTGGGTATACCCGAATGGTAAATATGAATTTATTTAGAAAAGTTGGGGATAAAGTTCAACCGGTTAAGTTTTCGATTCAGAGTGAAGATAACCAAGAAGCAGGCGCAATGATGCAAACGATGACGTCAATGACTGGCGTCGGGGTCTCTTCTTTTCCACGTGAATTGGTGAAAGGCAAAGGTAATTTTTTAAAAGATAACTACAAATTACTTGAAGGAACTTATCCAGAAAAAGAAACAGATATTGTTTTAATTATTGATGGTGATAATAATGCTAATTTAAATGCGTTGAAAAATTTAGGTTTTGATGTCGCTGATGGAGATAAGTTACCGTTTACGGATTTAGTAGGTACTACTATAAAGTTGGCTTATAATGATGCTGTTTATCAAAAGTTCCCCACTGGCAATTTCATACCCAATCAAAATTTAGATGCCATTTTTGAAAATAAAGCAAATGATGAGTTGACGATTAGTGGAATTTTACGTGTGAAGTCTTCCTCTAAAATGGATTTATTATCACCAGGGATTGCCTATAGTGATGCCTTAGCTCAAAGAGTGATTGCAAAAAATAAAGAATCGGAAATTATTAAAGCACAATTAATTGCCGACAAAAATGTGATCACAAATGAAGTGCTTGATGAGCAAACTAAAGCTAACGTAATTGATTATCTTGGAGGAAATGAATTACCTTTTAGTTTATTAATTTATCCTAATAACTTCAAAGATAAAGAAGCTGTTTTAACTTATCTTGATGATTATAATCAAGGGAAAAATAAGGAAGATAAAATTCTTTATTCAGACCTTGCAGGAACGATGACCGAATTGACGGGTGGATTAATGGATGCAATTACTTATGTTTTAATTGCGTTTGCTGCGATTTCATTAGTGATGAGTATGATTATGATTAGTATCATAACGTATACCTCTGTCATTGAAAGAACGAAAGAAATTGGTGTGTTAAAAGCTTTAGGAGCACGTAAAAAGGATATTACCCGTGTTTTCGATGCAGAAACAACAATTTTAGGCATAACCTCTGGTGTTTTAGGTGTATTGATTGCCTGGGTAGTGACATTTCCAATTAATCATGTCATCTACAATTTAACAGAATTAAAAAACGTAGCTGTTTTAAACCCAATCCATGCTTTAGTATTGGTAGGAGTAAGTACTGTTTTAACTGTTCTAGGTGGACATATTCCAGCAAGAATGGCCGCAAAAAAAGATGCTTCAACAGCATTACGTGCAGATTAAAAAATAGTGCGTTTTTTTGAATGGCCATTTGAAAGTTGTACTCGTTTAAGAAAGACTGTGGGGATTTAAAAACTCACAGTCTTTTTTTAATTTGTTGTTTTGTAGGTTTTTAAATAATTAAATTCGTGAAATTAATGAAAACTTAAGAAAGATTGGACTAGGTGAGTCTATTGTTATTTAAACCCAATTAGTCAAGAAATAAAAAGGCGTTGGTTAGTAAATAAACAAAATTGGTAGTGTTTTTTATTGATATACGGTATGATAATGATACAAAAAGAAAGCGCTTAACATTAGGAGGAAAGTTTATGACGAAAAATGAATTTATTTTAGCAATTGATCAAGGAACGACAAGCTCTCGGGCGATTATTTTTGACAAACGTGGTGAAAAGGTTGGCAGTTCGCAAAAAGAATTTACGCAATACTTTCCCGAATCAGGTTGGGTAGAACATGACGCAAATGAAATCTGGAACTCGGTGCAATCTGTTATAGCTGGCGCATTTATTGACTCAGGGATACGTCCAAATCAAATCAAAGGGATTGGGATTACGAACCAACGAGAAACAACTGTCATTTGGGATCGTGAAACAGGAAAACCAATCTACAATGCTATTGTTTGGCAGTCACGTCAATCTGCACCGATTGCAGATGGTCTAAAAGAAGCGGGTCACGCAGAAATGATTCACAAAAAAACGGGGTTAATTATTGATGCTTATTTTTCAGCAACAAAAGTTCGTTGGTTATTGGATCATGTCGAAGGGGCTCAAGAACGAGCTGAAAAAGGCGAATTGGCTTTTGGAACGATTGATACATGGATTTTATGGAAATTAACGAATGGTGATGTTCACGTTACGGATTATTCTAACGCTTCTCGAACAATGATGTATAACATTCATGAGCTGAAATGGGACCAAGATATTTTAACGTTACTCAATATTCCAGCGGCGCTTTTACCAGAAGTTAAAAGTAACTCTGAAATTTATGGCTACACACAAAGTTATCATTTTTATGGTGGTGAAGTCCCTATTTCAGGAATGGCAGGAGACCAGCAAGCTGCTTTATTTGGTCAGCTAGCCTTTGAGCCTGGAATGATAAAAAACACGTATGGTACAGGTGCTTTTATTGTGATGAATACTGGAGAAAAGCCTCAGTTATCAAAAAATAACTTATTAACAACGATTGGTTATGGAATTAACGGTAAAGTTTATTATGCTCTTGAAGGAAGTATTTTCGTAGCTGGTTCAGCGATTCAGTGGTTAAGAGACGGTTTAAGAATGATTGAAACTTCTCCAGAATCAGAAGCGTTAGCAAACGCATCGACAGGCGATGATAATGTCTATGTGGTACCAGCCTTTACTGGTCTGGGAGCTCCTTATTGGGATTCTG
This sequence comes from Vagococcus sp., assembly GCF_052102835.1. Lineage (NCBI taxonomy): Bacteria > Bacillati > Bacillota > Bacilli > Lactobacillales > Enterococcaceae > Vagococcus > Vagococcus sp. The sequence goes on from NZ_JBQEIL010000002.1 coordinate 106,190, forward strand.
ATGCGAGAGGAGCAGTCTTTGGATTGACACGGGCAACAAGCAAAGAGGACTTTGTTCGAGCAACCTTAGAATCTATCGCTTACCAGTCGAAAGCAGTTATTGATACGATGAGAAATGATGCGGGGATTGATATTCCTCTATTGAAAGTAGATGGAGGAGCAGCAAAAAATAATCGTTTGATGCAGTTCCAAGCGGATATCTTAGATATTGAGGTTGAACGAGCACCTAATTTAGAGACAACTGCTCTAGGAGCTGCTTACTTGGCCGGTTTAGCAGTTGGGTTCTGGAAAGATTTAGAAGAGTTACAACAGTTCCGTGAAGAAGGGGAAAGATTTAACCCTGAGATGTCTTCAGAAAAACGTAATTATTTATATGAAGGTTGGGAAGAAGCTGTGGCAGCGACTAAACAATTTAAACATATTGGTAAACGAATTTAATTAAAAGAGGAGACAAAATAATGGGAACAACAGGTGTGCAAATATTTAGTGAATTTTTAGGAACATTGATCCTGGTTCTATTGGGTGATGGAATTGTAGCTGGTGTCAGTTTAAATAAAAGTAAGGCAAAAGGTGCTGGCTGGGTTGCAATCACATTGGGCTGGGGATTAGCAGTGACCATTGCGGTCTATATGTCGAGTTTTATGGGACCTGCCCATTTAAATCCAGCCGTGAGTATTGGGATGGCAATCTCAGGTAATTTCGAGTGGTCTCTGGTTATTCCATTTATTATTGCTCAAACTTTAGGCGCAATTGTTGGAGCGATGATTGTTTGGATTGCTTACCAACCGCTTTGGCAAGAGACAAAAGACGAAGCCGTTATCTTAGGTGTCTTTGCGACTGCTCCAGCTGTTCGTAGCTATTTTTCAAATATGATTACTGAATTAATTGGGACTTTTGTTTTAGTATTTGGTTTACTTGCTTTTACTCAGACTGCTTTTGCAGATGGTGTAAATCCTATTATTGTTGGGTTATTGATTGTCTCGATTGGTCTTTCACTTGGAGGACCGACAGGTTATGCGATTAATCCAGCTCGGGATTTAGGGCCACGAATTGCACATCAGCTGTTACCAATTGCAAATAAAGGTCAATCAGACTGGGCTTACTCATGGGTACCAATCGTAGGGCCAATTTTAGGTGCGATTTTAGCTGCGGTTGTCTGGGGTTTCGTACCAATTTAATTTAAAAATTAGAATATAAAAAAAGTGGCTTGCAATCTGATTTCAACGACATCAGGTTGCAAGCCACTTATTTTCTAAGCGGGATTAATTTGAAAGTATTCAAGGAGTCCTTTGTAAACTGCTTCAGAAACATACTGATGATACTTTTCACTACGAGCATATTTAGCATCAAGGTCATTATTCATGTAGCCTAACTCAATCAAAATAGCAGGTTTGTTATTTTCACGTAAGACTTGATAATCTTGTTTGCCATAGCCTCGATTAGGTAATGGTAATATCCCCGCAATTTGATCATTGACTGCTTTGGCTAATGGTTTTCCATTATCATGACGATAATAGGTTGTTGTGCCTGACCCTTCGTTTGGATGGGCAGTCGAGTCATAATGTAGGCTGATAAAAGCATCAGCATGGCTCTCATTACTCGTGATGCCAATTCGATGAAGTGAAACAAATTCATCTTTATCTCGCGTCATTAAAACGCTAAGTCCGTGTTTTTCAAATTTTTGTTTCATGGCTAGACCCGTTGCTAAGGTCATGTCTTTTTCGTAATGTTTTCCATCATTGGACGAAGCTCCTGGATCATTGCCACCATGCCCTGGATCAATCATGACTACATATTCAGCTAGTGGGGTATCCGGTCGTTTTTCGTCTGGGTTTATTTTTTGTTCAGTCACATTCCAAAGTTGAAGGTAGCCGCCTTCACCGTCAGCTGTTTTAACTTTAATCCAGTCACTATTCTCTGCTTTTTTTTCGTAGGTCACTTTTTGACCATAAGCCAAGGGGGTTTGTCCTTCTTGCTCAGGTTTTGAAGTAAGCATTGTATTTTCAGTAGCGACAAAAAGGGTTTGTCCTTCTTTCCATTTTGGTAAACTACTCATTTTGACTTTTAAATCTTCGGAAGGAATCCAACCCACTTGGTTATCAACGAAAACGCGTGACCAACCATTTAATTCTAAGTTAACGGTAACGACACTTCGTTTATTTAAAGTGGCTAAGGATTTACTTTTACTAGTCGCTTTTTCTTTTAAATCCACTTTGCGTTGGATCACCGCAGGTAAACTCGTATAAGGCCCTGATTTTCCATCAAAAATGAGCCAGTCAGCTACCCAACCTGTCGTTTTGTCAGGAAGTTGAATTAAATACCAATTGTTTTTTCGGTCTTTAATTGTAACTCGGTCTTCTTGATGGACTTGGGAAACGATAGGTGAAGTAACGGAGGCTTCTTGGCGAACGTTTAAAGCCATTGTTTTCACCTGTACAATTTGGTCATTGCCTTTCATAAAATAAAAGCTCCCAAAAATCATAGCAAAGATTAATAAATTTAAAAAAAATAAAAAGGTTGTGTTTTTTTTATTTGTTGGGTTTCTCATAGACATTCCTCATTTGTGGTAATAAAGGTATTATAGCAAAAATTAAAAAATAAGAGTAGCCGTTTGAAAAAAAGATTGTCTCCGACTTGACTTTTAAGATATTCTTTAGTATTTTAAATGGTAATAGTATTAATGTCTATGAAGGAGAGAGTACTTTTATTACTCAGAGAAAGGTTGCCGTGGCTGAAAGCAACTTTACAAAAGGAAAGACACTCTGGAGATGAATATTGCAAAGATATTCCGTGACGAGCGTTAATCGTTAAGAGAAAAACTAACAGGTTTAGTTTTTAAAAATAGGTGGTACCGCGTATGTGATCATTCGTCCTTGTTTATTATTAAACAAGGGCTTTTTTTGTTATTTATTTTTAAAGGAGAGAAAAATATGGAAAAAAGAACTATGTACTGTGGCGCTGTTTCAGAAGCTCAGTTAAATCAAAAAGTAACACTTAAGGGTTGGGTTCAAAAACGTCGTGATTTAGGTGGCGTTATCTTTATCGACTTACGTGATCGTGAAGGAATTGTCCAAGTCGTTTTTAATCCAGAAAAATCAAAAGAAGCATGGGAAATTGCGGATAGTTGTCGAACTGAGTTTGTCATTGGTGTGACAGGAACCGTTATCCAAAGAGCGACAGAAGCGATTAATCCTAAAATGAAAACCGGTCATTATGAAGTGATGGCTGAAGATATTGTGATCTATAATAAAGCAAAAACAACCCCTTTTACCATTGATGATAAGGTCAATGTGAATGATGATATTCGTATGAAATATCGTTATTTAGATTTACGTCGTCCAGAGATGTTTCAAACCTTGAAATTGCGCCATGAAACAAGTCGTGTCATCCGTGAGTACTTGAATCATGAAGGTTTTATGGATGTTGAAACACCTTACTTGGCGAAATCAACACCAGAAGGAGCACGTGATTATTTAGTTCCTTCACGTATCCATGCCGGTCATTTTTACGCTTTACCACAGTCACCACAAACAACAAAACAATTATTGATGGGGGCAGGAATTGATCGTTACTATCAAATCGTTCGTTGTTTCCGTGATGAAGATTTGCGTGGGGACCGTCAACCAGAATTTACACAAGTCGATATTGAAACTAGCTTTTTATCGGCTGAAGAAATTCAAACCTATACTGAAAACATGCTTGCTCGTGTAATGAAAGAGGTTATGGGGCTTGACATTCAACTTCCGTTTGCACGCATGCAATATGATGATGCGATGGCTCGTTTTGGTAGTGATAAACCAGATACACGTTTCGAAATGGAATTGATTGATATTGCAGATGTCGTTAAAGAGTGTGATTTTAAAGTTTTCCAATCAGCTTTAACTAGTGGTGGAGCGGTGAAAGCTTTAAATGCTAAAGGAGCAGCGGCGAAGTATTCGAGAAAAGATATGGATAACTTAGGTTCTTGGTTAGGTCAATTTGGAGCGAAAGGCTTAGCTTGGCTTAAAGTGGAAGAAGAAGGTCTAAAAGGTCCAATCACTAAGTTCTTAACTGAAATTGAAGCTGATTTGATTAAAGCAATGGACGCTGAAGTTGGCGATTTATTAATGTTCTGTGCTGATAAGAGTGAGATTGTGGCAGCGTCATTAGGAGCGTTAAGAAATCGTCTAGGGAAAGAGCTTGATTTAATTGATCCAACGAAGTTCAATTTCCTTTGGGTGGTAGATTGGCCATTATTGGAATATGATGAAGAAGCTGGTCGTTATACAGCGGCTCACCATCCCTTCACGATGCCTAAAGAAAGTGATTTAGAATTATTAAAGACAGCTCCTGAAAAAGTTTATGCACAAGCCTATGATGTTGTTTTAAATGGCTATGAATTAGGTGGCGGTTCATTGAGAATTTACAAACGTGAAGTTCAAGAAGATATGTTTGCGGCACTTGGCTTTACTAAAGAATCAGCACAAGAACAGTTTGGTTTCTTAATGGATGCGATGGAGTATGGCTTCCCACCACACGGCGGAATTGCTCTAGGACTTGACCGTTTAGTGATGTTACTGGCTAAAAAAGATAATATTCGTGAGGTAATTGCATTTCCTAAAAATGGTAAGGCAATGGACTTGATGTCAGATGCACCAAGTACAGTATCTGATTTACAATTATTTGAATTAAATTTAGATGTTACCGCAGTCGACGAAAAATAAACGAAGAAATCACATAATAAATAGAGGGGATTCACATGATGAAAGTACAGCGCTGGAAAGATGCGCTAACAGAAAAGGGCTACACTGAGAAAATCTCAATGGCTATTGTTAACGGAATTTTGCAGGCAATTGCATTAAATCTTTTTTGGCAACCGGGGCATATTTATGCGAGTGGTATTACAGGATTGGGACAAATTGTTGTGACGTTAACAGAAAATATTTCAAATATAAAATTACCAATGGGTGTTGTTTTGTATTGTTTAAATATTCCATTATTTATTTTAGCATGGTTTAAAATTAGTAAGAAATTTACAGTTTTTACCATGATTTCAGTATTCATGACCTCTTTCTTTATTCAGTTAATCCCAGTAACGACATTATCAAAAGATCCGATTATCTGTGCGATTTTCGGGGGTGGGATTTGTGGTTTAGGTGTCGGATTAGCATTGAGGGGTGGCCTTTCGTCAGGTGGCCTTGATATTATTAGTGTGACCATCCGTAAAATGACAGGTAAAAATGTTGGTTCAATGAATATTATTTTTAATGCGTGTATTATCTTAACCTCTGCTTTTCTATTTGGTTGGCCTTATGCTTTTTATAGTGCCTTTTCGATCTTTGTCAATGGTAAAGTAGTTGATATGGTCTATACACGTCAGAAAAAAATGCAGATTATGATTGTGACATCAGAGCCTGAAAAAGTTATTGATGAAGTTCAAAAACGTGTCCGTCGCGGCATTACGATAATCAATAATGCAGAAGGTGCTTATCATCGTAATCAAGAAAAAGTTTTAATCAGTGTGATTACGCGTGACCAAATCCCTTTACTCCAACTTGCTATGCAAGAATCAGATCCAAAAGCCTTTGTGAGCATCGCTGAGAATGTGACAATCATGGGGAATTTTTACGAACAACAAATTTAAATGAAAATAAAAGATACACGATAAAAAGCGTATGAAATTAGAGTTTTTAGACTAATTTCATATGCTTTTATTATTTTGAACAAAACTATTTACTTACGGTACATTTTAAAATCGAGAAAGAGATCATTGTAGAATTGTAAATAATCGGGACCTAAATCTTCATAGACTTCAAGATGTTTGATGACCTCATCATCCGGATAAAATTGGGGGTCTGAGGTGATTTCTTTGGGTAAGAGGGCTTTTGCTTTTTGATTGGGTGTGGAGTATCCAATATATTCAGCATTGGTTGCTGCATTTTCAGGAATAAGCATAAAGTTAATAAAATCATAAGCACCATCCATATTTTTTGCTGTTTTAGGAATGACCATATTATCAAACCAAAGATTAGAGGCTTCTGGTGGAATGACATAATGGAGATGTTTGTTATTCGCAATCATTTCAGCAGCTTCACCAGAAAAACTAACCGCCGCAGCACTTTCATTACTTGCCATGTACATTTTGATTTCATCGGCAACGATCGCTTTGATATTAGGCGTCAGTTGATCTAATTTGTTTTTAGCTTGAATTAAATCTTCTTTGTTTTTTGAATTTAAAGAATGTCCGTTGCTATTTAAAGCAAGTCCCATTACTTCACGAGCACCATCAATGAGCATCACGTTATTTTTTAATTCAGGTTTCCATAAATCATCCCAGTGTTGGATGGTTCCTTTTTCAATAAAGGTATCATTATAAATAATCCCTAAAGTTCCCCAAAAATAGGGGATGGAAAACTGATTATTAGGATCAAAATCAAGGTCAAGGAAGCGTTCATCGATATGTTCTAAACCCTTAATTTTTTTATGATCTAAAGGTCGTAACATTTTTTGTTCAATCATCTTTTGGATCATGTATTCACTAGGGATAGTTAAGTCGTAAGCCGTCCCCCCTTGTTTAATTTTAGTAATCATGGCTTCGTTTGAATCAAATGTTTCATAAATGACTTTATAATGATATTCTTTTTCAAATTTTTTGATTAGGGCAGGGTCAATGTAATCGCCCCAGTTATAAATAGTCAAAACACTTGTGTTAGCGGTTCCTTGGTTTTTTTCTAATCGAAAAGAGGAAAAAGCTAACAAACCGATAATGATAAAAATCCCGATTAATAATGAATTTATTTTTTTCAAAGTTGCTTCCTCCTTATGATTTTATGGCTTTTTTTCGATTTTTACGCGGCTTATTATCTTGACTAATAAAATAATAACCGATGACTAAAACCATTGAGAAAATAAACAATAAACCACTTAAAGCATTAATTTCCAAACTAATTCCTTGACGAGCACGTGAGTAGATTTCAACCGATAATGTACTAAAACCATTTCCTGTGACGAAGAAGGTTACCGCAAAATCATCTAATGAATAAGTAAAGGCCATAAAGTAACCGGCAATAATCCCAGGAGTTAGATAAGGCAAGATAATTTTAGACAAAACTTGCCAGTTATTTGCCCCTAAGTCCCGTGCAGCATCAATAAGGGACTCGTTCATTTCTTGTATCTTAGGTAAGACCATCAAAACAACAATGGGAATACTAAAGGCAATATGTGAAAGTAAAACCGAAGTAAATCCTAATTTAAAGCCAAAGAAAGTTCCTAATGAAGTGAAAAGGATTAAAAAACTTGCCCCAATAATGACATCTGGTGAAACCATCAGGATATTATTTAGGCTAAGGAGAGACTGTTTAAGTCCTCTTTTTTTAGTATAGTGAATGGCCATCGCTCCAAAAGTCCCAATAATAGTAGCAATTAGGGCCGATAAAAAGGCTAAAAGGAAAGTATTAACAACAATTGTAATCAAACGAGTATCTTCAAAGACTGCTGTATAGTTTTCCCAAGTGAAACCAGTAAATTTGGTCATTGTGCCTCCTTTATTAAATGAATAATAAATTAAATAAAAGATGGGCAGATAGAGTAAGATAAAAACAGCAACTAAATAAAGGTTAGCCCATTTTATTTTTTTTATTTTGTCCATGTTTTTTCCCTCCTTTGACCTTTTCATTGGTTAACAACATAATTCCAAACATTGCAATAATTAAGATAACACCAATGGTTGACCCCATGCCCCAATTTTGTGTCACTAAGAAATGTTGCTCAATAGCTGTTCCTAAGGTAATGACACGATTCCCTCCAATGAGTCGAGTTAACATGAATAAGCTTAGAGAGGGGATGAAAACAGCCTGTATGCCACTTTTGACGCCTCTTAAAGAGATGGGAAAGATAACCCGACGAAAGGTTTCAAAAGAGTTCGCGCCTAAGTCACGGCTAGCAAAAATTAATGACGGGCTAATCTCTTCTAAAGCATTAAAAATGGGCATAATCATAAATGGAATTTCAATATAAGTTGCGACAAATAAAAAACTGAAATCAGTAAATAAAATTTGTTGCGGGCCAATACCAACGATTGATAAAAATTGATTGACCCCACCGTTAATCCCAAATATGCCAATAAAAGCATACGTTTTTAATAATAAATTAATCCAGGTTGGTAAAATAATGAGCATCAGCCAAAGCTGTTTATGTTTTGTTTGAACTAATAAATAGGCAGTTGGATAGCTAATAAGCAGCGTTATTAGCGTAATTAAAAAAGCGTAAAATACCGAGTTCAGCGTCATTTTTAAATAGGTTCCTGAAGTAAAGAACTGACGATAGTTGTCTAAGGTAAAGACTCCATTTGGGTCAAAAAATGATTGGTAAACAATTAGTAACACGGGTGCGATAACAAATAATGCAATCCATAAGAGATAGGGGATACTATAAAGTTTTTTAGTTGAATTCATATGTCTCCTCCTTTCTTTTATTCCTCGTCATAACTTTCTAGACGAGCATCAAAGTCTTCTTCTGATTCACCGAAACGCATCACGTGGATGTTGTCAGCTTCAAAATCAAGTCCGACTCGCTTGCCTTCTTCAGAACGTTTTGTCGAATGAACAACCCATTCGTTTCCTTCCAAATCAGTACAAAAAATTTCATAATGGACGCCGCGGAAGAGCTGGGTCTCAATGATTGCTTGTAATTTACCATAATCACTAGGTACAATATTGACATCTTCTGGTCGAATCATAATTTCGACAGCTTCATTGGGGCGCATACCACTATCAACACATTCAAAAGTTTGCCCGACAAAGGAGACCAAATTATCCTCAATCATTATGCCGTTAACGATATTACTTTCTCCGATGAAATTGGCAACAAAACGATTAATTGGTTCGTCATAAATATCAACAGGGGAACCACTTTGTTCAATATGACCATTATTTAAAACAAATATTTCATCACTCATTGCAAGTGCTTCCTCTTGATCATGAGTTACAAAAATAAAAGTGATGCCCAATCGCTGTTGTAATTCTCGAAGTTCAGCTTGCATATCGGTTCTTAATTTGAGATCTAGTGCAGAAAGTGGCTCATCTAAAAGTAATACTTCAGGTTCGTTTACAAGGGCTCTTGCGATAGCCACTCTTTGTCTTTGACCACCAGACATTTCATGGATTTTACGATCTTCAAATCCTGATAGTTGCACCATGCGTAAAGCATCATGAACTTTCTTTTCAATGTCTAATTTAGAAAGTTTTTTAATTTTTAAACCAAAAGCAACATTATCAAAAACATTCATATGAGGAAAAAGAGCATAATCTTGGAATACAGTATTTACTTTACGCTTATTCGCCGGGATTCGATTGATTTTTTTCCCATCAAAATAGATATTGCCTTTAGAAGGCTCGGAAAAACCAGCAATTAGTCTTAAAATGGTTGTCTTTCCACAACCTGATGGACCGAGTAGTGTATAAAATTTACCTTGTTCAATTTCGAAACTGACATTTTTTAAGACAATAGTTTCATCAAATTGTTGGACTACATTTTCAAAACGAATAATATCTTTGCTCATCTTGCCACCCCTTTTAATATTATAGGTACGAATTGGTCGCCACAATAAGTAAGCGACATGGTTGTGTTTGGTTATTTTTTATTTGATGCTTTTTGACAGCTTGATAGTAAATACTTTCTCCACTTTTAGCATAGTAGGTATCAGAACCAATCTCAAGGCAAACCTCTCCTTCGAGAATATAGGCAAAAGTATCTGACAAAGAAGGTTCAAACTCTTTATATTCACCTAGTTTTTCTAAAGTTAGAAGAATGGGTTCCATCTCCTTTTCATTAGAATCAGAAATAAGCCATTTTATTTCATAGCCTTTTTCTTCATCATAGTAAATGGTATAGTCTTCCTGTGTATAGATGACTTGTTGCCGTTGCTCTTTATCATCAAAAAATTCTCTAGGTGTTACGCCAAGAACTTCTAAAATCGAAAAGAAAGTTTCCATAGAAGGAGAACCGAGATTGCGTTCAAGTTGGGAAATATAGCCTTTTGTTAAATCGGTTCGTTCACCCAATTCTTCTTGGGTTAATTGTTTTTGGAGACGTAAATTTTTAATTTTTTTGCCGATGTCCATTTTTAACCACCTTTATTTAAGATTAGTGTGACTAAACTTAAACTAACAAAAGTTTAGTCACGCTAATTAAAATGTTTAGTAACAATGAGATTATAACTAAAAACTCAAAGATAAGCAATGATAATTAAGTGAGAATCATCTATAATGAAAGAGAAAACGACTAGGAGTAAGGAGAGAGTGAAATGACAAAATTTAAAGCGATAACGTTAAGCAATGAAAATAATGAGGTACAAGTAAGGTTAGAAGCGCAAAGCCTTGAAAATTTATCTGCAGGTGAAACCTTAATCGACGTTTGTTATTCATCAATTAATTACAAAGATGCCTTGGCGACTCAGTTAAGAGGTGGCGTTGTCCGTAGTTATCCGATGATACCAGGGATTGATGTCATTGGGCGAGTTAAGGAAACAACAGCCACTGATTTTCATGTGGATGATTTAGTTGTGGTCACTGGTTTTAAAGTGGGAGTTAGTCATACAGGTGGTTTTAGTGAACAGGTGCGAGTTCCAAATGAGTGGGTAGTCCCTTTACATACTAGTTTAGATTTACGTGAAGCAGCTATTTATGGGACGGCCGGGTTAACGGCAATGACAGCGATCACACGGCTGGAACGTTTGGGATTAAAAGATAAAACGGAAGCTTCGATTTTAGTGACAGGTGCTACAGGTGGCGTTGGGAGTTTAGCGATTATCATCTTAAATTCACTCGGCTATCACCAAGTAACCGCTGTTTCTAGAAAAGAAGATCAAGTTAGTTACTTAAAAGGATTAGGTGCAAGTAAGGTGATCACTCCTCAAGAGATTGAACTTGAGAAGAAAAAACCTTTGGCAGGGCAACGTTTTGATTACGTGCTTGATACAATTGGTGGCGAGTTACTTGGAGATTTATTGCCTCAAATTAGTTATCAGGGTGTTGTGGCACTTTGCGGTAATGCGTCAGGTATTCAATTTTCAACCACAGTTTTGCCGTTTATTTTACGAGGAATTACAATGACAGGAATTGATACGGTTGCTTTAACAATGGCGGAGCGACAAATGCTTTGGGCGCGTTTAGGTGTAGAGGTTGATGCAGATAAATTAGCAAAATTGCATCTTCAAGAAGTGACATTAGCAACAATTTTACCAACAATCCAGCAGATTTTAGAAGGCACGCACACTGGGCGAACGATTGTTAAGATTAAATAGAAAATGACAAAAGGAAAGGGCAGATTTTAAAATTTGCCCTTTTTTTGTCATTTTAAGCTATTGTTTTAAACTATTGGGTACAACGTAATCAGGAATTGGATTTTGATAAGGTGTTTGAGCAGTAACTTCATGTAGTTCTGATTTAGCTTTTTCAATAAGCTCAGGTGTTTGGATGACTTTCAGAGCAGTTGCAGCCATGATTTGTGCGGCTTTAAGCATCCCTTTTTTAGCAATCCCACTTTTTCCATTGGCCACCCATTGCCATGAGTGCATGGGTGTGTGTTGGACTTCCGTAGTAATCAAACATTGTGTTGTTGGAACGACCCAGCTAACATCACCTACATCAGTTGAACCAGGAGCAACAATATTTTTTAACATTTCATTATAAGGATAAACGAATTCTGATAAGGGGTCATTGAAGTGTTCCTGGAGCAGTTTTCTTTCAACCGGTCCAACAGCAGGGACCATTCGGAATTCTTTTTCTTTATCGGATAAATTGTCATAAATGGCCTGTGCATATTGCCAATCTTTTTCATCAAATTGAGGGCCGCCAATTTCTGCAAGGCACTCACCCATGACTTCTGAGTAAACTGTGTTAGGTATATAGTTCGAGCATGCTTTATCAAAATGAATCGCAACTTCGGTTTCAGTCATCAAAGCGGCACCTTCCGCAATTTTGCAGAGGCGTTCATAAATTTCTTTGGCTTGAAATACTTTAGGTGCACGAATAAGATAGAGTACTTTTGAATGATCTTGTACCACGCTTGGCGCCTTTCCACCACTATCTAAAATAGAATAGTGAAAACGTGCTTCGGGGATGACATGTTCTCGCAAGTAGTTAGCACCAACGTTCATTAATTCCATCGCATCTAATGCACTTCGTCCCATTTCAGGAGCATTTGCAGCATGCGAACTTTTTCCTTTGAATGAAAAAGCGGCTTGAATATTAGCTAAAGTCGGACAACTGATAATGCCATTATCGGTTGCAGGATGCCATGAAATCGCCATGTCTACATCATTAAAAGCACCATCACGGACCATAAATGTTTTTCCAGAACCGCCTTCTTCGGCAGGACAACCAAAAAATTTGATCTGAGCCTTTATTTTATTCTGGATTAGATAATCTTTCGTTGCCACAGCAGCAGCTAAAGCACCAGTGCCAAGTAAGTTATGACCACAGCCATGACCATTGTCATGAGGAGCGTGTTCATCTTTTTCAGGAATAATACTATTGGCTTTTTGGTTAAAGCCAGGTAAAGCATCATACTCCCCTAAAAAGCCAATGGTTGGCCCTTCATTACCAAAAGTGGCTACAAAAGCAGTTGGAATGCCACCGATGTTGGATTCAATATGGAATCCTTCACGTTTTAATTGTTGGATAAGCAGTAATGCAGATTGATCTTCTTCAAATTTTACTTCGGCTAACTCCCAAAGTTGATCACTTATTTGGAAATAGTCGTCTTGCTTATGTTCGATGAGTTTTTCAAGTTCTTGATACATGATTCTACCTCCTTAAGATGAATATGTCATTTTTTAGTTAAATATTTTTATCTCTCTTAAGTTTGTCCTTTTTCTGTTTATGTGTCAATTATATCGACGTTTCATGCAATAAAAATGTTTTTTCAGAAAAATGATGAAAGAGAAATGTGGAGTTATCGTACACTTATTTTCGATTGGCTAAAATCGAAGTAGAGGTATCAATGATTATAGTAAAAAATAATCAGATTAACTTGAAAAAAGATGGAAAAAAGTTTAGAATATGAAAGAGGATGAAAGTTTTCAGGGAATGAATGTCTCCCTTAACTTTTTTAAAGTTAAAACCGTTATGTTAGATAACTGATGACTTCTACAATCTGCTGTTTTTTGGCAGGTTGTAAAGGTTTTTTTGTAAATAAGGAGGATATTTTTGGATGAAGTTGAAGAAATCACTTTTTCTCATTGGGTTTGGTTTAGTGGTAGGTAGTTTGGTAGGTATTTTAGAAGTTATTTTTGGGAAAGGACTCCTAATGATTATTGGGTGGCGTCAGGTCTTTTTCTTCCCTTTAATCTTTGGTTTACCTTTTGCTGGATTATTGATTGAATGGCTGTATTCTCGATTTGGTGGACGAAGTCGTCAAGGAATGGGGTTAGTTTTTGACGTAGGCTTAGGTGAACAAAAGAGTATTCCCTTTCGGCTTATTCCAATCGTGATTGTCAGTACGTGGTTGACGCATCTCTTTGGAGGAAGCGCTGGGCGTGAAGGTGTTGCTGTTCAGATAGGGGCAACATTATCACATTGGATTGAGCGCCTGAATCCCTTTAAAAATTTAGAGTTAAATCTAACGAAGATTGCTTTAGTGACGGGGATGGCCGCTGGATTTTCTGGATTGTTTCAGGTGCCAATTGCTGCGATCTTTTTTGCGATTGAAATTTTTATTGCTGGTAAACTTGATTATGAATCTTTGTTGTCGGCTAGTGTTGCTTCTTTCACAGCTTTTTATGTATCAAAATTCTTAGGCTTAGAAAAATTTAGTTATCACTTGGTTCAAATGCCAGAATTAAACTTTTCATTATTACTAAAACTACTCGTTCTAGGTTTTTTATTTGGCATCGTTGGTTTTTTATTTGCCATTGCTTTGAAGCAAGGAAAAGTTTGGACGGCCCAACTTTTACCGAATCGTTATGTTCGTATTTTTTGTGGCGGTATTTTACTTGTAGGTTTGCTGATTTTATTTCATGCTGGTCGTTACTCTGGTTTGGGTAGTGAGTTGGTTACTTTAGCTTTAAATGGTGGCAAGATTTACTCGTATGATTTTCTTTTGAAAATCATCTTAACTGTTTTAACGCTATCGATTGGTTTTCAGGGTGGCGAAGTTACACCGCTATTTACGATTGGTTGTACTTTTGGAGTCGTAATCGCACCATTGTTTGGTTTGCCTGTTACTTTTGTAGCGGCTTTGGGTTATGCCAGTGTTTTTGGGAGTGCAACGAATACCTTTTTAGCCCCCATTTTTTTAGCTGGAGAGGTATTTGGGTTTGAACTGACCCCTTATATATTTATTATTATGTGTATTGCTTATCATTGTAATTTTAGTTTATCAATTTATGGTAAACAAAAAAGTTTAGTAGTTAAATCATAATTAAAAAAAGTTCTTTAGCAACGATTCGGTTACTAAGGAACTTTTTTTTATTTTTCTCTTCCGATAATTCGAACTTCGGTTTCTAAAGTAACATCAAATTGTTTTAAGATGACCTGTTGGATATGAGCGATTAACTCAATATAATCTGTTGCTGTCGCTTGGTCAATATTAACAATAAAACCAGCGTGCTTTTCAGAAATTTGGGCACCACCCCATTTTAACCCTTGGAGTTTTGCGTCTTGAATTAATTTACCTGTGAAATACCCTATGGGACGCTTGAAGACACTTCCACATGAAGGATATTCTAATGGTTGTTTTGCTTCTCTTAAATCTGTTAGTTCATCCATTTTAGCTTTCATTTCATCGTAGTTCCCTTTTTCAAGCTTGAAAGTGACCGATAAAACAATCGCTTTAATTTCTTGTAAAATACTATGGCGGTAACGGAAGTCCATCTCTTCTTTAACGAGTGTTTTAAACGATCCATCTTCTAAAATTACATCACAAGATTCAAAAGCATCAACTAATTCGCCACCATATGCACCAGCATTCATGTAGGCGGCCCCACCAATACTTCCAGGAATACCACAAGCAAACTCTAGACCGGATAACTCTTTTTTTAGGGCGAGCTTAGTGACATCGATGAGTTTAGCTCCAGCTCCAGCCGTTAGATGAGAACCATTGAATGTAACAGTATCCATTTTTTCGAGCATGATGACAAAACCCTCAATTCCACCATCACGTACAATCAGATTACTGGCATTACCTAAACAAAGCCAATTTATTTTTTGTTGATTACAATATTGAATTATTTTTTTGACTTCATCATTTGATTTAGGAAAGGCCAATACATCGGCAGGTCCTCCCGTTTTTGTGTATGTAAAATGAGATAATGGTTCATTAAAAAGTAACTTAACATTAGCTAATGCTTTTTGTATTTCTGTTGTATTCATAACTAAAATCCTCTCTCTTCTCGATAATTCAGGCGAATTAATTTTAACATATTTTACTAGAAGTCGGTAGCTTACATAAAAAGAGACGTAAGTTTTTATTTTATCAGTTACGATCAGATTTAAAAGCATTTTTTGTTAACATTTACCACTTATTTTGTAAAAGTGTTTAACTAAACTGTTTTTTCTATGGTAATATAGAAGGTGTGAGAAAAGAGAGACTGCTAGTCAGTGTGACGGGAGAAAAAGATGAAATTAATATCATGGAATGTTAATGGACTTCGAGCGATTGTCAAAAAAGAGTTCATGGACCAATTTAAAAAATTAGATGCGGATGTTTTCTGCCTCCAAGAAACTAAATTACAAGCAGGACAAATTGATTTGGAGTTACCAGGCTACTATCAATATTGGAATTATGCAGAAAAAAAAGGGTACTCGGGTACGGCTGTTTTTACAAAAGAAGAAGCAGTGAGTGTTCGTTATGGCATAGATATCGAAGAACATGATCAAGAAGGTCGCGTGATTACATTAGAATATCCAACTTTTTATTTAGTAAATTGTTATACACCAAATGCTCAGGCAGAACTAAAAAGATTGGCTTACCGGATGCAGTGGGAAGAGGATTTTTTAGCCTATTTAAAGCAATTGGAAAATGATAAACCTGTTATTTTATGTGGTGATTTAAATGTTGCTCATCAAAATATCGATTTAAAAAATTGGAAAACAAATCAAAAAAATCCGGGTTTCTCCATTCAAGAACGGGATAAATTTAGTCAATTATTAGCGAATGGCTTTATCGATACGTTCCGCCATTTTTATCCAGAGCAAGAAGGAGCCTATTCGTGGTGGAGTTATCGTTTTAACGCCCGTAAGAACAATGCAGGTTGGCGGATTGATTACTTCTGTGTCTCTAAAAGTTTAGAAGCACGTTTGAAGTCAGCCGCGATTCTAAGCGATTTTTATGGAAGTGACCACTGCCCGGTAGAATTAATTATAACGAGTGAGGGTGAGTAAAATTAATGAAGAAAGTGATGAATTATTTAGTCGTCCTGTTTTTATTAATTGGTAATTTAGCTTTTGGCTTGATGTCAGTCTCGGCAGCAGATGCTAAAAAGGATCAGCCCCTAATTACTGATTTAAAATACGACGAAGAAAAACGCGTAATCAGTGGGAAAACTGCGCCACATTCTAATGTTTTCTTAAAAAATGTTGCCGGTTCTGTAATTGCATCTGAAACGGGTGAATTTGAATTTCCCGTTCCAGAAAACACAAAAGTTTCCGTTATAACCATCCTCGATGCTGAGGGAGATCAGTCAACTGATGTTCGTTATAACTTTGAAAAGAAAACGATTGAGTCGGAGACATCTAAAAAAACAGAGACAACGACAACAACGAGTTCGAATTCAACGGAAAAAACAGAAGATGAGAAAAAAACGGAAACAAGTGAAACAAAAACTAAAAAAACAAATGAGAAAGTCGCCTCTTCAACATCTTCAACCAAAAAAGTGTCTGGGGAAAGTCCAACTAAAATTTCAGAAGAAGTCTATCAACCGAAAAAAGCAGAACCTAAACGTAGTTTAATCTGGCTATGGACACTTCTAGGAATTATAATTGTGATCGGAGGAGCTGTAGGCGGTTATATTGGGTATAAGAAAAAAATTGAAAAAGAAGAGCGTGAAAAATCACGTAAAAAAGGCAAACGACCAGGGAAATACACACGAGAACGAGACAAGGGACGTTCTGCTAAAGACAAAGGTAAAAAAGAAGGTTCCCGTCGTCAAAGTACTAGTCGATCACCTTATAAAGAGGACCCTACCGAAAAAGCAAAACGAGCAATTGATCAGTTAGAAGAATCAAAGTACCTTGATTATTTAATTGACACAGAATTAAGTAATTTGCAAGAAGAGAAACGCTCCCGCTCCGGGCGTTCAAAAGTGAAGGATAGCAACGAGATAGCAACGAGTCGTCCTTCTGATAAAAGCAAAACGGTTCAAACATCGGGGACCAAAACGCCGGTTAAAGGAGCGACTAGTCAAGCATCAAAAGGTCAAGTGAAAAAAGAAGTAGGTGTTGTTCCAGAGATAAAAGGAACACCGTCGGCTAAAAAGACGGAAGGACCGAAAACCAAAACTACTGATAAAGACAAAGCAAAAGTTGAACCACAAGAGTCAAAGGATACAAAAGGAACGAAAGAAGTCAAAGCTAGTCGTCGTGAGGATCGTCGTTATCGTGAAGAAAAATCAAAAATAAATAGTCGTAAAACACGTCCGAAACGTAATTCTAAAGACCGTAATAAAAAACGTAAAAAATAAAAAAAGTTGTTAAATGACTGTATTATCAGTTGTTTAACAGCTTTTTTTTTAAACCATCCAACCCAAATGAGCGAGTTGCTCTTTTAAAAGAGTTAAACGATCGTTGTTTTTGCTAGAGGAAATTAAGGTTAATTTGCGAGATTCCTCGCCTGTTTTATCAAGAATAATCTCAAGATAAGGTACATCGACTTCTTCCCGGATCAACGTTCCCCACTCAATTAAACAAACACCCTCTCCTTCAAGGTACTCTTCCAATCCAAGACCATCAACGCTACCTGCTAGGCGGTAAACATCCATATGGTAAAGAGGCAATCGACCTGTTTCATACTCTCTAATTAAAGTGTAGGTGGGACTTTTAATCATTTGTTCTATGCCAAGCCCTTTAGCGAATCCCTTGGTAAAGGTTGTTTTCCCCGCACCTAAGTCCCCAGTCAATAAATAAATATCTCCTGGTTGGCTTAATGTTGCTAAATCAAAGGCCAGTTGTTGGGTTTGTGTTTCATTCATTAATGGTTGACTCATTGTCAATCACCGCCTTGTTTTCTTTTTATTTTGAGTATAACGCGAGACAGAATAAAAAGCCATGACGAATATTAAAGTCATGGCTTTTGAAAAAGTAAAAAGATTAAGCGTCTTGTAGGGCTTGAGAAGCTGTAATGATTGATAATTTATAAACATCTTCTTCGTCACAACCACGAGAAAGGTCAGAGATTGGTTTGTTTAAACCTTGTAAGATAGGCCCAATTGCTTGGAAACCACCTAAACGTTGTGCAATTTTATAGCCAATATTTCCTGATTGAATTTCTGGGAAAACAAAGACGTTCGCTTTTCCCGCCACTTTAGAATCAGGGGCTTTTTGTTGAGCTACTGAAGGAACATAAGAAGCATCAAATTGTAACTCGCCATCAATGGCTAATTCAGGTGCTAACTCTTGAGCAATTTTAGTCGCTTCAACTACTTTAGCAACTTCTTCTGATTTTGCAGAACCTTTTGTTGAAAAACTTAATAGTGAAACTTTAGGATCAATTCCAAAGATTTCAGCAGTCTTAGCACTTTCAACAGCAATTTCAGCTAAGGCTTGAGCATCAGGATTGATGTTAATTGCACAGTCAGAGAAAATATATTTTTCTGAATCACGGTTACCAACCATTAAGAAAGCACCACTTGTACGGCTAACGCCAGGTTTTGTTTTAATGATTTGTAAGGCAGGGCGAATCGTGTCACCTGTTGAGTGAACAGCACCGCTTACTAAGCCATCCGCTAAGTTCATATAAACTAGCATTGTGCCAAAATAATTTTCATCACTTAAAATAGTACGAGCTTGGTCTTCAGTTGCTTTTCCTTTTCGACGTTCAACAAAAGTCGTCACCATTTTATCAAAGTCAGCATAAGACTTTGGATCAATAATTGTTAAGTTATCAATCGCTAGACCACGAGTACTTGCGACTTCACGAATTTCTTCTGCATTCCCAATTAAAATTGGTTCCATTAAGTTATCTGATTTAAGACGAACAGCTGCACCTAAAACACGAATATCCGTTGGTTCAGGGAAAACGATTCTGACGTTTTTGTCAATAATATTGTGTTTAAGACCTTCAAATAATTCCATTTAAAAAAACTCCTCATGTTAGATTTAATAATTGATATACTTCATCATACCGTAAATTATCATAAAAAACAGTATTTTATTGCTGTTTTTTATGAAATCACATGAAAAACTTAGGTTAAACCTGCTGTTGCGACATAGTGTTGCAACAGTTTTGTTTCTGTGTTGTCACAGTTTTTCATTTGTTATACTACAGTTTTCAGGAATATTCCAATCAATCTTATCTTTTCCTTGTTGTTCCAAGCAACGATTAATCGCTGAAAAAGGTCGTGTGTTAAAAAAACCACGATGAGCAGACAACGGACTAGGGTGTGGTGCACAAAGAATAAAATGCTTATCTTGATTGATTTTACTTTGTTTTGTTTGGGCTGGTTTACCCCAAAGAACAAAAATAATAGGGTCTTCTCGTTCATTTAATTTTTCAATAACGGCATCTGTGAATATTTCCCAACCTTTTTTTTGATGAGAATGTGCTTGACCTTTTCGGACGGTTAAAACAGTGTTAAGTAATAAGATACCTTGTTGAGCCCATGAATTTAAGCACCCATGATTAGGAGGCGTGATCTTTAAATCATGACTTAGTTCTTTATAAATATTTCTTAAAGAGGGTGGAATTTTATTTCCTGGTAAAACAGAAAAACTTAATCCATGTGCTTGGTTAGGGCCATGATAAGGGTCTTGACCCAAAATAACGACATTGACTTTATCAAAAGGTGTTAATTGAAAAGCATTAAAAAGGTGTTCTTTTGGTGGGTAAATCATTTGTTCTTGGTATTCATTATCTAAAAAAAGCATCAATTCTTTAAAGTATTTTTTGGTTGTTTCATCCTGTAGAATAGGACGCCAACTACTTGGTAATTCTGGGTTCATTGTTATCACTCCTCGCATGATAGTGTAGCATATTTTTGTGAATAAACCTGTTTGATTGATGTCATCTCGATGTAAAAAATGTTACACTAAAAGTAATTTAAATATCAAGGAGGAATTTCATGATCAAATTAATAGCATCAGATATGGATGGGACATTTTTATCACCCAACTTAACTGTTTCAAAATATAATCAAGAGGCTGTAAAGAAAGCACAAGCCGAAGGAATTGAATTTATGGTGGCAACTGGACGCGACCATACGGAGGCTCGTCCCCCTTTAGAAGAAGCGGGAATTGACTGTGTCTTGATTACAGGGAATGGTGCTCAAGCGATTGATAAAGACGGGGAAGTTTTATTTACGCATGCCATTGATAAAAAGAATGTTAAACGTATTTTAAAGATTTTAAAAGACCACGGTCTTTATTTTGAATTAATGACGACAGATGGTGTTTATTCGGATAGTCAACCACAGCGTCTCGAAAGTTTTACTAATCTAGTGGCAGACCACATTCCTCATATTACTTTTAAAATGGCTATTGCTATGGCATCAACACACTTATCGATGTTGAAAGTCACCTTTGTTGAAAGTTACAATGAAGTGATTGAAAATGATGAAATTGACATCTTAAAAATCATTACTTTTGATGAAAGAGGTCAACGTTTCTTAGAACCAGTGGCAGAAGAAATTCGACAAATGGATGAACTTTATGTTACGTCTTCTTTTCCTAATAATATTGAAATTAATCATCATTTGGCACGTAAAGGTTATGCAATTAAGGAGATAGCTGAATTGAGAGGAATTTCTTTAGAAGAAGTCATGGCAATTGGTGATAATCATAATGATGTTTCGATGCTTGAAGAGGCTGGTGTTAGTTTTGCAATGGCGAATGGTGTTCCTAAAGTTAAAGAAGTGGCAAAATATGAAACAGATTCAAACGCTGAAGATGGTGTAGGTAAAGCGATTGAGCGTGTGATTGCTGAAAAATTATAATATTTTTTTGGTAAAGGATGTCGAAATGCTATGGTGACGTACTATATACAGAAACATTTACTTCAAGCGAATGTCCGTGTAACGATTAAAAACTTAAAAGGTAAACCCGAGTATTTATTAGTGGGGCGTTGGGGCGTTAGAGGAGATTCTTTATCGATTTATGATTTAGAGGGGCGTGCGTTGGCTAGTGTGAAACCAAAGAATTTTGCTTTTCGTTCTCAATTTGAATTGTTTGAAAATCATCAAAAAGTGGGGGAAATGGGACGGGTTTTTCCTATTCCTAAGGATATTTATTTTATTAAAGGAGTAAAGTGGCTTGTTTTAGGCGATAGTCTAGCCGCATCCTATCATGTTTACCAGTTGGCAAAAAAGGTGATGACGGTTACGACAATAGGCAATGTCTATAAGATTGAAATAGAAGAAGAAGAAAAAGTGCCTTTATGTTTATGTTTAGCGGCCGTTTTAGATTATTGGTCTAATAGTCATGGCCTTCGTCGAAATTGGTTAGAGCGTAAAAATTATGCTCCAAATTTAACTTACATTGTATTAAAGGAGAGTTTAAAAGATGGCAGAAGTTGAAAGTTTTACCTTAGATCATGATGCAGTTAAAGCACCATATGTTCGTTTAATCGCAGAAGAAACAGGCCCCAAAGGCGATGTGATTGCTAACTATGATTTACGATTTTTACAACCCAATGAACAAGAGATGCCGACTGCGTGTATCCATACGATTGAGCATTTATTAGCGGATCTATTAAGAGATGAACTACCAGGAATTATTGATTGTTCACCATTTGGTTGTCGAACTGGATTTCATTTGATGACGTGGAATGTTTATTCTACGACAGAAGTGGCTCAAAGTTTAACCAAAGTATTAACAAAAGTTGTAAATGAAATTGAATGGGAAGATGTTCAAGGAACAGAACGTAAAAATTGTGGGAATTATCGTGATCATTCCCTTATTTCAGCTAAAGAGTGGTGTCGTCAAGTCATTGAACAAGGCATTAGTGATGATGCTTTTAATCGTCATGTTGTGACACTACCTTAGAGAAAGCGGTGGTGAGGAAAGATGCTTTTAGAACATCAAGTGAATGAACACGTTATTTGGGTGGAAACAAACCAGTTAACAATGGATGAAAAAAATAAATTGGTTCATCATTATGGCTTATCGTTAGAAGTTTTGGAGTACGTTACAGATGTCTACGAACAAAGTAACTATGATTATGATTCGATAACAGGACATCATTTGTTGGTAGTTAATTTACCGGTTCAGATGGATGCGAAGGTTCGTTTAACGACTCGGCCAGTGAGTTTTTTATTCAAAGATAATTATTTGTTTACGTTTAATATGAGTGACTCCATTGAAATTAATCAGGAGCTTCAAAAAATGTTAAAGGATGTATCGGCAGAAACAAGCCTAAATATTTTTTTGATGTCTGGTATTTATAATGTTTTTGAGTATTTCATGGTGAAATTACGTGAATTGATGAAAGAGCGACATAAACTAGATGATATGAAACCGCGAAGTATGACCAATAAAAATTTGTTAGACTTATCCTATTTGCAACAGACCTTAACCTATTTCACTAATTCGTCCAAAAGTAATTTTGATGCTCTCAATAAGATGTTAGCATCAAATTATGGTGTTAGTTTATCCGCTGTTGAAAAAGAGCGGTTGGAAGACGTTATTGTGGAAGCTAATCAAATTATGCATATGGTTCACTTGGAAAGCGAAGTTGTTGATAAAATTGCTCAAATATTTGATAGTATTATGAATAATAATCTGAATGATACGATGAGCATTTTAACTTTTTGGTCACTAGCTTTAGCAGTTCCGACTTTGGTTACTGGCTTTTATGGAATGAATATCGCCCTTCCTTCCATTGACAAAAGGTATGATTGGATCTATTTATTGGTTGTTTCGGTCGTGCTGATTTTGTTGCTCGTTTGGACGATTAAGAAAAATAAACGTTTATAAAAGCGGTTCTATTGCAAAGTTTTCCAATTATCTTTGTTTAAATTAAAATAAGAAGAAATAGATGATTAAGGACATTCAAATGACTTATTTCAAAGGAAAACAATTTAATAAAGATATTATTACAGTAGCCGTTGGCTACCGTTTGAGGTATAACCTTAGTTATAAGGAAGTTTTTTAAATTATAAATGATCGTGGAAACAACGTTTGTCACACAACTATTTATCGATGGAGACAGGAATACAGTCAGATTATCTACTGTCTATGGAAGAAAAGAAATAAATCTGTTGGTGATTCTTGGAGAATGGATGAAACCTATATTAAGGTCAAAGGAACGTGGCATTATTTATACCGTGCTATTGATTCTTTAGATATATGGTTGCAAAAAAATCATGACAGTCAAGCAGCTTACTCTTTCTTTAAACGATTAATTAAACAGTTCGGAGAACCGAGAGCTATTGTAACGGACAAAGCTCTTTCATCAAGCTGTGCGTTTAATCGACTTAAATCAGAAAATTTATTTGCTAAGACAGAACATCGAACGCGTAAATATTTGAATAATATTATTGAATAAAATCATCGTTCAATAAAGAAAAGACACAAGTTATATCAGTCCATAAGGACCGCTTCAACTACGATTAAAAGCATTGAAACGATACATTCTCTATATAAAAAAAGCCGAAAAGATCTAAATCTTTTTGGCTTTTTAGTGATTCATGAAATCAATCAATTATTAGGAATTCCAGCATAGTGTTGAAACAATTAAGTAAAAGACTTTTTTCATTTTAAACTTTGCAACAGAACCATTTTTTTATTCTTCCCATTCTGAAAGGAAGGTATCGACAAACTCGCGCATAAAAAGGGTTCTTTTTTTTGCTATTTCTTTGCCAAGTGGTGTTTGCATGTTTTGTTTAAGTTTAAAAAGTTTTTCATAAAAATGCTGAATGACGGTCGATGACCGACGATAGTCTTCTTTAGAGAGGGATTCTCTAGGAAGGGAGTTTGGCTGATGCATTTCGTTTCCTCGATAACCACCATAATAAAAGGTCCGACCAATTCCAATCGCGCCTAGAGGATCAAGGCGGTCTGCATCTTGAACAATTTTGGCTTCTAAGCTAAGAACAGGGGAATGGTCGAGTTGGTAACTAAAGGAGATTTGTTCAATGATCCTTAAAATGTGTTGACATTGGCTTTCTGTTAGGAGAAGGGACTTAAAAAGAGCCATCAGTTCTTTTTTTGCTGAAGTGAAGTCTGTTATGATTTTATCGTCGAAACATTCATGTAGGTAGGCGCTTGCACAAATAATGAGATAATCACCACCTTCTATGTTTTGAATTTTTTTAGCCAAGTTAACGACACGGTGGATATGTGACATATTATGTCCGGTTTTATCATCTGTAAATAGTTGATTCACATACTCTTGAATTAGAATTAATTTTTCTGCATCATTCATATTATTGTGTCCTCCTTTAGACTTTACTTGATAGTATAACGTAAACTTACAAGGGGACCAACATATGTTAAACTAAATTAATGATTTAATGGAGGGCAAAGAAATGTTTACTGAAACTAGTTTTACTGTTTTTGAAATTAAAGGGTTAGAAGAACGTATGATGGCTATTCGTGCAGAAATTCAACCACTTTTTAAATCACTAGATACTTATTTTGTAAAGGAATTATCTTTAGAACTTGGAGAGCCGGAATTCCCGATTCACATTGCACAACATCGTCGACGAACAACGAATGCACCTGATTTTACGTGGAGTGCAATGGGAGGAGACGCCCGAGGCTATAAAAAATATCCGCATTTTCAACTGGGAATCACACCTGATTATCTTGTTTTATGGTTATCGTTTATAGACAATCCTGAATTTGAACAAGAAATGGCCAGTTTCTTTTTAGAAGAACCAGAAGCATTCTTTAAATTACCATCTGATTTTGTTATCAATGGCGACCATACTAAGAATGAATACGTTCCTTTGACAGAAGAAAAACTTGAGCTGATGTTGCAACGTTGGCTGACCGTTAAAAAAGGTGAGTTTCAAGTCGGGCGCGTGATTCTTAAAGAAGAACTAACGCATCGGACAACGAAAGAATGGCGTTCTTTCATGCTTGCAACGTATCGTGCTTTAGTCCCGTTTTATCAGGAAGCGATGAAAGTTAGACAAAAAATGCTTGAAACGGTTTAAAGAGAATACTTGAATATTTTTTAGGGCTATAAAATAAAAATTATGCTATAATGAAGCGGAATTGTACAAAAAAAGAAATTAATAATAAAGTATTGATTAGGAGGCACTTTCGGTGGAAGATAAAAAAACTTTTTATATTACGACTCCCATCTATTACCCAAATGGTAAATTACATATTGGTAGCTCATATACAACGATTGCTTGTGATGCAATGGCACGTTATAAGCGTTTAAAAGGGTATGATGTGTTTTACTTAACAGGTTTAGATGAGCATGGTCAAAAAATTGAACAAAAGGCAGCAAGCTTAGAAATTGAACCACAAGAGTTTGTTGATGATATGGCTGCAGACGTGAAAAAACTTTGGAAACTATTAGATATTGATTATACAAAATTTATTCGAACAACCGATTCAGATCATAAAGAAACGGTTCAAAAGATTTTTCAGCAATTACTAGACCAAGGTGATATTTATTTAGGAGAGTACGAAGGTTGGTATTCTGTATCAGATGAAGAATATTTTACTGAAAATCAATTAGCTGAAGTTTACCGAGATGAAACAGGTAAAGTGATTGGTGGTAAAGCACCGAGTGGCCATGAAGTTGAGTTAGTAAAAGAACAAAGTTATTTCTTTAAAATGAGTAAATATGCAGATCGTTTATTAGCTTATTACGAAGAGCATCCAGATTTCATTGAACCTGCTTCACGTAAAAAAGAAATGATTAATAATTTTATCAAACCAGGCCTAGAAGATTTAGCCGTAAGTCGAACTTCTTTTAATTGGGGAGTTCCTGTTAAAAGTGATCCTAAGCATGTTGTTTATGTGTGGATTGATGCGTTATCAAACTATATTACAGCCTTAGGTTATGGTACGGACAACGATACGAATTTTAAAAAATATTGGCCTGCCGATGTTCATATGGTAGGAAAAGAAATTGTTCGTTTCCATACGATTTATTGGCCAATCATGTTGATGGCCTTAGATTTACCATTACCAAAACAAATCTTTGCTCATGGTTGGTTAGTCATGAGTGATGGAAAAATGTCTAAATCAAAAGGAAATGTAGTTTATCCTGAGATGCTTGTTCGTCGTTACGGTCTAGATGCGTTAAGATATTACTTGATGCGTGCGATTCCATTTGGATCTGATGGGGTCTTTACACCAGAAGACTTTGTTTCACGAGTAAACTATGATTTGGCTAATGACTTAGGTAATTTGTTAAATCGTACGATAGCGATGATCAATAAATATTGTGAAGGTATGGTTCCAACGTATGCTTCACAAGTGACTAAATTTGATAGTGAATTATCAACGACAGCAGCGGATATTATCGGGAAGTATAATAAGGCAATGGAAAAAATGGAGTTTAATATTGCACTAGGTGAAATTTGGAAATTAATTTCACGTGCTAATAAATACATTGATGAAACAGAGCCTTGGATTTTAGCGAAAGATGAAGAACGCCGTGCTGAATTAAATAGTGTGATGGTCCATTTAGCTGAAAGTTTGAGAATCAGTGCAATTTTATTACAACCAATTATGACGCAAGCACCGAAAGAAATCTTTACACAACTTGGTTTAGAAGACTCGACAGTGTCAATGTTAGATATTCGTTTTGGCGAATTTCCAAAAGGAGTTAAAGTTGTCAGTAAAGGAACACCAATTTTCCCTCGTTTGGAATTAGAGGAAGAAGTAGCGTACATTAAAGAACAAATGGCGCAAACTAAAGGTGGTCCAAAACCTGAAAAAACGTTCAATCCTGAAGAAACTAAGTTAGTTTCAGAGAAAGAAAAACAAATAAAATATGATGATTTTGATAAAGTAGAGCTAAAAGTAGCTGAAATTATTGATTGTCGTAAAGTAAAAGATGCCGATAAATTACTACAATTTCGTTTAGATGCTGGAGATGAAGGTCATCGTCAAATTCTTTCCGGAATTGCTGAGTTTTATCCAGAACCAACCGATTTAATTGGTAAAAAAGTAGTCATTGTGGCTAACTTAAAACCAAGAAAAATGCGTGGTGAAGTGAGCCAAGGAATGATTTTATCAGCTGAATCAGAGGGTAAATTATTCATTGTTGAAGCGCCTAAAGGTGTCGCAAATGGCTCTATTATTGCATAAGAATAGATAGGCTAAAGAGGTAAGGCATTTAAAGTGTCCGAGCCTCTTTCTTTTGTGTTAAAATAGGACAACGAGGAGTGAAACTGGATGAAAATATTTGATACACATACCCATTTGAATGTGGAACAATTCGCACAGGATATCCCAGAAGTTTTAGAACGTGCGCAAAAATTAGGTGTGACCGAAATGGCCGTTGTTGGTTTTGATGAACCAACGATTGAGAAGTCATTGGAATTAAGTGATAAATATCAACACATTTATAGTATTATTGGTTGGCACCCGACAGAAGCAGGAAGTT
Source organism: Vagococcus sp. (assembly GCF_052102835.1). Lineage (NCBI taxonomy): Bacteria > Bacillati > Bacillota > Bacilli > Lactobacillales > Enterococcaceae > Vagococcus > Vagococcus sp. Next base: position 133,894 of record NZ_JBQEIL010000002.1, read on the forward strand.
ATACCCCCATCATTGAAAAAAAATTACAAGAAAGATTAGTTCTACCCAAAGTTGTGGCTTTAGGTGAAATAGGTTTAGATTATCATTGGATGGAAGATCCAAAAGAGGTTCAAGAAAAAATTTTTCGTCGTCAAATGGCGATTTCGCGTGAGATGAATTTACCCATTAGTATTCATACACGAGAAGCGTTAGAAGACACGTATCGTATTTTGAAAGAAGAAAAAGTTCATTTGACTGGTGGTATCATGCATAGTTTTAGTGGCGATGCTGAGTGGGCGAAACGCTTCCTAGATTTGGGAATGCATCTATCTTTTAGTGGTGTTGTTACTTTTAAAAAAGCAACGGATGTTCAAGCTGCGTGTTTAGTTGTGCCGGAAGATAAACTTTTAGTTGAAACGGATGCCCCTTATTTAGCCCCTGTTCCTTACCGCGGAAAACGGAATGAAACAGGTTATACTCGGTATGTTGTAGAGAAAATAGCTGAGTTAAGACAGTCGAGTGCTGAGCAAGTGGCGGCAACAACACGAGCTAACGCGTATGACTTATTTAGGATTAAGTGTAATGAAAAATAAAAAAAAAATTGAAGAAATTATTGTTGTTGAAGGAAAAGATGACACCAAACGTTTAAGAGAAGTCGTCGATGTAGATACAATCGAAACTAATGGCTCAGCAATTAATGAAGAAACACTTGAAAAAATTAGTCACGCTCAGGAAGTACGTGGTGTTATTATTTTTACCGATCCAGATTTTTCAGGCGAGAAAATCAGAAAAATCGTAGCGGAAGTTGTTCCTCAAGCGAAGCATGCCTTTATCTCACGTAAAGAAGGGGTTCCGAATAAGAAGCATGGGAGTCTTGGCGTTGAACATGCTAGTGACGAAACGATACTTGCAGCACTACATCAAGTATCGACACCAATGACAGATTATTTTGAAACTCAGATTACACAGGAACAATTACTGCAATCGGGATTGATTGCGGGACCTAATGCCAGACAACGGCGTGAAGCTTTAGGTGATTATTTAAGAATCGGTTATACCAATGGAAAACAACTACAAAAACGTTTAGGAATGTTTCAAATTAGTTTAGAAACTTTTACTGAAGCACTTCAAAAGATAGCAGAAGGAGAGAAAGATGACAGAATATCATGATATTGCAACACCAAGTCGTACCAAAGCTATTTTAAAGAAACACGGTTTTTCATTTAAAAAAAGCTTAGGTCAAAATTTTTTAACAGAACCTAATATTTTACGAAAAATCGCACAAACAGCGGAACTAACAGAGGAAGACTTGGTGGTTGAAGTTGGGCCTGGAATTGGGGCACTGACAGAGCACTTGGCTCGTGAAGCAGGTCAAGTCCTAGCTTTTGAGATTGATCAGCGTTTAATTCCGGTCTTGGAAGAAACAATGGCTCCTTATTCTAATGTAACTGTCGTGAATCAAGATGTCTTGGAAGCAAATCTGGTGGGTGAAGCTGAACAGGCTTTTGGAATAACAGCGCCTCGTGTTAAAGTGGTTGCTAATTTACCGTATTACATCACAACACCTATTTTAATGCACTTGTTGATGTCAAAATTAGACATTGAAACAATGGTCATCATGATGCAAAAGGAAGTTGCGGATCGTATTACGGCTAACCCTGGAACCAAAGCATATGGCTCATTATCAATAGCAGTTCAATATTATATGAAAGCAGAATTGGCATTTATTGTGCCTAAAACAGCATTTGTCCCTCAGCCAAATGTGGATTCAGCTATTATTAAATTGACGCGTCGAACAGAGCCAGTGGCTGAAGTGTTAGATGAAGATTTCTTTTTCAGAGTATCACGTTCGTCTTTTCAACAGAGACGTAAAACGTTATGGAATAATTTGATTAGTCACTTTGGAAAAGATGAAGCGACAAAAAAATGGTTGGAAACCGCTTTGGAAGAAGCTGGAATTGATCCGAAACGTCGGGGTGAAACGTTGAGTATTCCTGAGTTCGCTTTACTCTCGAATCGGTTATTAACGAACAAAAAATCGTTATAACAAAAAAACGTTTGTTGACAAGTGTCAGAAAATCTGTTATATTTGTTCAAAAGGTAACGGAGTTGAAAAAATGAAAAAGAATTCGGTTCAAAGATTAACGTACAGTGCGATTTTGATTGCTTTGGGTATCCTGATTCCGATGATTATGCCAGTGAGACTTGTTTTAGGTCCGGCAACGTACACGTTAGCCAGTCATGTCCCTATTTTTCTATCGATGTTTATCTCACCAGGAGTCGCTGTTTTAGTTGCTTTAGGTACAGCTTTTGGATTTTTTATGACAAGCCCATTTATAGTTGCTTTAAGGGCATTAAGTCATGTTGTTTTTGCTTTTCTAGGTGCTTGGTATTTGGAAAAACACCCAAGTGTTGTTTTAAACCAAAAACATTTTTTAGGTTTTAATATTACTATAGGCCTAATCCATGCCTTTTTTGAAACGGTCGTCGTTTTGGCATTTATGTTAACTGGACAGATTGATAAAATGGCTTTAGGCACTTTAGTTTTGATGTTGGGAGTTGGGGGCTTTGTTCATAGCATGGTTGATGGCTTCTTAGCTTATACGATTAGCCAACAAATCGGTTATCGTTTTAAATTCCCAGTTTTTTTGGAAGCTAAAAAATTAACAAAATAGATTTAAAAGTAACTTTAGTTAGCTAAAGTTACTTTTTTTAATTAAATTAGATGTTATTGTATCTTGTGGGATGTTATACTTAATTTAGAGAATGGTTGTAAAGACAATAAGAAAAGAAAGAAGGGATCGCGATGAAAAAACTGATAATTAGTCTATTGTTTGGGTTATTTATTTTTCCGACAGTTGTTTTTGGCGAGAGTTCGACAACAACATCTGAAACTGAGGATACAAAAGAAAAACAAACGGTTGAGATTGTCACGACGGTTTCAAACCCACTGAGTACAAAATTAAAGGTTGGTGAAGAAACAAAATTAACATTAGGTAAGTTTATTGGTGTGGTACCTAAAGGTGAGTTTAAAGAAGTTAAAACGGATTTTATTCAACTAGATAAAACTGGGAAAATAAAGGCACTTAAAGTGGGAACTACTAAGGTAACACCGACATTTACACTTTCAACAGATAGTCTTAACGAAATTAAAAAAGCTTATTTAGAACAAAATAAGAATTTAAAAGAAGAAGATATCAATTTTGTTGTGAAACAGAATGAAAAAGAAATGACTTATGAGATTAAAGAAAAAGAAAAAGAAGAATTAATCGTGGACACTACACTTAGTTATATTGTTTCTCCAACTGAGTTAGTGGTAGGTCAAACTGGAAAAGTCACACCTAAACCAATTTTGGGCGTTGAGTTAGCAGGTTCTTTTGAAACAGACAAAAATGCATCGATTGATTTAAAAAAAGACGGTAAATTTGTAGCGCTGAAAGCTGGAAAATTTGAAGTTAAACCCGTATTTAAAATGTCAAAAGAAACAGAGGTAGCAATCAAAAAAGCTGCATTAAAAAAAGCCAATGATAAAACCTTAACGGAAGATAACGTGGTATTTGTAAATAAAGATATTCTATATACTTATCCAATTATAATTAAAGAAGCGACTCCAAAAAAAGAAAAAGTTGAAATTGAATTGACGTTCTCAAGTAGTCCTTCAACGTTATCTGTTGGTCAACAGGGTAAAACTATAGTTAATAGTATTTATGGAGTGAGACCTGAGGGGACTTTTAAACCATTTGAAAATGAAGCTATTAATATCAGGACAGATGGTACATTCAAAGTTTTAAAACCAGGTAAAGTTAGTATTTTACCGAATTTTATGATTTCTGAAGAAAGTAAAAAAGAAGTGACACGTGCTTATTTAAAACAGTCTAAAGATAAAACGTTAACAGAGGATAATTTAGAGCTGGTATTTAAAGGTTCTAAAACACTCGTATCAATTGAAGTTGTAGCTTCATCAACTAGTGTTAATAATAATAATAATAATAATAGTAACAGTAAAGGGATGACGAAAACACTTCCTAAAACAGGTGAAAAACAAGCTAGTATTTGGTTAGGTTTTGTCGCTATTTTATTATCTGTTGGTTTGTTTTATAAAAAATTAAATTAGTAAGATAAAAAAAATACCTTTGATTAAAGTTCTTGTAGTGCTCCTTAAAAGTTAGATTTTTGGTCTAATTTTTAAGGGGCGCTTCATCTTAATCAAAGGTATTTTTTGTTATTAAAATTAACGAATAACTTCTTCTGTATCAACATCAAAGAAATGACTCTTGTTTAAGTTAAGTGCTAATTCGATCGTTTCACCAGGTGTGTATGATGAACGTGCATCTACTTTAGAAACAAATTCTGTATGTGCAGTGCGAGTATATAACATGGTTTCAGCTCCTAGTAGTTCAGCAACGACTACTTCTGAGCGAATGATACTATGTGGAGCAGTCTCTTTAACAATTTCTTCACTATGAATATCTTCAGGACGAATACCAAAGACTAGTTTTTTGCCAACATAGCCTTTTTCTCTCAAGACTTTGAATTTTCCTTCAGGTAATTCAAGTTTTAAATCTTCACTATCTGTAATGTAACCATCTTCGCCTAATGTCACATCGAAGAAGTTCATTGCAGGTGAACCAATAAACCCAGCGACGAAAACATTATTTGGTGTATCGTAAACTTCTTTTGGTGAACCAATCTGTTGAACAAAGCCATCTTTCATGATAACAATGCGGTCAGCCATGGTCATTGCTTCTGTTTGGTCATGAGTAACATAGATCGTTGTTGTTTCTAGACGGCGGTGTAATTTTGCGATTTCAGCACGCATCGCCACACGTAGTTTAGCATCCAAGTTAGATAATGGCTCATCCATTAGGAAAACTTTAGCATCACGAACAATCGCACGGCCTAATGCGACACGTTGACGTTGACCACCAGATAAAGCGGCAGGTTTACGTTTTAAGAATTCTGTTAAGCCTAAAATTTCAGCAGCGTTTTCGACACGTTTGTTGATTTCAGCTTTATCATACTTGCGAAGTTTCAGTCCAAAAGCCATATTATCAAAAACAGTCATGTGTGGATACAAAGCATAGTTTTGGAAAACCATGGCAATATCGCGATCTTTAGGAGCGACATCATTAACCATACGGTCACCAATCCATAATTCACCTTCTGAGATATCTTCAAGTCCAGCAATCATCCGAAGTGTTGTTGATTTACCACAGCCAGAAGGTCCGACAAAAACGATGAACTCACGATCTGCAATATCTAAGTTGAAATCAGTCACTGAATATTTTGGGTTACCGTCGTATTTTTTATTAATGTGTTTTAATGCAATTTCTACCATGTTAGTTTTCCCTCTTTCAATTGATTTGTTAAGTAGAGTATAATAGAAAATGTAATACGCTTACAATGTGAAAGGTGACCAATCCTGTTTGTCGAATTGACGAAAATAGAATTAGAAAGTAGGAGATGAAGGATGAATATTGCACTAATTGCTCATGATAAAAAGAAACCAGATATTATATTTTTGTCACAAGAATACAAAGATGTATTAGCGATGCACTCATTATTTGCGACAGGGACAACTGGAAGTAAGATTACGGAAGCAACCGATTTAAAAATACATTGCTTTAAATCTGGTCCTTTAGGAGGCGATCAGCAAATCGGCGCTCGTGTCTCTGAAGGGTTGATGGATATGGTTATCTTTTTAAGAGATCCGTTGACCGCTCAACCACACGAACCAGATGTTAATGCTTTAATTCGTCTTTGTGATGTTTATGAGGTTCCATTAGCAACGAATAGAAATACAGCTATTTTATTATTGAAAGAAATAAAAAACTTATCAAATGTATAAAATTTAAGATAAAAGCTTGCTGATTGTTTAGAAACAGTCTAAAATGTTTGGTTAAGACGGATAGGATTGAAAGGAATTTTAGACAGCATGAAAAATTACGAGTATATAATTTTTGATTTAGATAATACAATATTGGATTTTAGTAAATCTGAACGAGTGGCCTTAGAAAAAGTATTTACACATTATGGTGTGATTTTTAATGAAGCATCAGAGGCAAAATATAAAGAAATTAATGGCCGACTTTGGGATCAACTCGAACAAGGACTAATTACAAGACAGACATTATTAGAATCTCGTTTTTATCTTTTTTTTAAAACACAAGGAATCGAAGTAGAGGGCGCTTTAGCTGATGAAGAGTTTCGTTCTTTTTTAGAAACGCGATCGGATTTAATATCAGGAGCTGAAAAAATATTATCGGAACTTCAAAAACAAGGATATTGTTTATTAGCAGGGACTAACGGGATAGGTAAAACACAAAGAGCGAGATTGGAGTCAAATAACTTGATTGGTTATTTTACGAAGTTATTTATTTCTGAAGAGGTTGGGTTTGAAAAACCAGATGTTCGTTTTTTTGATTATATTTTCAATACACTTCAAATTAAAGATAATGCAAAAGTTTTAATGGTTGGTGATAGTTTATCTTCGGATATTGAGGGGGCAAACCGTGTAGGTATTGATTCTATATGGCTGAATCCTCATCAAGAGATCAATCTATCAAAAGCAAGACCAACATATGAAATTCAAGAGCTAAATGAAATTAAACGGTTATTTAATAGTGAGCTTAAAAGTAGCAGTTAAAAAAATATGTGTTATACTAAAATTAAGTTTATGATAAAAAGGAGTTGTTTATAAATGAGACAGTTGTACCTTCAGAAAAGCGTCATAAGTTATACCGATGAGCATCCGATTGTTAATCGCAGTAAAGAAGCCCAGTATTCTTTAAGAGCTTCTAAAAAAGGAACAATGAACGAAATTACCATTCATAATCAAAAGAGACAGCAAGTAGCAACTATTGAGGTTGAAGAAAATTTTGGAAAACGTCAAGGCATAATAAGCGTTGAAGGACAAAAACAATTTTTTATTGAACAAGTCGTAACAACTTTATCATTGCAAGAACAAACAGAATTGTACTTGGTTGGTGATTGGAAATCGCTCTCTTTTGATTTAATGAAAGGGTATCGCAAGTTAGCAAAAGTTAGGCCTAAATGGATGCCTTTTGGAAGTTCATCTTATGAAATGACTATTTTTGAAGAAGTCTATGAACCTGAAATTGTATCTTTAGTCAGTGCCATCTGTTATTTTAACTCAAAAAAAGAAAAAGAGAACGCACAACAAATTTTACAAATTGTTTGATATTGTAAAATAATATTTTGAAAGTCGTTAAAAAAACGAAAATAACGATAATGGTTGTTTGGTGTATTTGAAAGTAAAAAAATCACAAAAAGAGTTGCCTTGTTTTTTTATAAAAAACAAAGCGACTCTTTTTATTTAAACTGAGATTTAAAAATTTTATAATAGTAGCTATCCGATTGTTTAATCATATCATGATGTGTTCCAGTTTCAACGATGGCACCATTGTGTAAGACGATAATTTTATCAGCTGACGTGATGGTAGCTAATCGATGCGCGATAACGATGCTGGTTCTGTTCTCCATTAGCTCAGCAAGGGCTTGTTGAATCATTGAATCTGTAAAAGAATCAATGGAACTAGTGGCTTCGTCTAATATTAAAAATTCAGGTTGACTAATAATTAAGCGAGCGATGGTTAATAATTGTTTTTGTCCTTCTGACAAAGTGAGCTGTTTTTCATCAATGACGGTGTCAAATCCGTTAGGTAAACGTTCAATAAAGCCTTCCATTGCGACTTTTTGGCATGCTTCTTTAACGGTTTCGAGACTGGCTTCGGGATAGCCATAAGTTAAATTTTCTAAAAGACTGGCTTTAAAGAGCCAAGGATCTTGTAAGACTAAGCCAAATTTTTTGCGCAAATTGTTTTTGGAATAAGAAGTTAAGGGTCTATGATCAAGAAAAATAGCACCAGAAGTCACGTCATAAAAACGCATGATTAAATTAATGATGGTTGATTTTCCAGAACCGGTTTGTCCGACAATCGCAACTGTTTCACCGGGTTCAATTTTAAAAGATAAATTTTTAAAAAGTGGCTGTCCATACTCATAATCAAAAGAAACTTTTTTAAATTCTAACTCTCCTTTTAAAGGTTCAGTTTTTGTCAGAGGATACGTGTCTTCTTTTTCTTTTACTTCATCAAAAAGTTGAACCACTCGTTCAAAGCCTGCTTTTCCAGATAAAAGTTGGGTAATCGTTCCGGAAAGTTCAATGATTGGTTTTGAAAATTGACTTGCATAGAGAATAAAACTTGAAATGATACCGATACTCATTGTACTTTTTGTAGAAATAAGTAGTAAACCACCGACAAGACCAATTGTCAGATAACCTAAGTGATCAATAAAACGTGAAAGTGGATTCGTTAAGGAAGAATAGAACTGTGACTTTTGTCCAATTATTTGTAGTTGTTGATTCATCATTTCGAACTGTTGAATAGTTACTTTTTGGTGCTCTAATAGATGAATCAATTTTTGTTCAGGTAAATATTCAGATAGAAAACCATTCATTTTACCTAGTTGTTTTTGTTGTTGCTTAAAAGATTTTTGACTCTTTTTAGCAATGTAGAAGTTAACTAGTGACATTAGGATCGTACTGCCAACAACAATGAGCGTTAAAGGAAGATTTAAAACAAGCATACAAATAAAGGAAACAAGTAGCATCGTTAAACCGGAAAAAACCTGGTTAAAAATCGCAGTAAAAGCGGTAGCCACTAATTCTAAATCATTAGTAAAGCGGCTCATAATATCACCATGAAGATGAGTGTCAAAGAAACGGATAGGCAATTGATTGAGATGATCGACACCTTCTTTACGGATTTTTTGAATTAAGTTGAAGGCCACTTGATTACCAATTCTTTGAATGAGCCATTGGGTCAAAGAACTTACGAAGATAATACAAGCTAATAAAGTTAAAAGTAAAAAAAGTTTTGGAAAATTAACCTGTTGCTTACTAGGCATTTGATCAATGGCTTTTCCAATATAAAACGTTGTTAACGCTAGAAAGAAACCATTAATGATACCTAAAAGGCTAGCAGTGATAATACTTTTTTTAAAAGGCTTAAGATAGTGAATTAAAATCTTCTTTTTTGACATCTTTATTTCTACCTCCAATTCCTTGTGTTTGGGCTAAATTACGATACAAAGAATGGTGAGCGAGTAATTGTTCGTGAGTTCCATGCCCGACCATCTGTCCCTCATCCAAAACAATAATTTGGTCAGCCTCAGCAATTGAAGACAAACGTTGAGAAATGATAATGACTAGCTGTTGGTGAAGGTGTTTTTTTAAAGCAGTGCGTAAAGCTCGGTCTGTTTGATAGTCCAGAGCGCTAAAGGAATCGTCAAAAATTAATAGCTCACAAGGTTTAACTAGTGCCCGAGCAATGCATAATCGTTGCTTTTGTCCACCAGAAAAATTTTTACCACCTGCTTGAATCATCGCATCTAATTGTTTGGGTAATTGTTTAACAAAATCAAGACATTGCGCAATTTCTAAAGCTTGCCAAAGTTCTTTATCTGTTGCGTTAGGATTATTCATTAAGAGATTGCTTCGAATGGTCCCTGAAAAAAGAACGGCTTTTTGTGGAACCACTGTGATACTAGGTAAAATACTTTTTAGGTTTATGGTATCTATGGACTGGTCATTAACTAAAATCTGACCTTTATATGCAGGATAAGAAGCTGTTAGTAAAGGGATTAGCGTACTTTTACCACTGCCAGTGGGTCCTGTAATACCTAAAGTTTGTCCTGTTTTTAATTGAAAGCTAATCTTTGATAACGCATCTGTTTTAGTCGTTGGATATCTGAAGCTAACGTGGTCAAAAGTAATTTTTTGAATAGGCTCGTTCAATGAGTTGTGATGTTCTAATTCATTGTTAGATTCTTCAATCATTAAAATTGCGCTGATCCGTTTGGCGGAAGCTTGAGCTTTTGAAAAAATAACTACTAGATTGGAAATGACAATTAAAGCAAGGAGCATTTGAGTCATGTAATTAATTAAAGCAATCATTTCTCCTTGTAAAAGCGTCCCGTTATTAATACTAGTTGCGCCAAAAAAAAGTAAGAAAAGGATCGCTGTATTAATCATCAAGTTAGTCAATGGGGCTAAGATGGAAGCAAGATTAGCAACTTTAATGGCAGATGAAGTTAGTTGTTGATTGGTATCTTCCATTTGTTTTAATTGTTGGTCTGTATTTGAAAAAGCTCGAATAACGCGAATTCCCGTTAAATTCTCTAAAAGTCGCTGACTTAGTTGGTCTAAAAGTTGTTGTAAACGTTGATACATGGGAACTGTTTTTTTTGAAATAATAAATAAAAGTCCAATGAAAAGCGGAAGAATTCCAACAAAAATTAAAGTTAGCTTAGGTTCAATCCGATAAGCCATAATAATAGAGCCAATGCATAAAAAAGGTGCACGGATGACCAAACGAATAAACATCGCTAAAGCAAGCTGCACTTGTGTCGTATCATTCGTCATTCTTGTAAGTAAGGAACTTTGGTTTAATTGATCGAGCTCTTTAAAAGATAAGGTGTTCAATTTTTTGAAGAGTTGATTTCGTAATTCAGTCCCAAATCCTTGTGAGGCAACGGAGGCATAGTATTGACAAATAATAACAAAAAATAAACCAAGGCAAGAGATAAGGAACATTTTTCCAGTCAACTGCCAAGTAATCAAACTTTGTTTTTGTTGGATGGTCTGATCCAACAGTTGAGCCATATAAAGTGGCAATAAGAGTTCAAGTATTGCTTCAAAAAGTTTGAAGAGAGGCCCTAAAATTAATTCTTTCCGATATTTTTTTGTGTAAGGTAGTAGCTGCCACATCATTATCGACTCCTTTCAATAAATGATATAATAGAATAATTAAAGTATAACAAATAATGGAATAATAAGTAAAAAAGAGGCTGATTCAAAAGTCAGCCTCTTTTTACGGAGTTGCGTTTTACTAATTTGGAATAAGTGGGTTGTTTTTTATAAACTTACAGTTAAAGATAATTTTTTATTGCTTCCAACCATTCGTTTTCTTGGGCTAAGACTTGCCCATTAAGTTTAATCAAACCAATGGTATAAAGGTTAGCATAAGGAAACTGAGATTCGGCTACTTCTTGAAGAGCGGTTAGTTTTTGTTGGTTGAGTGCTCCTTGTTGTCGGCTATCTGTAAAAAGTCCTAAAACAGGGATTCCTGCTTGATAAGCGACACCGATTTCTGAAGCGACACCGACATCGATAGAAGCCCCATCTAAAATGGCTAATCCGAGCTTACTCTTTAAAAGGGCTGTTGTATCGTAGGTTGCAATCGTCTTAGCATCAGCATAGGCATTTTTATCATTGATCGCTAATTGTTCTTGTGGAACGTAAATCACCTCATTGGGATAGCGTTGCCTGATTTTTTTAACAAGTGAAGCATTGTAACATTTCTCCATATCTGAGAAAAGTGGGCTGGCAAAATAAATTGTTTCAAACATTTATCAAATTCTCCTTACTATTACATTTATCAATTAGCATAACGCAAATTGTAATAATTTGTAAAGAGAATGTTACAAAGCGCAATCTCTTATCTAGTATAATGAGGAATGAATATATTGGAGAAGTTGAAAGGTGTTGTTAAAGTGAATAATAAGAAAATGTTAAAAGTCTTATTAGTAACTGTTTTAATGAGTATCTTTCCTACACAAGTATGGGCAGCAACAACTAGGGAAGATAGTATAAAAGAGGAGAGCGCGCAGATTAGTACTGAGATTGATCAGGCATTAACTTCTGTGAATCAAACATATAAGGAAATTGAAAGTCTCAAACAAAACGTTACTAAAACAGAGAGCAAAATTTCAAAATTAAAGGAAAATATTACAACGGTTGAAACAAGTATTGAAAAACGGGTCGATGCTATGGGGAAAAGAATGCAGTCACTTCAAGTGAATAATGCTTCTGCAACCACGGATTTATTGGATACTTTACTTGATGCTGAAGGTGTCTCTGATTTTATTAGTCGTTTACACGCCGTTAATGTGATTCAAGATGCAGAGCATTCAAAAGTTGAATCATTAACAGCAGATAAGGAAAAACTAGAAAAATTAAAAGAAAATTTAGATATAAGCCAAACGACTTTAGTGGAAAAACAAGAAAGTCTGCAAACTGAAAAAGCACAACTTGAAACAAAAGTTGGCTCTTTAAAAGAAGAATTATCGAGTAATAAAGAAGCGTTGAAAAAATTGGAAACAACGCGCTTAGCTAAAGAAGCTGTGGAACAAAAAAAACAAGCGCAAGCGGCAGAAAAAGCAAGTCTAGCCGTTTCTGATAAAAAAGAAATGACAGAGCCTAATGAAAGTGTGACACCAACTGCACCAAAGGGTAATGCGACAAGTTCAATCCCGAAACAGCCAGATGCCACTGTTTCTGGTGGAGGTCAAACAATGACAATGGAAGCAACGGGATATTCATACACGCAAGCAGGATTAAGTTTTTATACGGCAACTGGTATTGACCTAAGAGTGAATCCTAAAGTTATTGCGGTTGATCCGAATGTTATTCCCTTAAATTCTTTAGTAGAAGTATCAGGTTATGGTTTTGCAATTGCTGGAGATACAGGTGGCGATATTAAGGGTAATCGTGTTGATTTACATTTCAATAGTGTTGCTGAATGTATGCAATTTGGGCGTCGTAGTGTGACTGTAACAGTTAAATAAAAGCAAAAGTAGAGTGTAAAGATAGTCTCCCATTTAAGTTAGATTTTAGTCTAGTTTAAGGAAGTGACTATAAACACACTCTACTTTTTTGATATTCAATTTAAAAATTAAACAAGCTCAAGGTCAAATGTTTCACCCAAGGCAGTCACTTGCTCCTGTCATTCAGTGGTTGATAAATTGTTTTCAACAACGTAACGATTATGTGGATGAACGCGACAGTCATGTGAACAGCCACGAAGATATTTTATTTCATTTTCTTCTGAACAGAGGATCTGTCGATTACATTCCGGATTACTACAGTTCACATAACGTTCACATGGTGTACCATCAAACCAATCTTTTCCGATAATTACTGGATTAACATGATTAATCGGAACACTAATCCGTTCATCAAAGACATACATTTGTCCCTCCCAAAGATCACCTCGAACCTCAGGATCTTGGCCGTAAGTTGCAATTCCACCATGTAATTGTCCGACGTCTTTAAAGCCTTCGCGAACTAACCAACCAGAGAATTTTTCACAGCGAATTCCCCCTGTACAGTAAGTCACCACCCGTTTTTCCATAAAGCGTTCTTTATTATCCCGTATCCATTGAGGTAATTCTCTGAAGTTACGAATATCTGGCCGAACGGCTCCTTTAAAATGACCTAAATCATATTCGTAGTCATTTCGCGCATCGATAACGATAGTTTCATCATCTAGAATTGCTTCTTTAAATTCTTGTGGCGATAAATAGTCTCCAGTTAAATCCAATGGATTAATATCATCTTCCAGACTTAAAGAAACAAGTTCTGGGCGAGGTCGTACAAACATTTTTTTAAATGCTTGATGTTCAGCAGGGTCAATTTTAAAGAAAATATCTTTGAATTCTGCTTTACTATGCATAGTATCCATATATTTTTGCGTATCTTCGGTTAATCCTGACAGGGTTCCGTTGATACCTTCTTTGGCCACTAAAATTCGACCTTTTAAATTAAGTGACTTACAAAAAGCTAAATGTTCTTTGGCAAAAGCCTCTGGATCTTCAATTGGTACATATAAATAATATAATAAAACTTGATAAGTTGACACATCTATTCCTCCCCGTATTTGTACCCAAATATTATACGTTAATAGCGATTGTTATTGCAAATTACATGCTTAATTCACAATGTTTTCTTGGCTTTGACGTTTGGAATAATTATGAGATACTTTAATTAAAATAAAAATTATGGAAAGAGAAGTGAGATAGAATGATAAGAAAAATGACGGATTTAGATGAATTTGAAGCGATGTATCAACTTTCTCTTTATGCATTTGATGTCCGACATACGTTTGAAGAAAAAGAAAATTTTTTTGATTTTTGTCGTCAGACCCTTAATTATGGCGATTGGATTGATCAAGAATTAGCAAGTAAAATAATAGTTATTCCTTTTGAAATAAATGTCTATGGCCAAAGAATAAAGATGGGTGGTATTGGCAATGTTTCTTCTTATCCAGAAAATCGTGGAAAAGGAAGTATTCGTCATTTGTTTGAGTATGTTTTTAAAGAATTGGAAGAAAAAAGTGTTTTACTATCTTATTTAGATCCATTTTCTCAACCTTTTTATCGAAAATTTGGTTACGAAAGAATCGTGTCTAATTCGACAGTAACCATCCCGAGTGAACGACTCCATTTTTTAAAGACAACGGGTCATTTAAAGGTGAAAAGAACGTTAAAAATTGAGACTCAACGTTTACTTTCAATTTATGAAAAGACGTTGGGAGAACAGCATGGTAGCTTATACCGTGAATCTTGGTGGGTAGACTATCACGAATCAAAGAGTCGAAATCAATTCGTTTTTGTTTTTGATTCAAAAGATAAAGTTGTTGGTTATTTAAGCTATCATTTTAAAGCCAATGAATTTTATATTGAAGAAATGGGCTATCAAACTGAAAATGTATTAAAAGAATTATTAAATTTTGTTGTTGCTCATAAAAGTAGTTTTGCAACCTTTTATTTCAATTACTGTGAGGGTTCAAGTTTCTTAGAGTATTTTGAAGAAACAAAAGGAATAACGACTAGTCTAACTAGTTCAATGATGGCGCGAATCATTTCATTTGCTCCCTTTTTAGAACGTTTCCCCATAAAGTTACCAACAGGTGTTGGTTTTTATTTGGAAGTTGAGGATGAAAATTGTTGTTGGAATCAAGGGACTTTCTTTTTAAGTACCGTTAATGATAAAGTGAATTGTATAAAGATTGAGGAAAAGACCGAGATATTTCCAGTTTATCGGGGAAAGATAAACCATTGGACACAAGTGTTGTTAGGCTATCTAACTTTAGAAGAAGCCTTACGTTTTAATTTTTTGACAACAGATGAGCAAGAAATAACGTTAGCTTTTTATCTACCTTCAGAAAAACCAGTTTTATATGATCGCTTCTAAAATGATAAATAGAAAGGCTGATCCAAAAGTCTCGAAAAAAATAATAAAAGGAATAAAATCTTTTTTCAGATTTTGTTCCTTTTATTTTAATATTTTTTAGTCAGCCTCTCGATTTTTTTAAATTTACATTGAGGTGATATCAATACTACCTGTAAAAATTAAGACCAGTGCAGCGATAGCTAGCAGACTAATAGTAATCGCAGCAATGCGTTCAACTGGTGTAAAAACTAATTTATGACCTTCTTTACGCGCGCGAACAAATAGAATGATCCCAGGTGCAAATAAAAGAGTCGTAACAAAGAGATATTCAAAACCAGAAGCATATAAGCAATATCCCATATAAAGAGAAGAAATACTTCCTAAAACGACATTTTTATGACCTTTCTTTTTTTCCCATTTTAAAGAAAGTTTTAATTGACTCAGTGAAACAAAAAAATAAGGAACTAACATTGTACTCGAAGCGAGCAACGCCATGAAGTTGTAAGCGCTACTATTAATTAGTAAAGAGAGAAAGAAAAATTGAACTAACCCATCACTAATTAACAAAGCAGAGCTCGGTGCATTGTGTTTGTTTTCTTTAGCGAAAAATTTTGGGAAGATACTGTCCTTAGCTCCTTGATATAAAATTTCTCCAGCAAACATGGTACAGGCAAACCATGCACCTATCGCGGAAATAACAACACCTGCATTGATCAAAATAGCGCCCCACCGGCCGACCACACTTTCTAAAACCTGAGCCATCGCTGGTTTAGATAGCTCTGCAATATCTTGTTGTGATAAAACTGCGAAAGATAAAACTGTTGAGAGGAGGTAGACAGAAGTGATAATCGCAAAACTTAAAATCGTAGCTTTTCCTACAATTTTTTTATTTTTGGCACGAGCAGAGTAAACGATAGCTCCTTCAACCCCGACAAATACCCAAACGGCAGAGGTCATTGCCTTTTTGACCTGTGGCATGACTTGTGCCCATTCGAAATTTCCACGAATTGTTCCCCAAACATTTTGCGTAAATAAATCATATTTAAAACCAATTATTAAACAAAGAATAAAAATTGCTAAGGGGATTAATTTTGCAATAGTAATAAAACCATTAATTTTAGAAGCAAAATTAGCTCCTTTCAAGATGAGAAAGTGCATCCCCCAAAGTAAAACAGAAGCACCAATGACAGAGTAAATATTTTGCCCATCTTCAAAAATAGGGAAAAAATAACCTAAGGCGCTAAAAGCTAATGATCCCAAAGCAACATTTCCTAAAAAAATTGAAAGCCAGTAACCTAGCGCACAGTTGAAGCCAACAAAACTTCCAAAGCCTTTTTCAGCATAACTATAAATACCCGCATCTAAGTCTGGGAGTTTTTCATTTAAATTTTGTAAACAAAGAACAAAAACACCCATTCCTATTCCTGAAATAATCAAGGCAACGGTTACAGGTCCGACGGAAGCGACTTTTGCCATATCGGACATCAAGTTAAAGACACCACCACCAATAACAGAACTAACGGTTAAAGCGATTAGGCCAGCTAAACCAACGGAATTATCTTTTTTCTCCATAACTAGTTACCCTCTTTAATAAATTTTTTAAAAACATAAGGTGACCCTGTTGAATAAAGCAATAGTTCATATTCAATATTAAAGGATAGAATATCTCCAATCTGATATTTTTTATCACAATCTGTAATATCAATAATCGTATGATCGCTACTACCACCAACTAATAAAATATTAGGGTCGTAAGGAATAAGTTTTGTAATATCTCCTAAATCTTGACGACCAATGGCAAGAAGCGCCCGTGTGTGGTCCCCAATATCCTCATACTCAGCTTTATTTCCAAAAGCATCAACGGTAATGTTTCCAATAGGATGACTGGGTTTTTCTTTAATTTCAATAATTTCTGCTTCAATGGTAAAGACATCGCCATGCATTTCAGGAAAAGTATAATTAAAGTAAGGTTCCATATCTCTCAAAAAAATGTTATCTCCTATTCTTAAATGATTAATACCTTCAGGCAATGTGTCATTTAAAAGGAGCGGAACAGTCGTCGAAGCTCCGCCAGAAACGATATCGAGAGGTCGATTGATTTCATTTTCTATTTCTCTAGCCCAAGTAACAAGCTGTTTTAAATTCGTCACGTCGGGTTCAATTGAACCATAGCATCCTAAGTTAGTCCCAATTCCTTTAAGATAAAGTGTATCTAACTCCTGTTCAACTAAAAGAGCTGCTTCAAATAAGTGTTCTTTTTCAAAAAAACCTTCTCGTAAATCACCTAAATCTACCATTAAAATGACACTATGTTTAATATTTAATTTTTGACAAATTTTATTTAATGCTTTTAAAGTTGAGATTTCAGTATTTAAACTGGTATCACAACATTGGACCATCCGTTCTAATTCTGATAACATCGGAATTCTTAGCATTAGTGTGTCTACTTCTGGATACATTGATTTGACTAACTCAATCTGACTTAACCGCGAAGAGGAAAGTGAGCGTAGCCCCCCTTCAATAAAAGTATCAATGATTTCTGGTAAGGCGTTGACTCCTTTAATCACTCCTGAAATAGTGACCGCTTTTTTTTCTGCTTTTTTTCTTAATGTCTCAACATTATTTTTTAACTTATCAAGATTAACGACTAAGCGTGGATAAACTTGTTGCATTTTTTCCGCCTCCTTGAGAGCTTATTAAAAAAGGACCTAGGGTTCAAACACAAGGTTTTCACTCAGATCCTTAAAATTTTAAAACATTAAATTAAAAACGTAGCGACAGACAGCTTAAGCCACCATCAATTTTTCGATATTCTGATGTATCAACGACAATTACTTGATAGCCAAGCGCTTCAATCTTACTTTGAACGGTTGGATATCCCTCGGGTACAATCACATAATCATTAACCCAAATACAATTTGCACCATAAGCTTCATCCATCTCTACTTCGATTCGGTTGAATTTTTCAAATTCTGGGGCAGTTTTGAATTCCCCGGCAACAAGCAGATTATTATTTTCAAGATAAGCTAGCCCCGTTTTAAGATGTAACATTTCGCTCATTTGAACAACTTGCCCTGACAGACCATGTTTTTCTAAAATGTCGATCATTTGGCGAGCACCTTCTGCATTTGTTCGTGCAGATTCACCAATGTAGAAGTGATCTCCGACCATCATAATATCACCAGCTTCAATCGTACCAGGTTCTTTAATATATTCAATCGTATCATAAAAACGTTTAAGGGCTTCTAACATGTCAGGTAATGCGGCTTCTTCACGACGACTGAGGGCACCTGGTCGGGTGATGATGGCGCATTTACTTGTGCATAAAGCAACGTCTTCAACAAAACAAGCATCTGGAAAATCATTGGCAGGCGCTAAAACAGTCACATTAACGCCAGTTTTAGTTAAAGCGCTTACATAATTTTCGTGTTGAACAAGTGCTTTTTCATAGATAGGTTTTCCTTCGTCTGCACTTGTAATGCCTTCAGAAATAGATGGTGATGGAATACGAACAATAACATTCTTGAACATAAAAAATCCCTCTTTCTTTTCTTTAATTTTGCTTTCGTATATAATATACAATGTTCATAAAATAAAGTCAATGCATTTTTAGAATAAGGGATAGGAAAGTTATTTCTTTATTTATGGATTCAATAGTATAATGTGGTAAGTGACAGACAAGGAGCGAATGTTATGATTAAAGATGATATTTATCAATTTATTTCCGAACAAATTATTCGAGGGAATTATCAAAAAGAGGAGCGATTAATTGAACAAAATATTGCAGAACATTTAAATATCAGCCGAACACCTGTGAGAGAAGCTATGTTTTTATTAACAGCAGATGATATTTTAGAACATGAGCCTCGTCGTGGTTTTAAGTTGAAACAATTTACAGAGAGAGATATGGAAGAGATTTATGAAGTAATCGGGGTTTTAGATGGAAAGATTGCTCAATTGACGATTAATCAATTGCAAGCCGAGGATTATGCAACGATGAATTTTTTGATTGAGGCAATGAATGCAGCAATTGATAATTCATTGTATATAAAATACAATGAGCTGCAATTTGAATTTCATGAGGTCTATATTAAGAAATGCAGTAATCAAAAATTAGTTGAAGATATTGAGAAAAAGAAAAAGTTATTTATTGGAAAAGGGTACCCTATGGAACGTGTTGATATAAAGCAGATTTTATATCAGACAAATGAAGAACACCGAAAAATATTAGCGTTATTTGAAGCCAAAAAATCCGCTGAATTGCGAAATTTCATTGAAGAGGTTCATTGGCGTACTGATAACGCTTGTTATGATGTTTGGTAAAAAAAAACAAGCGGTGAGTTAAACGAAGGTTCGTTTATCACAACTTGTTTGAGTAGAAAAATTAAGTTAGAAAACTGTTATCAAAAGACCAATAAAGAAAAGAAAAGTTTGTGTGAGTACAAAAATAGCTAAATTTTGAACGGCAAGTGGAAATGTTTCTAATTTAATTTGTTTTTTGAGATATCGTTGTGTATTTTTCCAAATTTTAGGAAATACAAGCCAAATAAAGTAAACGGTCCAAGGCATAATGTCAAGATATGTTGCCAAGGTTGTAACGAAGAAAGAAAGTAAGACAAGAAGTTGAAAAAGCTTTAAGGCGTTGGGCTTTCCAAGATAATGAACTAAAGTGTATCGTTTATTTAATTCATCTTCTTCTAAATCACACGTATTATTAGCAAGCATTAGATTGGCGATGGCGCAAGCACTAGGGAGTGCAAATAAAACAACTTGACCAATGAGTTGTCCATCAAAAGCAGTCAGATTATAGACGTTAAGATAGACACAAATCAATGGAATAATAATCCCCATTGTCACACCAGAAGCGATTTCTCCGATAGGTAGACTTGAGAGAGGTCTGGGGCCAGCAGAATAAAAAATACCAACCGCAAAGCTGAAAAGACCAAGCCATAAAATAATCCAACTCGTCGTCATTGCGAGATAAAGTCCAATCAAGCTGGCAATGGTAATAAAAAATAGGATGAGGCCCTTGATCAGTGGCAATGATAATTTTTCACGACCAATAATGTTAGTTTCGTGCTTATAATCATGGACATCAGTAGCATTATGATAATCCATATAATTATCTAAGATATCAACGGCCATGTTAAAGAAAAGCATGGAAATAAAAAAAAGTAGCATATTTTTTACAGAAAGCTGTTGGAAATGGTACCATGAATACAGCATTCCCATTATAAAAGGGAAAATACTAGCGGTCTTGGCTTTCAATTCAACCAATTCAGCAAAGATTTTAAAATTCATAATAAACTCCTTAACATTTAGTAATGTGTTTATTATACTGGTAGAGTGAAGAATTTGAAAGGATTCAGATTTAAAGCGATTAAGACAACAGGAGGCACTAATGGCAATTCACCCATTGTGGGATCAATACCCAGAGATAAAAAAAGAGTTATTAGAAACACGCCAAGTTATGGAAAAGGCAGTTAAAATTCGAAATAAAGAAATTACTGAAGCATTGCAATTATTATTTGGTTCTGGTGGAAAATTATTAAGACCCGCCTATTTTTTATTATTTAGTAAGTTTGGACAAGTCGATTCGATTAAAAAAAGTCATCGCATGGCTGGGTCATTGGAAATATTACATGTTGCAACGTTGATTCATGATGATGTCATTGATGATTCACCAATGCGCCGGGCTATTCCGTCGATTCAAGCCGAATATGGTAAGGACATAGCGGTTTATACGGGTGATTTTTTATTTACGGTTTATTTTCATCTCTTAGCGACATCGACGAATAAATTTAAAACAATTGAGCTGAATGCATTAAGTATGAAGCGTATTCTAGTTGGTGAGTTGGATCAAATGAATCTGAGATACAATACTGAAATTACGCTAAAACAGTATTTTCAACATATTAAAGGAAAAACAGCTCAGTTGTTTGAATTTTCATGTTTAGAAGGAGCTTATTTTGCTGATAGTCCAAGACTCGTTCAATTGCAAGCAAAACGAATAGGTTATAATATAGGGATGGCTTTTCAAATTATGGATGATATTTTGGATTATCAAGCTTCTGAACTTGAAATGAACAAGCCGGTTTTTGAAGATTTAAAAAATGGTTATTATACATTGCCTTTGATTCTAGCTTTGAGTAAAAATCGGGCAGCGTTTACCCCCTTTTTAGAGAAGAAAAGTGAGTTGACGGATAAGGAATTAAAAGAGGCCCATCAGTTAATCATTCAATATGAGGGCATAAAAAAAGCTGAAAAAATGGCAGAACGTTTTACGGATAAAGCTTTAAAAGGTATTTTAAATTTGCCGGATATACCGGAGCGAGAAATTTTATATCAAGTGACTGAAAAATTATTAAAACGTAAAAATTAAGAGGAAATAAAAAGATGAGAGTAGTCAAATGATTATGTTTAATAGAGGTAATCATTCGTATTCTCATTTTTTTAATTATTTTTTTAAGGGGGATAAAAAAGTGACCCAGGATGCATTAGAAATTTTAAATAAACTTTCACCAAATCAAAAGATAAATTATGATAAAACGTTGAAACAGTTAATCAAATTATGGCAAAAAGAGGAAGTCCGACCTAAAATATTACTTCATAGTTGTTGTGCACCTTGCAGTACGTATACACTCGAATACATGACTCAATTTGCAGAGATTACTATTTATTTTGCGAATTCGAATATTCATCCTAAAGAAGAGTACTTACGAAGAGAGAAAGTACAAGCTCAGTTTGTTGCTGATTTTAACCAAAAGACAGGACAAGAGGTTCTCTTTTTGGCAGCACCTTATGAGCCGTCTGTTTTTATGAACATGGTGAAAGAAAAAAACTTGAAAGATGAACCCGAAGGCGGAAAACGTTGTACCGCTTGTTTTCAAATGCGGTTAGATTTAGTAGCAGAAAAAGCACAGGAATTGGGCTATGATTATTTTGGGAGTGCCTTAACGATTTCGCCTAAAAAAAATAGTCAACAAATTAATGATTTGGGCTTTGATATTCAAAAGTTTTATGATGTTAATTACCTGCCTAGTGATTTTAAAAAGAATAAAGGTTATGAACGTTCGATTGAGATGTGCCGTGAGTATGATATTTATCGCCAGTGCTACTGCGGATGTATCTTTGCAGCACATGAACAGGGAATTGATTTAGCCGCTGTTAAACGGGAAGCTAGAGCTTTTATTTTAGATAAAGAAGAAAAATAGATGGAGAAAATTAAGAAAGCAACGATTAATCAGAGGAAAACGTTTTTTGCTATCCTGTTTTTGAGCTTTATCTTTATGTATTCATTAAGGACAAAGACTTATTTTTTAGAAAAAGTAATCTTTTATGGCTATAATTTGCTCAATTTAGGATTAGTTGTTAAACTTTACAAAAAAAGAATAAGCTTATTCTTTGTTTATTCTTTTTCTTTTATAGAATTTGTAGGTTATCAAATTCTGTTTTCTGCGAGCGGTATTCCTTTTGCTATTTGGTCATGGTCAATGGTGGGATGGTTAGGGAGTATCTATGCAGGGTTAATTTCATTTCTTTTTTATTCTTATCGTTTTGACGATGAATTAGAAAGAAAAATAAATAAAAAGAAAGGATGATCGAGATGTTAGAAGTCTGGAAAAAGGTTAAAGAAAATACAACAGTCAGACGTGCTCTTGTCTTAATTGGTATTTGTTTCTTTCTTTACTTGATTCGTAACATCATGAGTCTGTTATTATTAACTTTTATTTTAACGTATTTAATTATTAGAGTTGTAAAAAAATTACATCAGTTGACCCATATTCCGCAAAAAATAATTGCCATTGTATTTTATATCTGTATCTTAATTTTTCTTTATTTTGCAGTAACTATTTATGTACCTAAGTTATTCACGCAGACGATTCAAATGATAGAAGAGGTTGTCTCCTTTTATCAACGGATGAGTACGGATAATAAATTAACAAGTTGGTTAGCTGCAAATATTAGTTTTCAGGAGATTAAACAACAACTAACAACAGGTGCCAAAGTCGTTTTTAACACACTCTCTAATATTGGTTCGATGGGGATTACTTTTGTGATGTCTTTGATTTTAAGTTTCTTTTTTATTATCGAGCAAGACTGGGTTACTAATTTTGGAAAAGGCTTTTTTACTAGTAAAATTAGTGTTTTAAGTCAAGATGTTGCATTTTTAGGTAAAAAATTTGTTAATACTTTTGGTGTGGTATTGGAAGCTCAATTTATAATTGCTTGTGTAAATACGATATTGACAATGTTTGGGTTATACTTGATGCATTTTCCGGAAGGTCAGTTATTGAGTTTAGCATTAATGATTTTTATTTTGAGTTTAATACCAGTTGCAGGTGTTATTATTTCTTGTTTGCCGCTAAGTTTAATAGCTTATACGGTAGGGGGGATACAAGATGTCATCTATGTTTTAATTATGATAATGTTAATTCATGCGTTAGAATCTTATATCTTAAATCCAAAATTAATGAGTAGTAAAACAGATTTACCTGTCTTTTTTGTTTTTATTGTGTTGATGTTTTCTGAAAAATTCTTTGGTATCTGGGGATTAGTAATTGGTATTCCAGTGTTCGTCTTTTTATTAGATTTATTAGATGTTAAAGCTGAAAAACCAATAAAAAAAGTAGAACAGACCAAAATCGAAAAAAGCTAAAATAAAAAGGAGTCGAACTAATCGATTAGATTAGTCAGACTCCTTTTTTCTTTATGAAATATCATATTTCTTTAATCTGAAATAAGTAATTAATTCGGAAATACCGGTGAAGAGAAGTAAAATACCAATAAATTGATAGAAAACAAGTTTTGTTGCAAATGGATTTCTCAAGATAACAAGACCTGCAATAAAGAGTAAAATACCGTATAGCAAGACTGAAATCCAGGGTACGTTGACAAATTTCTTTAGATTAAACGCTTGAGTTATTTTTGATAAACCACTAATCATAATAAGAATACCTAAAAAGATAGTAATCATACTAAATAATGGATCAGCAAATTTGAAAATGAAAACGGAAAAGAGAAGATAGAAAATCGCAATGGGTATTTTAAAATTAAAACCTGTCATTTGTTTGTTGCGTAAGCCATCAATTAAATTGATAATCCCAAGAACGAGATTATATCCAGCGATGATATAAACTAAGATTTTAAAAACACCATAAGGGTCAATTAAAGTAGCAATTCCTAATAAAATAAAAGCTAAACTTCGTATAACCGCATAACGCTTAAGTGAACTAAATAGTGACGATATCATAATGAATAACCCCCTTTTCGTTTATTATAGTTCTAAAGGGGTAAAACAAGCAAATATAAAGAAAAAAACTTAAGAAGTGAGACGAAAATATCATGTCGTTCCCCCCTTAAGTTTAACTTGTTTTACATTGACCCTTTAAAAACATCTGAATTTTTGATGAAGTAATCAACACCAGAATAAATAGTAAAGATTAGACAAACATAAAGCATAATTTGTGCAACTGGTAAATGAATGAGATTAAAAGGTACGTTATTAACAAGTAATAAAATAATCGCAATCATTTGTGTAGCTGTTTTAATTTTACCAGGCCACGCGGCAGCCATTACTTCGCCACCTTCAACGAGTAGTAAACGTAAACCAGTGACCGCCAGTTCGCGACAGACAATAACAGCAACAATCCATGAAGGAGCAAGACCTTGTCCTACTAAAACGATAAAAGCAGTCATAACCAACATTTTATCTGCTAAGGGATCAGCAAATTTACCAAAGTTAGTCACAAGATTATTTTTTCGAGCAATATGTCCATCCAACCAATCGGTAATACTTGCTATTGCAAAGATAATAGCAGCGACAAGTTGAGTGATTGCTAAAGATTGATCACCCACAGCAATCGTACCCCAGTTAAATGGAACGACGGCAATGATAATAAAGAGCGGTATCATAAAGATACGGATAACGGTAAGTTTATTTGGTAAGTTCATAGGAGCCCTTTCTTTCTAATTATTTTTTTCTTTACTTGGTTCAAATTCTAAACCAATAATTTTTTTACCAGTTACTGGATTTTTTTTGTTAAATGGTAATAATTTTCCTTCAATTCCAATGTTTAGATTGTTTGATGCCCCAACAATGATTTCAACGCTGGACATATCATCAGGAAGTTCTGTTTGAAGATCCTCTCCAGGCTGTAAAGTATATTGATAAAAAATATTAGTCGTACCAGCTTCTTGTAATCCAATCCAAGCCGGGCCATCTAAACCAGTGAATTCAATAGTATAAGGAGCTGTATCATTTTTAATCGTATAACTAACACTTTGAGGAGTATCAGTATTTTCTTTGACTTTAATTTCTTTAGCCACTTCTTTTTTAGTTGTTTCAGTGGTTGACTCGACTGTAGAAGAGTCACTCGTTTTTTCTTCAGTTTTTTGAGTTGAGCTACTTTCATTTTTAACCACTGTCGTTTTCTCAGGTGTTGGTATGAGTGGACCGTCCTCAGTATCTAACCAAATCGCATAAATGACTGTTCCAAAAATAGCCATTACGACTAAAAGTAATAAACTCACAGGTAAATAAGTTTGTAAGAGTGTTTTTGAGCGACTTGTTTGAATATGTTTCGCCTTACGTGAACCGTTAACTGGGACCGCAAGCGCAAGGTCTGTTGGATTTTCCGATTTCCCTTCTAAACGACGAAGAAGAGGCCTAGGGTTTATCCCAACAGCTTCAGAGTACTGCCGAATAAAGGTTCTTGTATAGTAATCACTAGGTAGTGCGTCAAAGTCACTGGCTTCAATCGCTTCTAGATATCGTCGTTGAATTTTTGTAATTCGCTGAAGATCACCAATGGTTAAGCCTTTATCAATTCGGGCTTTTTTTAACTTTTCCCCAATCGTATCCAAAATATTGCCTTCTTTCTTTATTAGTATCGGTAAATTAAGGAGTTACACTTAGTTTGGTTTAGGATAAATGTAGAAACGACTTAGTCCCTCAGGGCGAACAAAAGTATTTCTAACGTTTAAAATATCCTTCAACGTGATAGACTCAATAATTTTGGTTAAGTCGAATAAGGTAACGTCATCAAACTTCATCGCACTATATTGGTTAGCAATATATTCTAATGAATCTAATGATTGTAGATGTTTCCCAATCATTTTCTTCTTAGCCAGCGCAAGATTCTGTTCAGTTAACTCAGGACTTTTATCTGATTTCAAGATTAAGTTGACCATTTGATTAGCAAATTGTTCTGGATTGATAGTGTCCGTACTAAAATCAGCAAAATGGAAACTACGATCCAATGAAAACTCAAAAGAAAAACTATCGTCAATTAAACCATCATTGTACATCTCTAGATAATGACTTGAAGTAATGCCGAATAAAAGTTGTAATAGAAGTTGAATACTTGTTTGGTATTTTAACCGGTCAGTACTTTCACTGGGTACTTCGTCTAACCCTTTGAGCCCAACAATTGCTTTGGGACGTTTAATAGACAATTCAATCTTATCTTCTTTGATGATATCTTTTTCAAGTTCAATTGGAAACCGGCGCTTAATAGAAGAAGCAGGTTCGAAATGTTTCATTTCTTGATTTTTTTCAATCGTTGCCATAATTTCTTCAGGGTCAAGATTACCTACGACAAAAAGATTCATATTGCTTGGATGATAAAAAGTGTTGTAGCAAAGATACAAATCTTCTGCTGTGATTTTAGAAATACTATCTTCAGAACCAGCAATATCAATATGTAAGGGATGTTTCGGGTAAAGATTATTTAAGATACCAAAAAACAAGCGCCAGTTAGGATCATCTTGATACATTTGGATTTCTTGGGCGATAATCCCTTTTTCTTTGTTGACAGAATCTTCAGTGAAGTAAGGTGTTTGGACAAAATCTAATAAAGTTAAAAGATTTTCTTTTACATAATCTGTACTTGAAAAAAGATAACTCGTTCTCGTGAAACTAGTAAAAGCATTCGCAGAGGCTCCTTGACGACCAAATTTTTGAAAGACGTCTTCGTCCTCTTTTTCAAAGAGTTTATGTTCTAAAAAATGAGCAACGCCATCAGGAACTTTGGTGAAATCTTCTTGATTTAAAGGAACAAAATCATTGTCAATTGAACCGTAATTAGTCGTGAAAATACTATAAGTCTTATGATAATCAGATTTAGGTAATAAAGTCACTTCTAAACCATTTTTTAATCTTTTTTTATAAAGTGTTTCATTAACTTCTGGGTAAAAAATTTCTTTCATGGTTGTTAGTTTCCTCCTTCCATGAAGTAAACTGCTTGAAGTTTAACATTTTCAGCAACAGTTTGAACGTCTTCAATTGTAACGTTATTCACTTTTTCGATCCACTCGGTTTCAGAGAGGTTAGCTTTATCGAAATATAGTCGCAGATAAGCTTGTTCTAAAATAGCAGATTGATTATCTAATGATAGTAGATACTGGTTGATTAACATTTTTTTAGTTTGTAATAATAATTCTTCGGAAATATTTCCTAAAACTAAACTTTTTAATTGTTCATTAACCAATTTTAAAACTTTTTTTCGATTTGTGCCATCAATACCTGTTTGAACAGTTAAATACCCTCTAAAACTGTCAAAGGAACTGCTCGCATAGTAAGCTAAACTATGTTTTTCACGCACGTTCATAAAAAGTTTTGAGTGTGGAAAACCACCAAATAGTCCATTGAAGATAAGTAAGGCAAAATATAAATCATCATAGTAATAGACATTACAGTGGTAAGCGATGTTCAGTTTGGACTGAACAACAGGCAAGTTTTCCGTTTTTTGTTGAATGATATTTTCAAATGGTTGTTTATAAAATAAATTAGTGGTTAATTCTTGAGGACGATCGGTAAAACCAAAATCTTTAAAGCAGCGTTGAACATACCCTTCTGCGACATCACCTAAAACCAAAATATCCACTCGGTCGTTTGCTAACATTTCTTGATAGTAGTTGGCAAGTGAGCTGGGTGTTTCTTGTTTAATGACCGCAGGGTTACCAAAACTAGGTGTCTGTTGATCAAGGTCATTAGTAAAGAAAAGTTGTTGGATTGAAAGAGAAGCATGTGATTGTTTATCGTCAAAAATAGAGTGGATGTATTCTACTAGATTTTCTTGTTCACGATAAAAAGTGGCTTCATCAAATTGGTTATTGCTAATATTTGGTTGAAAAATAATTTCTTTTAAAAATTCAACAGCTGATTCTAAAACAGATAAACCATTAGGAACAAGCTGATCATTAATAATATTAAGTCCGATTGTTAAATAATGTTCATTTCCTTTACGACTGACTCCAATACCAAAACTAGCGCCATAAAGGTCGGCTAATTGTTTGCTTAAATCTGTTTGTGTTGGGAAGTTTAAGCTATTGGTTTCTAATAGACTCGCTAACAATGAACGTTTTGAACTGGTTAGTGCGTCTAAGGGGGTTGCAAAACGAACTAAAATACGGACCGTCTTATATTTATTATTTGGTAAAATATGTAATTTTACATGTTGATTTAATTCCGTCATCATAGTATAAAAACTCCTTTATCACTTGAGTCAAAGATTTTAAAACTCACTCTCTAGATTACCAAAAAAAGACAAGACAAGGTAGGAAAAGAGTCGAAATTCACAGATATTTCAATTTCTGTCTATAAAAAATCAAAGTTTAAGTCTATCTTTACAGTATTATATCATATATTACAAAATAGTTACATGTCAACCAATTAATAGAAAATTAGAGTAATTTTAAAGTAAAATAAAATGCTGTTGTTATTATATTAGAATGTGTATAATAATTTTAGAAAGGGAGTGTTGAGGTTTGATTAAGGAATTCAAAGAGTTTATTACTAGGGGTAATGTGATTGATTTAGCAGTTGGTGTTATTATTGGTGGCGCATTTACGACAATTGTCAATGCACTTGTGTCGGGGATTATTACACCGTTAATTGGGGTTGTTATTAAGTTAATAACAGGTCATAAAAACTTAGATTCCGCAACACAAGGGATGGTCTTTAAAATTAATGGTGTTAAGTTTGATTACGGTATGTTGATTTCTGCTATTATTACATTTTTGATTACCGCATTTGTTTTATTCTTGATTGTTAAGGCAATAAATAAAGCACAAACGATTTTACCAGCTGAAAAAGAAGATGAAGCGAGTGCTCCTGTTGAAACAACGGATGCTATTTTAAATGATATTCGTCAATTATTAAAGGAACAAGCATCTCAAAAAATTAATAATACTCATGATAAACAGTAATAAAGATATCGGACAAAATAAAAACCAACCGATCCTTTTAAATAAGGTCGGTTGGTTTTTTTTAATGTGATTCGATAACAGCGTCGCTATCATTTAAAATAGCATCATCTAATAAGTTTAGACGGCGGCTAGTCACAACACCTGCTAAGATACTGTCATTAACATTTAGAGCTGTACGGCCCATATCAATTAAAGGTTCAACTGAAATCACTAAACCAACAATTTCAACAGGTAAATTAAGTGAGCCAAGAACAATCAGAGAAGCAAAAGTTGCTCCACCACCAACACCGGCAACACCAAATGAACTGATGCTGACAATGGCAACAATCATAGCGATATAAGTAATGCTATGAACATCAATACCTACTGTTGGTGCAACAATTGCTGCGAGCATCGCTGGGTAAATACCAGCACAACCGTTTTGACCAATTGAAAGCCCAAAACTAGCAGCGAAATTGGCAATGGCATCATCAACGCCGAGTGCTTTTCTTTGTGTTTCAATATTTAAAGGTAAGGCTCCAGCGCTTGAACGTGCTGTAAAAGCAAAACTAAGAACTGGGAAGACTTTTTTAATATAAGTTTTTGGGTTTACTTTATAGAAGACTAAAATAATTAAGTGAATGATAAACATTGCGATTAAAGCAGCATAGGACGCTAGAACAAATTTACCAAGGTTAATAATTGCGTTTAAGTCACTTGTTGCACTTACCTTCATAATTAGAGCTAAAATCCCATAGGGTGTTAAGCGCAGAACAAGGGTAACAATTCGCATAATAATCGCATCTAAGGACTGAATTAATTTCAAGAAAAACTCAGCTTCTTTTTCTTTTTTACGCTTGACTCCAAGATAAGCCATCCCAACAAAAGCTGAGAAGATAACAACAGCAATTGTACTAGTACTACGAGTTCCAGCTAAATCAGCAAAAACATTTCGTGGAATGAAATCAACAATCTGTTGAGGTATGGTTAAATCTTTAACCATATCTTGTCTTTGTGATAACTCAGCAATTCGTGCTGTTTCTTGAGCACCCTTCGTAAAAGTCGCACCGTCTAAATTAAATAGAAAAACAGAAGCAATTCCGATTAAAGCGGCAATCGCAGTTGTTCCAATTAATACAACGAGTACATTAAAACTAATCTTACCTAAATTTTTACTTGTATCGAGCTTTGTAAAAGCACCGACAATCGAAATAAAGATAAGTGGCATAACAAGCATTTGTAAGAAAGCGACATAGCCGTCCCCAACAATACTTGTCCATTCGATAGCTTTCAGGGTAACTGCGTGATCATTCCCAAAAGCGAATTGTAGGATTAATCCAAAGATAATCCCGATTCCTAACGCAATAAAAACGCGTTTAGAAAATGTAACATGTTTGGCTTGCATCTTGTAAAGTACAAACATCAAACCAATAAATACTAAAATGACAAGTAACGTCAACATTAGATTTGTCATTTTATCCCTCCTTTATACGTCTCAAAATGACAAGAGACTGATGGTTAATTGTAAGAGTAAAGGTCTCAGTTCACTAAGTTTTCCGATTAGAGAACCTAACAAAATTAACTTATTATTTGTTAGCAATTGCATGTAAGTTTACTAGAATTTTTTTAAAAGCACAACTAGATTGTCTCCGTATTTATTAAGGAAAGAAGAAATAATAAAAAAAGGTAGTTTGTTATAACGTTCAATCGTTATAATAAACTACCTTTTCTAGATAAAGATTAGTCACGTTTTTTTTCAAAAAGAGGACTAACGGGTTTGTTTTCATGGATACGTTTAATCGCATCTCCAATTAAAGCACCAACACTGACTGTTTCAATTTTATCTGAGTGTTTATCATCAGGTAAAAGAATAGAATCTGTGATGATTAGTTTTTCGATTGAAGATTGATCGATTCTTTCAATCGCAGGACCTGAAAGAACAGGGTGAGTGCAACAAGCAATCACTTCTGTCGCTCCTTTTTCTCTTAATGCTTCCGCAGCAAGAGTAATTGTTCCTGCTGTGTCAATCATATCATCAATGATGACACATTTTTTACCGTCTACTTCACCAATAATATTCATTACTTCTGCCACATTTGCTTTTGGACGACGTTTATCAATAATCGCAATCGGTGATTTTAAGTTTTCAGCTAGTTTTCTAGCACGAGTGACACCACCATGATCAGGAGAAACGACTACAACATCGTCGCCTTCGTAACCATGTTCGATAAAGTAATCCGCTAACAAAGGTGCAGCCATTAAATGGTCTACTGGAATATCAAAGAAGCCTTGAATTTGTGCAGCATGTAAGTCAAGTGTAAGAACACGAGTTGCTCCTGCACTTTCTAGCATGTTTGCGACTAATTTAGCTGTGATTGGTTCGCGAGAACGTGATTTTCGATCTTGACGAGCATAGCCGTAATAAGGCATTACCACGTTTATTGTTTTGGCACTGGCACGTTTTAGCGCATCAATCATAATTAGTAATTCCATTAAGTGGTCGTTGACCGGGTTACTAGTCGATTGAATTAAGTAGACGTGACCGCCACGAATACTTTGTTCGATATTGATTTGAATTTCGCCATCACTGAATTGTCTAACTTCTGATTTTCCTAGTTCGACTCCAACAGCATCCGCAATTTTTTGGGCTAAGGGTTTGTTAGAGTTAAGTGAAAAAATTTTAAGTCTTGGATCAAAGTAATGATTAGACATGAGAACCTCCGCTTTCTATATTATCAGTATTATACTTACTTATAAATAGTAGTCATTTTTGTAAGATAAATCAAGGGGTTTCCTTATTTTTATTGGTTATAGGGTAGTTTTTTTGCATATTCTTTAAGATTTGTTTGACGTCCACGAGCGATTCCTAAATCATAACTAGGGACATCTTCCGTAATGGTCGACCCAGCGGCAGTCGCGCTACATTCATTTAAAACAACTGGTGAGACAATAGTGGTATTGCTACCAATAAAGACATGATCACCAACTGTTGTATGATGTTTATTTTTTCCATCGTAATTAGCAAAAACAGTACCACAACCGATATTAATATCTTGACCAAGCGTAGCATCACCTACATAAGTTAAATGCCCCACTTTAGTTCCTTCACCAATCGTTGCATTTTTTGTTTCAACAAAGTTACCAATATGAGCATGGTCAGCAATAACTGTATTCGGACGAAGATGAGCATAAGGTCCGACATCAATATGATTTTTAAGGGTTGCATTTTCAATTAAAGAAGAAGTCACTTCAACATAATCACCTAATTGACTATTACGAATTTCTGAATGAGCGCCAATCCAACAATTTTCGCCGATAACAGTCTGACCTTTAATAAGAACACCGGCTTCGATGGTTGTATCTTTGCCAATAGTGACCTCTTTTTCAATATAAGTTGTGTTAGGATTAATAAAAGAAACACCATTTTTCATATGTTCTAAATTAATTCGTTGGAACATTAATTGGTTGGCTTTAGCTAAAGCGACACGGTCGTTTACCCCCATAGAGTCATCTTCAGAGTCCATAATAAAAGCCGAAACAACTTCATTTTGTTGCTTTAAAATTCCAATAACGTCAGGTAAGTAATATTCGCCTTGGGCATTATGATTGCCAACCTCTTGTAATGAGTTGAAAAGACTTTGGTTATCAAAACAATAAGTTCCAGTATTAAATTCAGTAACGGCTAATTCGCTCGCCTTTGCATCTTTTTGCTCAACAATTTTTTCAACATGACCCTCCGCATTACGAATAACACGACCGTAGCCAGTTGGATCTTTAGCAATGGCAGAAAGAATGGTTGCTTTTGCTTCTTCTTTTTCGTGATGATCAAAGAGAGCAGTTAGTGTTTCGGCTGTTAAAAGAGGGGTATCCCCACAAATAACGAGTGTCGTTCCATCTTTGTCAGCTAAAAGATCACTGGCAGCTAGAACGGCATGCCCTGTTCCAAGTTGTTCAGTCTGTAGTGCATAGTGTGAGCGTTCGCCTAGTTGTTCTTTAACTTTATCTGAACCGAAACCAACGATGGTCACGACCTCGTCAACGTGAAGTTTTTCAATTTGGTCCATGACATGTTCGACCATTGGTTTTCCAGCAACGGGATGTAAGACTTTGTATAGTGATGATTTCATCCGTGACCCCTGGCCTGCTGCTAAGATAATCGCATAACGATTTTTCATATAAGACACTCCTCAATAAAATAAATTTAATAAACGAACGATTAAAGCTGTTTTATAGTTAAATATTAGTCAAAATAATTACCAGGGACAACGGTAATGTTTTTTGTTTGCGTGTCGACTTCTTTTACACATAGTAAAGAGGTGTAGTTTTCAATCATTCGGCGTCCACTAAAGGTTGATTCGGCAAAGACTGTGATACCAACAAGCTCAGCTTCAAATTCTTCAATCAAAGCAGTCATCCCGTTGACAGTACCGCCACCTTTCATAAAGTCATCAACAACCAAGACTTTAGCTCCTCGTTTTAAACTCCGTTTTGATAATTCCATTTTTTCAATTCGTTCGCTTGAACCAGAAACATAATTGACACTCACAGTTGAACCTTCAGTGATTTTAGAATCACGTCGAACAATCACGAAAGGAACATTGAGATAATAGGAAACTGCTTGGGCGATAGGAACGCCTTTGGTTGCCACCGTCATAACGGCATCAATTTTCTTGTGAGCATATTGTGAAGCAATGATTTGTCCAACTTGTTTAAGCAATTGTGGTTCTCCCAGTAAGTCAGATAAATAAACATAACCACCTGGTAATAAACGATCTTGTTCTGACAAACGTTGGCAGAGTTCAACGACCATTTCTCGTGCCGTTTCATAAGGGATTTTTGGAGTGAAAATAACGCCTCCGGCAGCACCAGCGACAGTTTCAAGGACGCCCAAACCTCGATCGCTAAACGTTTTCTTTAGGATGGTTAAGTCTTCACTGATCGAAGACTTAGCAGAATCATATTTTTTAACAAAGAAAGTAAGTGGCGTCAACATTCGAGGATGATCCAAGATATATTGGGTCATATCGATTAAGCGTTCACTTCTTTTAATTTTCATAAGCGTACTCCTTTTTAGTATAAGTACTGTCAATTATAGAATCTTTTCCTCAAAAAGACAAAATAAATTTTAGCTAAAACTGAACGTTCGTCATTTGCAAGTCGCTAATATTAATGAGAATCGTTTGTTTGAGCTGAAAAATAGCTAATCTTTGGAAAATAAAAGATTAATATAAAAAAAGAATCACTTGTTAAAAACAAATGATTCTCTAATATTGAGCTATCTTTTTCTTTTAGATTTTAAACCATCCATGACATTAATCAAAATAAAAAGAATGATAAAGACTAATGTAATGGTCGCTCCTGGAGGCGTATCGAGTTGATACGATGAAATTAATCCAGAGAGCATACCAATGAAACCAACAATAATACTAATAAACATGACAGAATTGAATGTTTTTCCTAATTTCATAGAAATCGTGGCTGGTAAAATCATAATCGCTGAAACTAATAGTGCTCCTGCAATCGGGATCATCACTGTAATAGCAACTCCGGTGATAACATTGAAAAACATGGAAAGATACTTAATCGGTAACCCATCGACATGAGCCGTTTCTTCATCGAAAGTTAAGACATACATTGGTTTCTTGAGGAAAATAAAAAGGACGACAATCATCATCGCTAAAAGACCTAAAATAATGACTTGGTTCCAAGTAATCGTCACGATAGAACCAAACAGGTATTGTTGAATATTCATAGCTTGCTTTCCTTTATTTAAATTCATTAAGACAAGAGCAACGGCAAGTCCACCAGACATGAGGATGGCAGTCGATACTTCAGAATAAGATTTATATAAACTACGAATGTATTCTAAAATAAGAGCAGAAAGAATGACAATAAATAAAGTGGTAACAGTAGGGTTAACATTGATGAAAAAGCCCAGAGCAATCCCTGCTAGAGAAACATGTGATAAGGTATCTGCTAGAAGCGATTGACGTCTTAAAACTAGAAAAATCCCAAGCATGGGGGCAATGATGGCGATAAAGCTAGCAGCAATTAACGCTCGAATCATGAATGCATATGAAAACATCTCCATTCTGAATCCTCCTTTCGTACTAAATGAATGTGGCGATCCATGTATTCTTTGATATCTTCATGGTCGTGAGTAATCATTAGAATCGCTTTATGATGTTCATGAGCATTATGTTGAAGTAACTCATAAAAATCTCGACGTGATTTTTCGTCCATTCCAGTTGTCGGTTCATCTAAGATAAACAAATCTGGATCGGTGGCAAAGACACGCGCTAAACAAATACGTTGTTTTTGTCCTCCTGATAATTCACCAATTCTTTTTTTTCGCATGTCCCACATTCCGACAGAATGTAAAGCTTTTTCAACATGTTGATGGTCGAGAGTGGTTAGTTTTTTAAACCAACGATTTCGTGGGTAACGTCCGGATTGAACAAGTTCTAAAACCGTACTTGGAAATCCAGCATTAAACGACGAAATTTGCTGTGGAATATAACCAATACTGAGTGGCTTTCCTTCATAATTTTCTTTTGAAATCGTCACAACACCTTCGTCTGGAGAAAGAAGACCGAGTGTATTTCTAATGAGGGTTGACTTGGCAGCTCCATTTTCACCAGTTAATATAACAAACTCACCAGAATCAACATGATAAGAGATATTTTCAAGAACAGGTTCTTCACCATAATAAAAAGTTAAATTCTCAACATTGATATAACGCATAGATAAACTCCTTTCGAGTAAAACGTAAGAATTACAATTTAAAACAAGAGTAAGAATAGCATGACTTTGACAAAAAAACAAGTTGTTTTCCTGAATAATCAGTAAAAAATAAAAAAAGCAAAGGACAGAATATAGGGAGTTAAGGCTTATCCACAGTTTCTATCCTGTTTGCTTTTTAATCTTTTAAAGTTCGAACAACATAAACTTCTTGGCAAAAACCTTTTAAACCATTCGCAATCCGGATTGCACGTGACTGCTTCTGACAAAGAGCTAAAACGGTGGGACCACTACCACTCATAACGGCAGCATCGGCACCAAACGCTAACATTTTTTGTTTAATCTCAGAAACAATGGGATATTTTTTCATGGTATAGGATTCCAGTGAATTCCCTAAATGCTGGGTCATTTCAAAATAATCTTGTTGCTCAATCGCTTTTTTTAAAGCATTGATGTTTGGGTGGTAAAGTTCGTCTAAAGACAGTTTAGCAAAAACTTTAGGCGTTGAAATGCTTAACTTTGGCTTCACTAAAACGACCCAGCAAGAGGGCATTGAATGGGTTAAGGGCTCAACAATTTCACCCAAACCTTTGACCAGAGAGGTTTGTCCATAAATACAATAAGGGACATCTGTTCCGATTGGGACAGAGAGCTTGACCATGTCTTCTTTCGTTGCGTTTAATTCAAAGAGTCGATTAAGGCCACGGAATGTCGCAGCTGCGTCACTGCTACCACCACCTAAGCCAGCAGCAACAGGAATATTTTTTACCAATTGAACCGAAATACCTTGTTGAATATGAAAGGCGTGTTTCATAATTTCAATGGTCTGATAAATATTGTTTTTTCGATCTGTCGGTAAAAAACCACTATTGGTTTTGATAATAATCTCATTTGTTTTTAGAGGAGTGATAATCAGTCGATCAGCCAAATCAACACTAGACATAATCATTTCGAGTTCGTGATAACCGTCTTCGCGTTTATAAAGAACATCAAGACCTAAGTTGATCTTAGCCGGAGCTTTTTCTATGATTTCCATGTAAAGCTCTCCTTTCTAACAAAAATAATTGCATTAATTATACCTTAACGATGAAAGCTTTGTCTGTTATTAAAGACAAGATTCTTTTAAATTTAAGTATTTTTCTTTTTGGTTTCGGGTGAGTTGTTTGAAGGCATATTCAGCTTTCATTGCGTCACTTTTACTAGAAAAAGCTTCAGCGTGGATCAAAGAAGCGGGTCGCCTACTAGGTACACGTGTATATTTGGCGCCTTTTCCGCTATTATGTTGTTTAAGACGTCGCTCTAAATTTGTAGTATAACCAGCATAAAAGGATTGGTCTTGACAGAGAAGAACATAAAAATAAGCTGTTGTTTCTCTCATTTTATTGTCCATGTAGCAGCGCTTTAATTTCTGGATAATAATTATTTTGTTCATCATAGATGTAAAGAGGAGGCAAAATCCTTAAGCCATCTGTTTTTCCATCTTTGATACCTTCTATTAAAACCATATTTGCTTCTCGTTCTTTTTTTGGATAAATAAATTGGATTCTTTTGGGAGCAATCCGATGAGCTCTCATTTGGTCAAGTAAATCAATTAACCGATCTGGACGGTGGACAAGAGCAATTTTTCCGTTCATTTTAAGTAGCTTCGAAGCTGTTTCAAAAAGAGTGTCCAAAGTAAGATAAACTTCATGTCTGGCGATGGCTAAATATGGATTTGGATTTTTTTTGCTATTGGGTTGTTCTTTGAAATAAGGCGGATTACAAGTAATGAAATCAATGGAATCATGTTTTAGATAGTGCAGCGAATCTTTAATATCGGTATGAATAATCTCAATTTGATTTTCAAATTGATTGAGTGAAATACTGCGTTTCGCCATATCTGCTAGGCGTTCTTGAATTTCTAATCCTGTAATTTTAGCTTGTGTTCGGGGTTGCATAAAAAGAGCAACCGCTCCATTTCCAGTACAAAAATCAACAATGGTTCCTTTTTTTGGAATGGAAGCAAAATGGGCTAATAGAACAGCATCAAGTGAAAATGAAAAAACGGTTGAACTTTGAATAATTTGGATATCTTGAGCTAATAACTGGTCAATACGTTCGTCAGATTGTAAAGTATCTTTCATAATTATAAAATTTCCCTTTCATTGCTTGTTATATCTTTTTATTATAGCAAAGTTTACACAGAAATCATGCCACGATGATTAGAAAAAGCTTGCAAGTTTTGCTGTTTTTGGGCATACTTGTAACGAAATGAGATTGTAAAGGATGGAAAAAATATGTTTTATGCATTTATCTTCGGTTTGGTAAGAGTCCTCATTTTCTTGATTAATACGAATACACGTTATGAAGGAACTGAAAATTTACCTAAAGATGAAAATTATGTTCTTGTTGGACCACACCGCACTTGGTATGAACCAGTATTTTTTGCAATAGGTGCTTGGCCTCGTCGTTTCTCATTTATGGCTAAGAAAGAATTATTTAATAATCCCATCTTACGTTTTATTTTAGTGAGGTGTCATGCTTTTCCAGTCGATCGTGAAAATCCTGGCCCAAGTGTGATAAAAACACCAATTCGTACTTTAAAAAATACAGATTTAAGTGTGATGATTTTTCCGAGTGGGAGTCGCTATTCGGATGAATTAAAAGGTGGGGCAGCCTTAATTAGTAAAATGTCACGTCGCAAAATTGTGCCTGCTGTTTACCAAGGACCTTTATCTTTTTGGGGATTGTGGACTAAGAAGCGTGTGACGATTTCGTATGGAGAGCCTATTGATATTTCGGATATAAAAAAAATGGACAAAGAGGGGATTGCAGAAGTAGAACAACGAATGCAAAACTCATTTAAACAATTAGATCAAAAAATTAATCCAAATTTTGTTTATACGCGTCCCGAAAAGAAACAATTAGAAAAAAAATAGGAGGAAGAGGCTGATTTTTTAATCAGCCTCTTTTTGTATCCTCTCCGTCTTTTCACCTGTTTTGTTTAGAGTGAACCACGGTGTAGAAAAATGACGGAGGCTTCAAAAATTTGCTATAATGGAAAGAAGACCTTTTTTAAGGAGGAAGTACATGAAAATACTACATACAGCAGATTGGCATATTGGTAGAAAATTAAATGGTTATTCACTTTTAAAGGAACAAGAAGATGCTTTTCAACAACTGGTTAAAGTAGCACTTCAAGAAAAAGTGGAGGCGATTGTAATTGCTGGTGATTTATATGATCGGTCAATCCCATCCGTTGAAGCAGTCCAAAGCCTACAAGAGATGTTAAAGGTTTTAAATCTTGAGCATCAGTTGCCTGTTTTTGCCATTTCAGGTAATCATGATAGTCCGATTAGGTTAGAGGCCGGTGCACCGTGGATGGTCTCACAACAATTTTATTTAAATACCCGCATTGAACAAGCGGTCCGACCTTATGAATTAGGTGATGTTCAGTTCTTTCTACTACCTTATTTTGAGCCTTTTCACGCACGTACCTATTTTAATGATGAGAGTATTCGAGAGATTCAAACGGGAGTCAATCGTGTCGTTGAAGAAATGAAAAAACATTTTAACCCTTCAAAACGTCAAGTTTTAGTGACCCATTTTTTTGTGGCAGGAGCAACTAAGGAAGAGTCAGAAACAACACTAACTGTTGGAGGACTTGCTAATGTTTCACAGGAATCGTTAGCTGATTTTGACTATGTGGCATTAGGACATCTTCATTATCAAAATGCGATTAAAAAAGGACAAAGGATTAAGTATAGTGGTTCATTATTGAAATATTCTTTAGGTGAGGCAAATCAGGAGAAAGGTTTTCGAATAGTTGAGTTAGGAACAAAGGAATCTGGTGAGATTAAAAGTACATTTATTCCAGTAAAACCACTTCATAATGTTCAAAAAATTCAAGGTAAATTTAGAGAAATTTGTGATCCAACTCATTTTAAACAAACAGATCGAGAGGCCTATACTGGTGTTGTTTTGGAAGATTTAACAGTGATGGATAATGCTATCGGTGAATTAAGGGCTATTTATCCAAGATTAATCAGTTTGGAATTGCAAGGAGCGATGGACCAGTCTGTTACAGCTATCGATTTGACTGAAGCAGAACTGACGGATTTGAATCCACGAGATTTAATTCAGAATTATTATGAGGAAACGGTAGGTATTTCGTTAACTAAACAGCAAGAAGAATGGTTACATGAAGCAATTTTAAAACAAATGTCAGAAAGTTGAGGGAAATAAATGCAGCCACTACGATTAGAATTAAATTTTTTTGGACCTTATCGAAAAGAAACCGTTGATTTCTCAGATTTTTATGCGAA
Source organism: Vagococcus sp. (assembly GCF_052102835.1). Classification (NCBI taxonomy): domain Bacteria; kingdom Bacillati; phylum Bacillota; class Bacilli; order Lactobacillales; family Enterococcaceae; genus Vagococcus; species Vagococcus sp. The sequence goes on from NZ_JBQEIL010000002.1 coordinate 174,145, forward strand.
TGGTTTATTTCTGATTACAGGGAAAACAGGGGCAGGAAAAACCACAATTTTTGATGGCATGAGTTTTGCTTTGTATGGGGTCACCTCAGGTAGTTATCGTCAAGGCAAAGATATGCGATCCAATTTTGCGACCCCTCATGACGTAACATCCGTTGCTTTTGAGTTTAAATATGGAGTAAATACCTATCATATTGTTCGACAACCTGCACAAAAATTGGCTAAAAAAAGAGGAACTGATTTAAAAGAGGAACCGGCAGGAGTCGTCTTGACGGCTTTTGATGAGCAAGGCAAAGAAGTTCTTCAATTAACAAAGCAAACTGAGGTTAAGAATAAAGTAGAGGAACTCTTACAGTTGAATGAACAACAATTTTCTCAAATTATTATGTTGCCTCAAGGTGATTTTCAAAAGTTTTTGATGTCAGATAGTAATGATAAAGAAAAAATTTTAAGGAAATTATTTAATACGCATTTCTACCAACAAATAGCTGAAACTATTTTAGAGCATAAAAAGAAAATAGCGAAAATGTTACAAAAGGAAAGCGATCATTTGTTAGTTTTAGCGCAACAACTTGCTTTTTCTTCTGAATATCAAGCAGAAGCGGCAGAACATTGTTTACTGGCTGATTATTTATCTCTCTATGACCAACAAATTTTAGCCTATGAAGCGCAAGAAAAAGATTATTTGGCTGAGTTTAAAAAAATAGTACCGATTCTAGAAAAAGTGGAGGCAGAAGTTTACCGCCTAGAAAAGCGGGATCAGCTTATAGCTAAAAAGAACAAGGTCACCGAGCGTTTAGTAGAATTAGAGCATCAAGAAGCTGAAATTAATGTAAAAAAGGAACTTCATCTAACACTTCAAAAAATTAAACAATTGTTACCATTTTATGAAAGTGTACAAGAGCTTTTGTCAGATCAAGTTCATTTAAGAAAAAAACAAGAAGAAACGCAACAGAATTATCAAAGCGTGACGACGAGTTTACAACGAATTCAGTTAGAAAAAGAAACGCTTGATTTGGAACAAGAACAAATGCAATTATTTGAACAAAAAATCTTGAAACTGGCTGAAATCATCCCGTTGTTTGACCAACAGAAACAATTAGAACAAGAATTAGAAAAAAACGAAAAAGAACTGAAATCAATGGGGCTTGCTTTTGATTTAGCTTCACAGGCATTCGTTCATCTTGAACAAGAGATTGTGGAATTAAAAGTAAAGACTAAGAAAAAAGAAGCGTTTCAAACAGAAAGTTATCAACTTAAAACACAAGCAAGAGAAATTGATGAAGCACTACAGAACTGGGTAAATTTACAAACGCAAGAACAAGTTTTAGCTGAATTTATTTTAAAAGAAACACAGTTAGGAGATTCTGTAAGGTCTGCGCGGCAAACAGAAGAAAAAGTATTGTTCGAGGCGCAACGTTTAAAAAGCGAATGGGCCAAGGAGCAGATTGCTCGCTTAAGTTTGGATTTGTTACCGGGGGAAGCGTGTCCGATGTGTGGTTCAACAGAGCATCCACAACCCGCTCATTTTGAAAGTTCGCTCACGTTAGAAGAATTAAAAGAGCTTGAAATACAAGTTGAAAAAATCAATGATGGTTATCTTTATGAGAAAGAGCAGCGAATCATTTTAGAGCGGGAACAGTTATTTGCTCAAGAAAATGTTGAAAAAATTTCTCTAGAAAAAGAAAAAGAAAAAACAAAATTGTATAAAGAGGTTCAAGTCAGGTATAATTATCAGGGCGATATCGACTTGTACGATTTTTTGAAGAATTTAAAAAACAACCTAACTGAAAAAATTAAAAAAACAGAAGTAGCGATTCAAAAATGTGAACAAGCTAGTTTAACATTGCAAGAGAAAGAACAAGCCATTATAGAAAAACAAGAACAGATAGAAAAATTACGTCAAGATAAACAGTCGACTACCGTTTTGTGTATTGAAACAAAATCTGCATTAGCGGCTGTAGTGAAGCAAATCCCAGAAGAATGGTCTTATCGGACAAAAAGTTTAGCTGAGCGTGATATGATGCAAGAAGTACTTATACACTGGCAAAATCAGGTAGCAGAATTGAAAGAGCAACAAGCAAAAGTACAATCGGAACAAGCGACGTTATCTGGTCGTTTAGAAGAAACTAAACGACAATTAAATGAAATCACCGCTAAGTTAGCGACAAGAAGACAAGCTTTTGAAGGAGAATTATTAGCTAACGGTCTCTTATTAACAACGGTTATTGAGCAAAAAGAACAAGTGAAACAAATCCCACTGTTGGAAGAAATCTGTTTAACTTTTGATAAAGAATATTATGCAAAACAAGAAGAAATAAAACAATTAGTGCTAGAGCTTCAAGAAGAGGCACCTGGCGATTTAGAATTGGAAAAAGAAAAATTAGAACAATTAAAAAGAGAAAAAGAGCAAGTGCAAGAAAAAATGACCGAATTAACGTTAATTCAAAAAAATAATCACCGCTTATTTTTAGAAATAGAACGAAAAGAAAAACAAATAAAAGTCGAGTTGCAAGAATTAGAAGAGTTAACTTTGCTTTCTGATGTCATGAATGGTGATGGGCAAAGTAAATTGAGTATTGAAAGATATTGTCTTCAACTTTATTTAGGTAAAATACTGGCAGTCGCTAACCAAAAACTACTCGACTTATCTAATGGGCGTTATTATTTAAAACTAAGAGAAAGCCAAGGAACCTATAAGAAAAACACCGGATTAGAAATGGATATTTTCGATGGACATGTTGGTTTGACACGAGGAGTGAATACATTATCCGGCGGTGAAAGCTTTATGGCTTCTTTATCACTGGCCCTTTCATTAGCGGAAGTTATCCAACAAATAGCGGGTGGAATTCGGATTGAAGCGATGTTTATAGATGAAGGATTTGGCTCTTTAGACGAAGAAACGCTAGAAATTGCGATGCGGTCACTTGAAAAAATTAAAGGGGATGGTCGTTTGATAGGCTTAATATCACACGTTAAAGAGTTGCAACAACGTATTCCTCAACAATTACGAGTCGCAACCAAGCAAGATGGTACGAGTGAATTTAAAACGTATTTAGAATTTAGGTAGGAGGTGAGTCAATGAAGTGGTCAATTCCAGAAAAAATAGTTGAAGAAGGACGCGATTATGCCAAAACAGGACGAGTTGTTTCAATTAGTAAAAATGAGGAGCAACAAGTCTGGTATGCGGAAGTTTTAGGCACAGAAGTTTTTCATATTGAGTTAGATGGAACAGCAAAAGAGGAAGATGTTTGTCAGTGTATTTATTGGCAACAGCATGGTTTTTGTAAACATACGGTGGCGACTGAGTTAGCCTTGCGTGAACAAGGACTCAATCGGTATATTAAGAAAAAAGCCAGTGATCCGAAATCTTTTCAAGCACCGTCACAAGCAACCATCTTTTCCCGTAGTTTTTCTCGCTTACAAGAGGAAACAATCGCTAAAGACTTGTTAGTGGGTGATAAATTAGTTTTAGAGTGGTTTTTAGAAATCGTTGAACCTTTATCTTATCATCCTGAACAAGCAGTGATTGGTCTTTATCTAAAAATTGGTCATCGAGGGCCAGGGCAGCGAACTTATATTGTTCGAAACATTAGTGAATTTCTTGAAAGCTATGTTAATAAAGGTCTTTTTCAACTAGCTGATCGTTCATTTACGATTAGTGAATATTCCTTTATGACTCGTGAAGTGGAATGGTTAGAAAGACTGGTAGACATCCATCGTAATAATCAAATGTTGAATCCTTTGCAAGTTCAACAAAAAGGGAAAATCAACAAACGCTTTTTAATATTAGATGCTTTTGAAGCACGTTTCTTTATTGAGGGCTTGATGGAAGACCAACGCTTAATGTTAGTTTATGAAAAAGAAAAATTTGAAACACTCTATTTTAAAAAAGAGAAACCACCGATTCATTTTAGGGTGACACCAGTTGGGTTAAAAGATTATCAATTACATGTTCATCACGGTGAATTAATTTATTTGGAAAATTACCAATGGATTATTTCGGGACATTCGATTTATCAGCTTACTCACTATCAAGTAGAACGGTATGAATTATTGCAACAGTTATTGAAACGGGTCTCAACACCCAAAATTTTATTTACAGAAAAAATGGTAGGGCAATTATTTTCTTATATTTTGCCTAGTTTAGAGAGTATCGGAGTTGTGGAAGTCAGTGAAGAACTGGATGCTGAGTTACTTCGAGTCCCTTTAAAAGCGCGAGTTTATTTAATTAAAGATCAAGAACAACTTGCAGCCCGTGTAGATTATTGCTATGGCGATTATATCTTTTCAACCGATGAGGCAGTCACGAGTGAACAATCCGATAAAGCACGAATTATTCGCGATCAAGTTCGAGAACTACAATTAGAAACCATTTTAGAGCACTTTAATTTTGTCAAACGTCAAACCGCTTTTTATCGTAAATTTCCTGTGGGAGAAGAATTGTATCATTTTTTCCGAGATGAAATACCAATGCTTGAGCAATATGCTGAAGTCACTCTTTCAGACGCTGTTTCCGAATTTTTTGTTGAGGACGAAGATTATGAACCTAAAATTAGTATTTTAGATGAAGGTTCATGGTTAGACATTCAATTTGATATTACTAATATTGATGAGGTTGAAGTCAATGAGGTTCTTGTAAGTTTATTGAAACAAGAAGAATATCATCAATTGAAAAGTGGTCAGTTATTAATGCTGGAAAGTCATCAATTTAAAGAAGCAAGTCAAGTTATTCAGCAATTACGTCAAGATATTAAAATAACCAAAGGGCATTTAACGATTCCGAAGCATCGGAGTTTATTAGTTAATCAGGCCATTCATGAGATGTCTGATGTAACGACCTCCTCATCCTTTGATGGATTGGTTGAGAATTTACGTAATCCCGATGACTATGAAGTTGCATTACCAGTGGGGCTAAAAGCAACCTTACGTGATTATCAAAAAACTGGTTTTAAATGGTTGAAGATGTTAAGTCACTATCACTTTGGTGGTGTTTTAGCTGATGATATGGGACTTGGAAAGACAGTTCAGATGATTGCTTATCTTCTCTCAGAAAAAGAAGAAGGAGCGCTCATAAAGCCAAGTCTAATTGTTGCGCCTGCTAGTTTGTTGTATAATTGGCAGATTGAAATTAAAAAATTTGCGCCAACGTTACGAGTCGCTGTTATTTCAGGAGCGAAAGAGGAACGCCAAAATCTGATTAGTTCGTTGACAGAGCAAGGGGTTGACGTCTTGATTACCTCTTATTCAACGGCACGTCAAGATGAAGATTTATATAAAGAACATCAGTTTCACAGTTTGGTTTTGGATGAAGCACAAATGGTTAAAAATGCAGCGACTAAAACATTCCAAGCTTTAGAGAGTATCAAAGCAGATCATCATTTTGCGTTGAGTGGTACTCCAATTGAAAATCGCTTGGATGATTTATGGGCTTTATTTAGAATGATAATGCCTGGTTTTTTCCCTCCTATTCGAAAATTCAGAAAATTACCAACTGAAACAATTGCGATGATGATTCAACCATTTGTTTTACGCCGCGATAAGAAAACGGTCTTGAAAGATTTACCCGATAAAATTGAAACGGATTTATATAGTCAATTATCAGAAGAACAGAAGACGGTCTATTTAGCTTACTTAAAACAAATGCAAGAACAAGTTATCGCGATGGATGATGGTAGCTTTAACAAAAATAAATTATCTATATTAGCAGGTTTGACTCGTTTGCGTCAGATTTGTTGTCATCCAGGCTTATTTTTACCGGACTATAAAGGTGATTCAGGCAAAATGAATCAGTTGCTTGATATTGTTGCGAATGCTAAATCTAATGGCCGACGTATCTTACTTTTTTCTCAATTTACCGGAATGTTATCGATGCTAGAAGAATCGTTTGATGAGATGGGGATTGAAACCTTTTATTTAAGAGGAAGTACGGCAATTGAAAAACGCCAAGAAATGGTCGACCGCTTTAATCGAGGAGAGCGTGATCTGTTCTTAATTTCGTTAAAAGCGGGTGGAACCGGCTTGAACTTAACCGGTGCTGATACAGTCATTTTATATGATTTATGGTGGAACCCAGCGGTCGAGGATCAAGCGACGGGGCGAGCACATCGAATGGGTCAAACCAAAAAAGTTGAAGTTTTCAGATTAATGTCAGAAGGAACGATTGAAGAAAAAATGAATCAATTACAATTGAATAAAAAAGAATTATTTAATCAAGTGATGGATTCAGAAACGGTTCGTCCTTTATCAAGTCTAACAATGGATGATCTAAAAACAATTTTGGATATCGGTTCTTAAATATAAGTGAATAAAAGCAGACTGTCCTTTTGGTAGTATCCTCTTAAAGTTAGAATCAAAAATCTAATTTTAAGAGGATACTACGTTTGGTTCAGTCTTTTTTTTCCACCTATTTAAAGGATGAAAGTATCATTTTTTTTAAAGCAATGGTATGATAAAAAAAATAATACTAGAGAAAGTGGTTGGAGCTATGAAGATTGTTCGAGAAAAAATAGCTTTATTAGGCGTTTTAACAGCTTTGTCCGTCGTATTAGGCCTAGTGGTTCATATTCCATTACCAGCAAGCAAAGGTTATTTTAACTTGTTAGAAATCGGAATTTATACGACAGCTCTACTATTAGGAGGACCGGCTGGTTTATTTGTTGGTGGTATTAGTGGATTATTACTAGACTTGATCTTAGGCTATCCACAATGGATGCCCTTTTCGTTACTAATCCATGGATTGCAAGGGTATTTGGCAGGAAGAATAGGGTATGGTCAATCACAAAAACGACAAGTCATTGGCCTTTGTGTTGCTTCAATTGTGATGGTTATTGGGTATTTTTATGCAAATGATTTATTATATCAATGGGGGGCAGCCATTGCCTCGCTTCCAGGAAATATTAGTCAAACCCTTTGTGGAACCATTGGAGCAATTGTGATGATGCGCTATTTAAAAAAGGCGAAAATAACTGAAAAGTCCATCTTAAAACGCAAAGAAAAATAAATTTAAGTGAATGATTTTAAAAATTTAGAGTATAAGGCATTAATAATGACGGGTTTTAGCGGATAATCCAAACTTAAAGGGAAGCGGACAACATTTTTAAGTTTTGTCACGCTCCCTCTTTTTGTGCTAAAATGGGAACTGAGTTAGTTCGAGTAGGAACAAGGTAAAGTAGGACTAATGACTGCCTTTCTTAGTAGAAGAAGGAGTCAGCAGACTTTTTGTACATAAGATATGCAAAATAAAAAACTTTGAAATAAAAGAAAGTAAAAAGAGGTGGATAAAGTAATGAGTCAAATTAAAATTGTCCCCTTGGGTGGCGTAAGAGAAAATGGTAAGAGTATTTACGTTGTCGAAGTGGAGGATGAAATATTTATTTTAGATTGTGGATTAAAATATCCAGAAGGCGATCAACTAGGAATTGACATGGTGATACCAGATTTTTCATATCTGAAGGAACATCGTGAGAAAATAGCGGGTGTTTTCTTAACTCACGGTCATGCGGATGCAATAGGAGCATTGCCTTATTTGTTAGAAGAAATAGAAGTGCCTGTTTTTGGAACAGAGTTGACCATTGAGTTAGCTAAATTAAATGTTAAAAATTATCCAAATACGAAAAAATTCAATGATTTTCATGTGGTTAATGAATTAACCGAAATTGAATTTGCTAAAGCAACCATTAGCTTTTTTAGAACAACACATACTATCCCAGATTCAGTTGGGGTTGTTATTAATACAGAACGAGGTAACATCGTTTACACTGGAGATTTTAAGTTTGATCAAAGCGCGAGTTCATTGTATCAAACTGATTTTGCTCGTCTAGCAGAAATTGGTAAAAGTGGGGTCTTAGCTTTATTAAGTGACTCTTCAAATGCGGAAAGTGATCAACTGATTGCGTCCGAAAATCAAATTCGTGAAGAAGTTTATGATACATTGCGTTATTCGGAAGGACGAATTATTGTCGCGAGTGTGGCTAGCAATATTCAACGTGTGCAACAAATTTTAGATGCGGCTCATCGTTCAGAAAGAAAAGTGATGCTAACAGGTAAAGATGTTGAGCAAATCGTAAAAACAGCAATTCGACTAGGAAAGTTAAGCTTACCAAGCGAAGACATCTTGATTCAAGAAAAAGAAATGAAAAAATATGAGGCCAATCAATTATTGATTTTAGAAACCGGTCGTAGTGGTGAACCACTGAAATCACTTCAACGAATGTCTAGTCGTCGTCATCGTACGATCCGAATTCAAGAAGGTGATTTAGTTTATATAACCACTTCGCCATCAAGTGCAATGGAAACCACGTTGGCAAAAACGGAAGACATGGTTTATCGAGCAGGTGGTACGGTTAAAACAATTTCAGATAATATTCATGTTTCTGGTCATGGTAATCAAAATGACTTGAAGTTAATGCTTAATTTAATGAAACCTAAGTACTTTATCCCTATTCAAGGTGAGTATCGTGTGTTAGCCGCACATGCTGATTTAGCACATGAAGTTGGTATCTCATATAAAAATATTTTTATTACTGGTCGTGGTGATATTTTAGAATTTGAAACGGGACGTTTGCGCATGACAGGGAGTACTGAGGCAGACAATATTTTAATCGATGGCTTAGGTGTTGGTGATGTTGGGAATATCGTCTTACGAGATCGCAAAATTCTATCAGAAGATGGTATTTTTATTGTTGCAGTCACGATTAGTCGCCGTCAGAAAAAAATAATTTCAAGTGCACGAATTACCTCACGTGGGTTTGTTTATTTAAAAACAAGCACAGATTTAATCAAAGAAAGTGCAACGATTGTTGAGAAAGTTGTTTTAGAAAACCTTGATAAAAAAGAGTTTGATTGGGGCGTTCTAAAACAGGAAATCAGAGAGCAAGTTAGTCGTTATCTTTATGAACAAACGAAACGTCGCCCGGTGATTTTACCTGTGATTATGGAAGCTAGCCAAAAAAAACGCTAATTTAAAAAATTAAAAAAGGTCTGAAACAAAATGCATATCTGCGAATTGTTTCAGACTTTTTACTAGAATTTCTAAGTGTTTTTGAGAACGCTGTTTTTTTATCAAGTTAATAAATTTATTTTTATTGGTAAGCATGCTAAAATGTTTACGGATAAGTGTGAAGGGAAAACAGTAGAATTAAAGAAGATATTTGAGAGTTGGGTGAATAAAAATGGCAGTAACAAAACATGATCAGATTCTTGAATATATTGAAAAGTTACCAGTAGGTGAGAGAATATCAGTTAGAGGAATTGCAAGAGATCTACAAGTGAGTGAAGGAACAGCCTATCGTGCAATTAAAGAAGCTGAAAATACTGGACTAGTTTCGACAATTCAACGAGTCGGTACGATTCGAATTGAGAAAAAAGTGAGAGAACATATCGAAAAATTATCTTTTGGGACCGTTGTAAAAATTATCGAGGGTGAAGTTTTAGCAGGGAGAAAAGGATTGGAAAAAATATTAGATAAATTTGTGATTGGCGCCATGACTACAGGAAGTATGCAACGTTATATTACACCAGGGGCTTTGATGATTGTTGGTAATCGTGAAAAAGTTCAACGTTTGGCATTGGAAAGTGGTGCAGCTGTGTTATTAACAGGTGGCTTTGATGTATCGAATGATATATTATCGTTAGCCGACACATTGGAAATGCCGATAATGCGAACAAATTATGATACATTTTCCGTTGCAACCTTGATAAATCGTGCTATCAGTGACCAAATGATTAAAAAAGATATTGTGATGGTAGGTGACATTCAAACACCGCTTGAAGAAACAGATTATCTAACCGTTCGTGATACGGTTGCTGATTATTTCTATTTAGTAGAGAAGACTGGAGACACACGTTTCCCAGTCGTTAATAAATCAAATCGCTTAATGGGGATTGTAACAAGTAAAGATGCTACTGGTAAAGCTTCAACGCAATTACTTGAAAAAGTGATGACCAAAAATCCACGGCAAGCGAAGCAACACATGAGCGTTGCAAGTATAGGACACTTGATGATTTGGGATGGAATTGAAATCATTCCTGTTGTAGAAGATGACTTAACTTTAAATGGAATTATATCACGTCGCGATGTGATGCAAACCTTGCAAATGATCCAAAAACAGCCCGTGATTGCGAATACTTTAGCGGATCAAATTGCTGCTGAAATTGTGGAAAAAGGACATTCAGAGCGTGGTGAATTACCGATGTTCTCTTTTACTGTGAGCCCACAAATGGTAAATAGTATGGGAACTTTAGCGTATGGTGTTTTAAATCAATTAATTTCGCATGTTACGCATCGAGTGATGATGATCAAGCATAAAAGCAATTCAATTATTGAACAAAGTAGTTTATATTATTTTAAATTAATTCAGATGGATAGCGTCATTGATGTTAAATCAACGGTAATTGATTTTGGTCGCCGCTCAGCAAAAGTTGAGCTTGATCTATTGCTGGATAATGTGTCCGTAGCTAAAGCTATTGTGATTTGTCAATTGATGGAACAAACGTAGAGGGATGATAAAGATGACAATAACGAATCAAATCTTAGAAAAAATTAAAGAATATCAACGTATTATAATCCACCGCCATCAGAGTCCAGATCCAGATGCTCTAGGTTCGCAAGGTGGTTTGGCGGAAATTATTAAAGCAAGTTTTCCTGAAAAGGAAGTTTATACGGTTGGTGGCCCCGTTAATGATTTAGATTATCTGTTGACAATGGATGAAGTGACCGACGAAATGTATCGTGAGGCATTGGTTATCACAACGGATACGGCAAATGCACCTAGAATTAGTGGTGAACAATATCAATTAGGTAAAGAGTTATTAAAAATTGATCATCATCCTAATGATGAACCCTATGGAGATATCGCTTGGGTCAATACGGAGGCAAGTAGTACGAGTGAGATTATTTATGATTTTTATTGGGAACATCAAGAAGAGTTAAAGATGACGGATGAAGCGGCTCGATTATTATATGCAGGAATTATTGGTGACACAGGTCGCTTTTTGTATCCAGCTACAACCAGTCATACTTTTTGGGTTGCTTCTAAGTTAAGAGAATATCAGTTTGATGCGGCTGCTTTAAGTCGTGAAATGGATGAAATTACGGAAAAAATTGCTCGATTATCTGGATATGTTAGTGAAAATATTCAAATAGATGAGAGTGGAGCTGCTAAAGTTATCTTATCGCAAGAAGTGCTGAATCGTTTTGAAGTACTTGATTCGGAAACACCAGCGATTATACCGATTCCGGGAAAATTAAAAGAAGTCAAAGCATGGGGAATTTTCGTGGCACAACCTGAAGGCTTTTATCGTGTTCGCTTACGTTCGAAAGGACCTGTCATTAATACAATTGCTAAACGTCACCATGGAGGTGGACATCCTCTAGCAAGTGGCTGTAATGCAAAAGACTTAGCTGAAGTTGCTATAATTTTTGAAGAAATTAAAACGGCTGTTAAAGAGTACAAATAAAAAAATGAATCTGTTCAGTGAAAAGATGAGATTAAATAAAGTAAGACTGATTTTTTTGATCAGTCTTTTTTATATTGATTTTAAGAGTTAAAATTAAAAGTTAAGTGTCTTCTTTAAATATAAAATAAGCTTTAACGTTACAAAAGCTTTTTTTTTGTTTATAATGGATGTTAAAGAGTATGGATGTGTTTTTCAAGTGAAAGGGTGATTTAAATGGACTTTTATACATATCAATTTTTTTATAATCAAGCAGGCCAAGGAAATGCAATGAAATATTATATTTTAATCGCACTTTTAATTGTTCTTATTTTCGTTGCTTTGAAACAATTTAGAAGTAAAGAAAAAAGAAAGTATCGGGATTTATTTGTTTTAATCACACTGATTTTAGTTTTTTTAGTAGGGATTCAGGTCAATGAATACGAAATTGGTAAAGTTAATCAAAGTAATTCTTCACAAATGTTAGCTTTTATGGAAAATATCAGTAAAAATCAAGAAGTATCAAAATCAAGATTAGCAGTTAATTCAAAATATATTAAAGATGAAATGTTAATTGAGGTGGATGACAAAATTTATCAAATTAATATGAATACTGATTTATCATCGTACAAATTAGAAGAAACCTTTTTAATCCAAGATAAAATAAACTTAGTGAAGGAGTAATAATGATGCATGATTATCTTCAAATTGGAATTAAACTAGCAATTGGTATTTTATGCTTGATTTTACAAATGAATATATTAGGTAAAGCAAATTTAGCTCCAACGTCCACTTTGGATCAACTTCAAAACTATGTGCTTGGGGGAATTATTGGTGGTGTGATTTATAATCAACAAATTACCATTTTACAATTCTTATTGATTTTAATTGTTTGGACCTTTTTGGTTGTATTATTTAAATATTTAAAAGAAAATGTAGGGTTTATGAAGAAGTTTATAGATGGACAGCCCATAACATTAATAAAAAATGGAGAAGTTATTGTAGATGCCTGTGCTAGAAAAGGGATTTCAGCGAGCGACTTAATGTTTAAATTACGCTCTGTTAATATCTATGATACACGTCAAGTAAAAAGAGCGATTCAAGAGCAAAATGGTCAGTTAACTATTATTCAGTACGGGGAAGAAATTGTGAAATTTCCTGTGATTACGAATGGTGTGATTGATTTCGATATACTGGAATCATTTGGTAAAGATCGTGAATGGCTAGATTCTGAATTAAAAAGCCAAGGAACCGATTTATCGAATATCTATTTGGGTCAATTTATCAATGGTAGTTTAAATTTAAGTGTCTATAATAAAATAAAAAACTAAAATGTTTTTTTAAAACAACGAAGAGAAAGGGAAACCTTCTCTTTTTTTTACTCTGACAATACAAATCGTACCTTAATTTGAATAGATAAGCAGATAACTTCTACTATAAATATAATTAGGTATAATAACAGTTATAAGGAGTAAAAAAATACACTTAAAAGGGTGGTTTGTATGTTAATTTTTGGAAAAATAGATTTAGAAGACGTTGGAGAGAATGCATATCGAATGAAGTTAGTAAAGAAACGTACGAATTGGGCTATCAAGGGGATGGTCTTTGTGGCGTTGCTTGGAACAAATATTTTGCTAATTGAACAAAAAGTTCAAGCAAATAGCTGGACAGCTAACTCTCAAACAGAAATTACACAAAGATTAAATAATAAAGAGCATTCTTTCACCTTTACAACAGGTGATACATTTTATGAAGTTTCACAAGTTTTAAATGTTAAATTTAATAAGTTAATGGCATTAAACGGGTTCAAACCGGGAGAGCAGTATCAGATTCCGATTGGTACTAAAATAAGATTTTCAGGTGATCAAGTTTCAGTCACTTCAGCAGAAGGGGTTTTAGAACGTGAGGTAATCCTAACGGTAGAAGATAAAGTAAATGAAAGCCTTCCTTTTGCTAATCAAATAGAAGAACCAAAAACAGATGTAAGAGATCGAGTTGAACAAGAAGAACCAGTACAAGTAGTTGATGAAGAAACGTCAAAGGAAGAAACTGAAAATGCAGTGGCAAAAGAAGATTCCCTCCTTGTTTCAGAATTAGCTTCTGATAATCAGGAAAAAGAAGTTTTGCCAGTTATTTCTCCCCCTATTGAAGTAGAAGAAGAGGCCCAATCAGAGTTAGAAATAGAGAAACAGGCTGAAGAAACAGATGAAAAACTTGAAGCCCCTATAGAAATAAAAAAAGAAACAGCTCTAGAGATTGAAGAAATAGAAGAAAGTGTTCCTACTCAGATAACGGAGGGAGTGGTAGAAACAGAACCGTCAATTGAAGTAGAGAAAAAAGAAACAGTAAATGAATTTGAGGACGAACAAAAAAATGACGAAATAACAAAGGAAGATCCTATATTGGCTGAGGAAGATAAAACACGTGAGGTAAAAGATGAGCCGATATTAGAAACAGTTGAAAAAGAAGTCAAGCAAAGAGTGAATACACCTGAAAAACAAAGACAGGTGAAAGCTTTAACAGGAAATCAAACACTGCTAGCTAGTCGTCAAGCAGCTATCCGTGAATTAACACAATTAAAATTAACAACTGTTCAAAGAGAGCAGTTTAAGAAAGAAGTCAATCGTGGTAAAACAGTTCGACAAATTAACGGTTCTTTAGCAAATGCAAGAAGACTAGCATCAAAAGTTGTTTTCAATCAACAAGAACAAAAAAAGGCACAAACGAATTTATTGTCATTGCTAAATAAAGAGAGACAAGGAAAAAAAGTAGTGATTTTAAAACGAGATACCACTTTGGATAAAGCGGCACAAATCAGAGCGCAAGAAATAAAAAAACAATTCACACATAACCGCCCAAATGGCAGTCGTTTTTATACATCGGTCTCTGATGTTCTAGGAAAAGTTTGGCACAGTTCTTATAATAGTTTAGGTGAGAATTTGGCAACAGCTAGTCATTTTAAAGAAGGTCAGGCAGTTGCAACAGATTTATATACTCGCTGGAAGGCGAGTCCTTCTCATTATAATAATATGGTTGCGAGTAAATTTAATTCAGTTGGGATGGCATTAGTTGAAATAGAGGGCACCATTTATGCAGTTACTATTTATGGAAATAAATAGTTATAAAAAGAAAAGAGGCACCGTTAAGTGAAAGATATCTTAACGGTGCCTCTTTTGATTTAATTTAATTTTTTTTCAATCGTATCAAATGTTTCTGCTGTTACAAAGTTCTCTTTTTGCCAAAACTGAGACGCAATTTCTGAGGGTTGCGGTTTTAATTTAATAACTTCACAACCAGTTTCTTCAGCCATTTGTTCAAGAGCTTGATAAAGGGGTTGAGCTAATCCCTCTTTTAGATAGCGTTTTTGTAACATAAAAGTATGAATCAAAGCTTCGTTATCCACAGGGGTGTTGATAATCCAATCAATGATCCCTATAAGTTCCTCATTGTCAAAAATACCATATAAATTTTTATTGTAACTGGTAGTATTATCTGGTAAGTCGTTAAACAGATAATTTATTTGGTCATCAGTGGCAAGCGTTGCAGATGATAAAGTAAGTTCTGCATAGTGACTTTTTAAAAATTGACTGACATGGTCATGATCTTTTTTTTCTGCTATTAATTTAATATGAATCGTTGGAAATGTTGGGTGTGAAAATTCTTTCATAGTTAGAACTCCTTCTAAACATAATTAGTCATTCATCTTAGAATAACTTAAAACAACCAAGAAAGGAAGGAGAAGACGAAAAAAAGAAGGTTTTAATTAGAAAAACCTTCTTTATTCGTTTTTATAAGTAAGGAAGCAGTTCTTCAATAGAATAAAAAGAATACCCTTCTTTTTTTAAATAAGTGATAACATTATCAAGACTTTGTGCAGTCGTCGGGTAGATATCGTGCATCAGAATGACACTTTTTTCTTTAACTTGTTGTCTGACTTCCTTTTCAATTGCTTTGGGATTCTTTGATTTCCAGTCGAGTGAATCAACATTCCAGAGCGAGATTGTCATTGGAGTTGTATCTGTGACTGCTTTATTGAATGCCCCATAAGGTGGTCTTAAATAAATAGGAGTTTCACCTGTGATCGCTTTAATTTTTTCATTGGTTATATTAATTTCACTTTGTAGATTAGCAGTAGAAATTTTAGTTAAATCTTTGTGACTATAGCTATGATTTGCAATGGTAAAGCCTTCTTTGTGAATGGTCTCAACGACCTCTTTATTTTGATCAACCATCAATCCTAACATAAAAAAAGTAGCAGTCACTTTATGTTTTTTCAAAATAGAAACAATGTCTAGCGTGCTAGAGGCGTTTGGTCCATCATCGAAAGTTAAAGCGACCATTTTCTTATTATTCTCTTCTTTAGGTTTAGGTTTTTTCAAAAGAACAAGAGCTTGTAGATAGTGTTGTTGTGTTTCAGGTTCTTTAATTTTGCGTGACATTTCATTAAGAGAGATAAGTTTTTTCTTATCTGGATATTTTACAACTTGCTTTTTTTGAATAAAAGGTTTCATTTCTTTTTGTAAAGTATCAACAAGGCTTCGTTGCTGTTTAATTTGCCTCAAAGCAAGTAGCGTTTTGGCTTTAAAGGCATCATCAGGTAAAGTGGTTACCGTTGCTTCTAAGTTTTGAATATCAGTAGCGCTTGGTATTTTTTTAAAAGTTCCATCTTCTTGAAATTGATGGTTTTTTAATGGATCGTCCTGATACCATGAGCCTAAAAGCTCTTGTGTTTTTTGTTTTCTACTCACTTCATCATAAAGTTTTTGATTCATCGCTTGTTTACTTTGTGCTTGTTTTTTTTCTTTTTTTAAATCATTTGAAAAAGTTTTAACTGTCGCTAAGTTAGTTTGATCTTCTTTAACTTGTGCTCTGATTTGTTTTAGATTTTGTTGTGGCACGTTTTTTTTAGGAAACTGTTGTTCGTCTAAAGTTTGTTCCAATTGAACTTTTAGTGTTTCTTGATTTTTCTTGATTTCGTTAAGGTGCTGCTGTTGGACATGAATATTTTTAATGAAAAAAATAAGAATGATTACTTCTGCTACAAGTAATACAGACAGTATACTTAACAAAATTTTATATTTTGTTTTAATAATGATCACCATTTCATCTTAATGTTTATTTTGATTAACTCGTCCTTTATATTCTAACGATATTTTTACTAGTATTCAAGGAAAGACAATTAAAAAAGTAAAAAAAAGAATAAAAAGTTTCTTCTTAACTGTTTTTTAACTAAAAAGTCACAAAAAAAAACAAAATCACCATAAATTGTACATATTTATCCTTTACTATATAAGTATACCAACAAAACAACCCTAACAAAATTTTCATTTTATTTACTCCTCCAAAGTAAATAAAACAACTCCTTTTTCTCCTAGCCTATTAAGGTTAGGAGTTTTTTGTTTTTTTATATTGAGGGACTAAAAAACAACCACCTTAAAAAGTTAATAAGGTGGCACTACAAAAAGATTGTTTTAAAGTTTATTCTTTATTAGAATTAGGCGCTTCATCATTAATTTTTTTTCTTCATGATTCATCTGGTTAGGGAGTGTTCGATTGATATTGTCTTCTTCCTCACGAACGCGTAATTCTATTGAAAAAGGTTCTTTATAAGTGATACCATCTAATTGATAGGGTCCACCTAAAATAAAAACACCTAAAGGAATTAGAGTCGCATGTTCACCGTCTGCTAAGTCGATTTTAGCAATTTCTGTGAGTTTTTGATAGTTGCTACCAATGAGTAAGCTGCCTTTTTTTATACGATAATAAGGAATTAAAGAATATTTATCAATCCAATAAGTATTACTATTTAATTCATTAGGTTTTAGTTCGCTTTTTTCAACTAAGTCATGAATAATTTCTTCAATAATTAAATCGCTATCTTCATTAAAAATAAGGGGTAAACTTTTCCCTTTAATTGTTCCAATTCCTGCCGATTGTTGGGTAGGATCACCTGAGAAAGTAACATCTTCAGGGACAATATCTTCAATGAAGTTTGTAACATCCCACTTGACTTTTCGATCTTTAAAATAATAAATAAAATTTAAAATGATAAAGTAAGTGAGGACAATAAAGATGCCAAGGTAGAGACTGCCACGTAAATAATTTTGATTTCTAAAGTAACCTCGGACGATTCTTAAGATATACAGCGTTGGGAAAATGCTGACGACAGTAAAAATTTTGTTTTGTAAACGTGGGTTGATATTTAAATAATTTAAAAACTTACTAATGTTTGCAAAAATCAAAGCAAATAAAGCGTCCATTATTGATCACCTGCTTCTATTGGTTGATTGTTTTTATTGGGTGTGTTTTTATTGTCTTGTGAAGGCGTATTCTTATTTTGTTGATTTAAGTTAGTGTCTTCATCAAGTTTTTCATCGTCGGTTGCTGGTTTATTATTATTTCCAGCATTATTATTGTTTTGAATATTATCATCATTACTACTATTATTGTTATTATTATTGTCTTGTGAATTAGAAGGTTGGGTTTGTTTCTCGTTATTCTGGTTATTAGAGCTTTCTGTAGTACTTGAATCCGTCGTTTTACTCTGATTGGTTTCTTTTTTGACCTCTTTTTCTTTTATCTGATTAGTTTCTGTTGTTTGAGTAGTTTTACCGTTGTTGATTTCTGTTGTCGTTGTGGTCAATGTCGACTCAATTTTTTCAGGTTTAGGTGCTTTGTAACTCTTACTATCAATGACCGCAGTCGTCGTTGAGATACTAACAGAGATTGCTAAAATCGCAATTGGTTTGAGAAAAGGAGCAACAATTTTTGTTTGTTTCATTTCAAAATTCTCCTTTCAAAATAATTTAAAATGACAATAACACTAGTATAGGATAAAAACATGAATATTTTAAGAGTTATATCTAAAAATATGAAAATTATTTTTGATAAAGGAAAAAAATTAGTTAGTCTTAAAAAAATAAATCTTAAAATAATTAAAAATGACCGAACGCCTTTATTCCTTATTAACTTTCTCCTTTTCTATTATTATTATATAATAATAGAAAAGTTTTGTTTTTCTGGTAAAGTGGTTGAAAAATGAGACTAGAGGCTGAAAGGATACGATAAAAGAATGACGGAACAAATAAGAGATATTTTAACTGTTTATCAACAAGCTTTAAATTTATTTCCATATTGGACAGACCCCAAAATAGAAGCCTGGTCAACCGCTTGTTTTAGCTTATTAGAAGAGGTGAAACAAGAGATATCACTGTCTAGTTTTTACTTTAAATTAATGAAGGTAACAGCTACATTAAATGATGGACATACTCTAGTATATTTACCCTCGTCATTAAAACAACCACTTTATCTTCCGTTTAGACTTGGAATTGTAACTGGCAAACTTGTCATCAAGGAAACATCAATAGAAAATAAAAAATTTAAAAATCGTCCTATTCAATTGATAAATCAACAAACTGCATCTGATTTTTTGAAAAAATTAAGTCGACTTTATTGGAAAAATAGTGAAGTAGTTTCTCTGGAGTATTTTCAAAACAGCCCATTTTTTATTTTGGGAAGCGAAGATTTTGAGCTTGTTTTTGAAGACGGTGAAACCGTGAAACTTGGCTATCAAAAAACAGTATTTGAAGCACAGGAAAAAATTAAGGCAGAGGTTGTTTGGTGTGAAACCGAAGCTATTCAAATTTATGCAATCGGTAAGAAGGTGGTTGTTCGTTTGAAGCATTTTATGTCGCCAGAGATTGTGACTGAATTTTATCGTTACGCACCAGAATACTTAGATTATGAAGAAATCATCTTTGATGTTCGTGACAATCTGGGGGGAAACTCAGGATTTGCGAATGAATTAACCCAAGCTTTCTATGATACTGAATTTTTGACTGAAAAAACATATCATCAAGTGTTCGATGCGGAATGTTACGCGTCAGGGACCATGATGTTTTATCAAAAAGAGCAGCTTTCAAATCATGCGGATGCTGATGAACGTCAGGCTTATCAGATGCTACATCATCAACACTTGGTTGAAACACTTGAAACAGACTATTATGAAGAGCGTAGGGGATTGTTAAAGGATTTACCGGTGACGATTCTTCAAAATAGAGGAACGTATTCATCAGCTGAAAATTTTATTATTAATTTTGATAATGAAAAACGAGCTCGTTTAGTTGGTGAGATGACGGCAGGTTCGACCGGACAACCGGCATTGATTAAGTTAGCAACGGGTGGTGTTTTTATGGTGACAGCGAAGAAAACCTGCTATCCTAATGGTAAATCGCATCACAATCTTGGAATTGAACCAGATATTTGGCTTGAAGAAACACTAGCTAGTCGTAAAGAAGGACGGGACAAGGTATTAGAATTTTGCTTGGCTAACTAAAAAATAGGAATAGGCTCGCTTATTTTAATTTGTTATACTAGGAATTAGAGAAATGGAAGGTGTGTTAATAAAAATGAACCACAATGATCGCTTAACTCGTTTACGTTACGCTTTAGATGTTAAAGACAAAGACATGATTGAAATTTTTCATTTAGGTGGTGTAACGATTACTCGTGAAGAACTTTTATCAATGTTAAAAAAAATTGATGATGAAAACTACGAGTTGGAATTAACAGATGAAAATTTTGAACGTTTTTTAAATGGAATGATTACCTCTCAACGTGGTCCTAAAGAAGGTCCCGCTCCCAAATTAGAATTAGATAATGGCAATGCGAATAATTTATTATTAAAAAAATTAAAGATAGCTTTCTCTTTAACAACGGAAGGCATGATTGAAGTCTTTAATGAAGCTGGAATTAATGTTTCTAAGAGTGAATTAGGAGCTATTTTACGCAAAGAAGGTCATCGTAACTACATCACTTGTGGCGATAACTTTGCTCGAAACTTTATTAAAGGTTTGATGGTTCAATATCGTCCCGTTAAGAAATAAGAAAGGAGTGAGCGAGATGCGCTTAGTCATTGATGGCGATGGCTGTCCAGTCAAAGAAGAAGTCATTCAGCTTGCTAAAAAATATGATTTGGCTGTTTTGATTGTGACAAGTGTCGATCATTATACAACCAAAGACTATCCTGATTTTTTAAAATTTATCTATGTCGATAAAGGAGCAGATAGTGCAGATTATCGAATTGTTAAGGAGATTAAACAGGGAGACTTTGTGATTACCCAAGACTACGGATTAGCCTCACTGTTATTAAGTAAAGGTGTCCGCATCTTTCATCATAGTGGACAAGAGTACCTACCAGAAACAATTGATGCTTTGTTGACTCAACGGTATATGGGAAGTCAATTGCGTAAAGCAGGTAAGCGAACGAAAGGTCCAAAAGCTTTTACACAAAAAAATCGAGAACAATTTATAATCCAGTTAGATCAAGAACTTCAAAATAGAGAGATAAAAAAATAAGCCTAAAACGAGGCTTATTTTTTATTTCATCGTTTGGAGATATAGACCATTAGTACAGGCAATTTTTTTAGCAAATTCAAGAAAAAGGAGATTGTTTGTTTTAATATCAAGCCGCAAGTCGTTAACTGAAATCAAAACTTTTTCATCTGGAAAAACAAGTAACACGTGATAAAAGTTTTTAAGAGCTGAAATCAACATATCATCGACTCTCTCAACACTTGCTAAGGTTCGTTCGTATTGATAGAGATGAGGTTCTTCAAAATCATCACCACTAAATTCTGTTGAATCAAGGTAAAAATGTGGAAAATAACCTAAAAGAGTAAAAATAAAACGACGATATTGTTCAAGATAAGTTGTGTGATTTTGACGCCATTTAAGTTGTGCTGAATTCGCATCTTGATCAAATTCATAGGAATAAATAGCGAAATCTGGCATTGGTTGAGGTAAATAATCAAGAATCGTTGTCTCGAGTGTTAACTTTATCTCATCATAATGGTCAATCAAATAGTCCGGTTGTGTAAGTAATTTTTGATCGGTGGGTTGAGCAAAAGGGAGTAAAAAAGAATAAGCATTTTCATAAAGATAAGTCATAAAAGCTCCTTAGTTTAATTTTTATTTATTATAGCATTTTTAAAAATAATTAACTAAAAAGAAAGCTTTTTCATAAATTCGGTGTATTTTTGTTTGAATTTTTATTTAAGTAGCTTATTATTAACTAAGTGAAGCAGTCAAATTATAAGGGTGAATAAAATTGAGTAAATCTAGAAAACAGGAAATATATGAGATTGTCTTGAAACAAGGGGAAGTAACAGCGATAGAAGCTGCTACCTTTCTAGGCATTGAACGTTCCAACGCTAGTCGCTATTTACATGAATTGGCAAAAGAGCAAAAGATTGAAAAACGCGATACACGACCAGTTAAATATCGTCGTTTGGCTATCACTGAAAAAAGATTTAAAAGAGAGAGTCAAATAACCTTTGATAATCTTATTGGGAGAGAGGGTTCATTAAAAGGAGCGATTCAGCAAGCACAAGCGGCTATTCTTTATCCGCCAATTGGTTTACATACCATTATTTTTGGTGAAACGGGAACAGGAAAAACGATGTTTGCTGAATGTATGTATCATTTTGCTAAGCGTTCAGATAGTATCGGACCAGAAGCCCCTTTTATTTCATTTAATTGCGCTGATTATGCACAAAATCCACAACTGTTATTTGGGCATATCTTTGGGGTTAAAAAAGGAGCCTTTACTGGTGCTGATGAATCTCGAGTCGGTTTGGTTGAAAAAGCGAACGGAGGATTACTATTTTTAGATGAGATTCATCGCTTACCTCCTGAGGGACAAGAGATGTTGTTTACTTTTATCGATAAAGGCGTTTATCGCGTTTTAGGCTCAAATGAGGAAAAAAGAGCTTCTGTTTTAATTATTGGGGCGACAACGGAATCAAGAGATTTATTTTTAACGACATTTAATCGCCGGATTCCAATGCAAATCCAATTACCTAGCTTAGAAGATCGAACGTTGGAGGAACGGTTGGATATTATTAAACAATTTTTACAGCAAGAGTCTAATCGTTTGAATGGTGAATTAATGATTGATAACCGCAGTATCTTAGCTTTTTTACTTTACCATGCCGAAGGAAATATAGGTCAATTGAAACAAGATTTAAAATTAGCTTGTGCGAAAGCTTTTCTTTATAGTAAAAAAAATAAAGAGCATGCTTCGATGATTACAATTGAAGAAAAAGACCTAACGTTAACGGTTCAAAAAGGCTTACTTCGTTTAAAACAAATGAAAGATAAAATCTATCCTTTAACAGATAAACAACAATTATCGTTAACTTTTATCCCAGGTGAAAGTGAAGTAATCTGGGAAAAAGATACTACAAGTGATATGGCGATCTATCAATCCATTACCAACCGTTTAGATGAAGTTGATGACGGTCAAGATAAATTATTAGAAAAATTTATTTCTCAGGATATCGAAGGTTACTTTAAAGGCTATATCAATAAATTGTCACATAGCAATATGTATAAAGAAATTATTCCAGATGATATTTGGAATATTGTGAATGAGATTTACAAAGATGTCGAAGAGCAGTTGGCTCAAACTTTCGATGAAAAGGAAAAGTTTACTTTTGCCTTACATATTCAATCAATGATTGAAAGAATAAAAAATAAACAGCGAATGACTCATCCAGATTTAGATAGTTTAAGAAGAGATCATCCAACAGAGTTTCAGCTTGCGATGAGGATCTCCTCTATCCTTGAACGGGAGTTTAACCTTTTAATTCCTTTTGATGAAATCGGCTTCATTGCGATGTTTTGGACAAATGATGTCCTCATAGCGAATGCTGAAGACGATAAGAATGTTCAGGTTGTAGTTTTAATGCATGGAAATTCAACAGCAACGAGTATGCTGGAAACCGTACAAGAATTATTAGGTTTAAAAATTGGTTTTGCTCTAAATTTACCGTTGACTTCTAAAGTCGAAGATGTGTACGAAGAGCTCAAACAATTACTTGAAAATCAAAAGATAGACACCTCAGATGAATTACTTTTATTGACAGATATGGGATCTGTTAATAATTTTTCAGGTCTGGTTGAACAAGAATTAGCAATTCGGACGAAAGTAATCACGCTGTCGAATACGATGATTGTCTTAGAAAGTTTACGCTTGGCTTCCTTAGGTCGTAGCTTGGAAGAAATTTATCGTAGTGTTGTGGCAATGTTTAACAATATGGTTCAGCAAATGTTACCACCAGTTAAGAAGACTGGTAAACCACTCGTAATTGTCACTTGCTTTACGGGTGAGGGCGTAGCGAAACGCTTAGAAGAACGTCTCGTTAAATTACTCGATCCAGATTATGTTGAAATCAGGGCACTTCAATTTTTAGATCGTGATAAGTTTAGGCGAGAGATTGATATTCTCTCATCGGAACGCGATATAAAATTGATTGCGGGTACGGTCAAGGTTGATTATCCTGGTATTACTTATGTTCCAGCAACTGATTTGTTTGACTACAAAAAAATAGCAACCATTCAAGAAATTGTCGGATCGGGAGTTGGCTTTGATGATATTGCTGAAACCGTTGCATCAGAGTTAAAAACAATTAAACATGTTCCAGAAGTTTTGCAAAAGATTGATCATCAATTGAAAAAAATATGTGAACAACATCAGTTGCTTTTACCTTACTCCGTTATTCAAGGGATAGAACTTCATATGATTTTTTTAATTGATAAGAAGATTAGTCAAAAAACAGGACCTGAGTTTTTAGAGAGCTTAGCTTATATTGAGCAACATCATGCGTTATATTTGACTATCCAGCAAGAATTTTCGGTATTAGAAAAAATGATGGAGATTAAGTTCTCACAAGATGACCTAGCCTATGTTCTAAAAATGATTCGAAATAATCAAATTGAAATTACTCTGAACTAGTTTACACATTGTGTAAGCTAGTTTTTTATGTGTGTAGAGCTAAAAGCTAGTGGTATCAAGTAATAAAGTTGGCATGGAACTTGCTTTATATAAAGTAGAACAACAAATTATATCAAAGGAGAAATCACAATGAAAAGAATAATGTTAGCCTGTTCAGCAGGAATGAGTACTAGTTTATTAGTAACTAAGATGGAAAAAGCAGCTCAAGCAATGGGTTACGATGCTGATATTTTTGCTGTTTCTGTTTCAGAAGCAGATACTTACTTAGGTGATTCAGAAAAACCAATTGATGTTCTATTGCTAGGACCTCAAGTCAAATATATGGAAGCTCAATTTAAAGAAAAATGGGCGGAAAAATTACCTGTTGAAGTGATTGACATGCGCGATTACGGCATGATGGATGGGGAAGCAGTTTTAAAAAGAGCAATTGAATTAATCGGTTAGAAAAAAGGAGGCAGCAAAATGTCTAAAAAAGAAATGAGTCAAATTCAACTGGAAGCCGTCATGAATTTAATCGTGAGAGCTGGAAATGCCAAAAGTGAAGCTGTAGAAGCGATTGCATTAGCAAAAGCAGGTGATTTTGTTGGTGCTGAGGAAAAAATAAAATTAGCCAACGAATCATTAGTTGAAGCGCACCATGCACAAACTAGTTTATTAACGGCAGAAGCGAATGGGGACGATATCGTGATGTCATTATTGACGGTTCATAGTCAAGATCATTTGATGACGGGAATGACATTTAAAGACTTAGCCAAAGAAATTATTGAACTTTATCAATATATTGATAAAAAATAAAAATATTACAGGGGGATATTAACATGTCAAAAGAATTTATTAACGATCCATGGGCAAAAATTACAACAAGAAATGGTTTAGCTGGAGATGAAGTGATTTCAGCATTACAAAAAAGTATTCGTCGTGGCAAAGAAAGAGATGCATGTGAATTTGCTTATGAAATGTTCATTACATCACCACAATTTGAAGAAAAATTATGGCGTCGTCTGTTAGCAATTTCAGTTGAAGATATTGGTATGGGAAATTCTAACGCAGCGATTATGATTAATTCACTTTACCAAATGCGTCAAGCTTTCCAATATAATGAAGCCGATCGTGCAATGTTCTTTATTCATGCCATTCGTTACCTATGTAACTCTGAAAAAGATCGTTCATCTGATTTATTAAAAAATATTGTGATTAAAAACTTTGCAATGGGTTATGTTCCAGAAATTCCAGATATTGCGTTAGATAAACATACAACAAGAGGAAAAGAAATGGGGCGTGGTTCGGAACACTTCTTACATGAAGCAAGTAAAGTCATCCCACAAGCCGAAGTAAGCAATACTTACAAAGAACAATATGC
Source organism: Vagococcus sp. (assembly GCF_052102835.1). Classification (NCBI taxonomy): domain Bacteria; kingdom Bacillati; phylum Bacillota; class Bacilli; order Lactobacillales; family Enterococcaceae; genus Vagococcus; species Vagococcus sp. The sequence continues at coordinate 199,734 of NZ_JBQEIL010000002.1, forward strand.
AGAGTTATTAAAAGAATATGATCCAAACAATACAGTGGAATCAGCTTTTGATTTCAATTCATGGCAAGTTTAAGGGGAGGAAAAGATCATGAGTTCGAATAAAAAGGAAAAATCTGGAAATATGATTGAACGTTTGAATAGTCTTTTAGGGCCTGTTGCAATGAAGATTGGGAATCAACGACATCTAAAAGCCATTTCATCGGGTATGTTTTTTGCTTTACCATTTATGGTTGTGGGGGCCTTCTTCTTAATCATAGCTAACCCACCAATTAATATCGATGCCTACAATCCTGATACGGCAGGTATCTTTTTAAAAGCCCTCGCAGGTTGGAAGTTCTGGGCGGTCGCTAACTATGATGCGATTACTGCTCCTTATACGCTCACGTTTGGAATTATTGGTTTACTGTCTTCTTTCGGGATTTCTTATTCATTAGCCAATGATTATAAGCTAAACGCAGCAACAAATGGTTTGATTACGATGGTGACGTACTTACTCGTTTGTACGACGATTAAAGATGGCTCAATTAATTTAGAGTATTTAGGTTCAAACGGTTTGTTCGTTGCGATTATTTTAGGTCTTCTAGTCGTAGAAGTGACACGTTTCTTTGAGGTTAAAGGAATTAAACTGAAATTACCAGATTCAGTACCGCCAATGGTTGCAAATTTTATTAACTCACTACTACCATTATTAGCAAATATTTTAATTTTCTATAGCATTAACTTAGTTTTCATCTCTTCATTTGGAGCGAATTTCCCAGCTGTTGTAATGCAAGTTTTAACACCAGGTTTAAATATTGCTGGAAGTTTAGGGGGACTTTTAGCAATCGTGGTCTTTGGTCAAGTTCTTTGGTTATTTGGGATTAATGGAACATCGATTATTTTCCCAATTATCTTTACTTTGGGTCTTTCTCAAACAGGTTTAAATGCTGAACAGTTTGCAGCAGGTGAACCAATGACTCACTTAATGAACTTACAAATTTTTAGAATTTCAGTGATTGGCGGAGCAGGTAATACCTTAGGTTTGGTTCTTTTAATGATGTACAGTAAAGTCCCTAAATTTAAAACGTTAGGTCGTTTATCATTTATACCGGGAATTTGTTCTATCAATGAGCCAATTATTTTTGGGATGCCGATTGTTTTTAATCCTATTTTAGGTATTCCATTTATCTTAACACCTGTAGTAACGATAGTATTAACCTATTTTGCTGAAAAATTCAGTATTATTACGAATGGTTATATCGTTGACCCATCATTTTCACCCTTCTTTGCTCAAGCTTATTTATCTAGTATGGATTGGAAAAATGTGGTCTTTACTTTCTTCCTAGTCGCTGTTAGTTTTGTGATGTATTATCCATTCTTTAAAGCAGTTGAAAAAGAAGAATTAAAATTACTAGCTGAATAATTATTTAATTGTACAATAAATCGTGTTGATGATTCTCAAATTGAATAAAGTAAAGTCTCGAGAAAAAAGGAACAAAATCTTTCGTCAGATTTTGTTCCTTTTTTTAGGCTTTTATTTGTCAAACTTAATTGGATAAATAAAAAAGTAGAATCATTTCTAGTGGATAGAGATCGGCTAGAAATTAGAAAAACTAAATATTATTGGTAGAAGGTAATGTTTGCATAAGTTCAAAAAAGTAAAGGGCTTCTCCTGTATGAAAATAGTGATACCAAGCTTCTAAGGTATCTTGTTCAAATATATTTAAACACTCAATAATGTGTTTTGTCCACATTAAAGCGCCTGCTGAGCTTGCAGTAATTAGATTGTTATCGGAGACAGAAGGGACATCTAAATATAATTTTTGTCCTTGATAAGTAGGGCAGAACATATCAAGAAACCCAATTCCATTACTAGTATGTGAATATTCATCCAATATGCCAAAGTTGGCAAGTGGTACAGTAGCACCGCAAATTGCTCCGACTGTTCCTTTGGCTAAAAGTATTTCTTTGGCTTTTTTGATAATATTTATATTGTGAGGACTATCCCATGTATCTGCACCTGGTAGCAAAAGTACACTATTGTTACTTAATTCAATATCTTCAACTAAACAGTCCGGTACTATTTCAATCCCTCCCATAGTTTGAATCGGTTGTTTAGAATAACCGACTGTTTTAATTGTTAGTAAAGGAGCATTTGCTTTAAAAAAACGTTTAGAATTTAATTCTGCAATAACGTAACCTAATTCCCAGTCTGCTAGTGTATCTAATACATAAATATAAATTGTTTTCATAATTTCCCTCCATTAATTAGTTCTGTTATCATTATACTTATCAATTGCTGACAACACTATGGCAACAATATCAAAATAATTAAAAGGTGGTTCATAAATGAAGATGAGTAGATTGATTAGCATTATTATAATTCTTATCGATAAACAAAGAATAAGTGCAAAAGAGTTGGCTACTATTTTTGAAGTGTCAACTCGTACTATTTATCGTGATATAGAGGCGATTAGTATGGCAGGGATTCCCGTTCATTCTACTTCTGGTGTTGGTGGAGGGTTTGAAATTATGGAAAATTATAAGATGGATAAGAATACTTTTTCAGAAGCAGATATAATCACACTCCTAACAGGGGTTTCTAGTATTCCCAATATAATGAAAAATAAAGAGGTCACAAATACTCTGACAAAAATAAAGAAATTTATCCCAGCAGATAAATTAGAATCAATTAATTTGCAGACAGAACAATTACATATTGATTTTAGTCATTGGATGGGAGATAGGGATTTAGAAGTCTATCTAAATATTATAAAAAACGCTTTACAAAAAAATCAATTACTTTTTTTTGAGTATCTCAATCATAGTGGTATTAAAACTAAAAGACAAATTGAACCTTATCAACTTGTCTTAAAAAATACCCAGTGGTATCTTTATGGATACTGTTATGAGCGAAATGATTTTCGATTGTTTAAATTAACTCGCTTGTCAGACCTAAAAATAGAAGAAATGACATTCATTCCCAAAGACTATCCGAAACCTTTTTTAGATGCAACGGAAATTTCAAATCAATTAAAGGTAACTGTTAAACTTCGTATTCATGAATCAATTATGGAACGATTACTTGACTATTGTGACTATGATAGTTTTTTGAAAGATGGAGAAAATCATTATATTCTTAATTTTCCTTTTATAGAAAATGACTATTATTACGGGATTCTTTTAAGTTTTGGAGAACAATGCGAATGCTTAGAACCTTTACATATTCGTTCAGCATTAAAAAGAAAAATAGCTAATTTATTCCAAATATATGAAAAATAATTTAGAACTGTACCTATAAAAGGGATAGATTTTAATTTGTTAAATACTTTTTATAAAAAATTAAGGTATCTATACTTAATAAAAAATAGAGCAGGAGTTTATCTCACGACAACTATTAGAAAATTAAGACGGATTAAAGATCGAGGATTAATCGTTTCAAGGAGAAAAACACGGCAAATAATGAGAGAATTTAATTTCATTTCAATCGATACAATACTGAAGTTTAAACCTTAAGTTACCAGTAAAAATGAACAAAAAATCGCTAATATTTTGTTACGTTCAGGTTGTCCTTATGACAACTCGGTGGCAGAAGCAACGTATCGAGTGTTTAATCTTGAGTTTATTTACCAACAATCTTTTGATTCCTTGTTTGAATTGCAGTATGAGTTAATGGATTATGTTAATTGGTGGAATAAGTTTAGAAAACATGGAAAGCTTTAATATCATTCCCCGATTAATTATCGTTTAGATTGGGAATTGAAACAGACTATTTAGCAGGATATAAAATAACTATTTAAAGAAAATAAAGACCTTATAGTTTTTGTACAGAAAAGTGTTGCCAATTCACACTTTATGTTTTATGGACTGGAATTAGTAACGTATTATGGTATGTCATTAATTCCAGATATAGGAGAAATTAGTGATGGTATGTTGCCTTATACAGAAGAATATTTTAAAAATTACTTTGAAGACTCCGAACCATTTGAATCAATTCGTCCTAGTAAAGTTTGGTATGAAGAGAGAAAAGATTTTTCAGCTAAATCAATAGGTGAAAATAGAGTGAGTCATGCAGATAATAAAGGTTATGAATTACTACAAGGAAAGCCAATTTTTGAAGGTGAATTGTTAGGAGGTTGTATCGATAGTATATATGATATGTTAACACCTTATACCCATAAAGATGAACCTAATATTATTAAAGAATATAATATCTTTCCATCTTTAGAAGATTGGACTGGAAAAATAATGTTTCTTGAAACATCAGAAGTAAAAGAAAATCCTGAAACTTTAAGAAAAATGTTATTGAAGTTAAGGGAGATGGGGCTTTTCGAAGTTATCAATGGTATTATATTCGGTAAACCACAAGATGAAGTGTTTTATGAAGAATACAAACAGATATTAACAGAAGTAGTTGGTAATAATGATTTACCAATTGTATACAATGTGAATTTTGGACATGCGACACCAAGATGTATATTGCCTATTGGGGTAAAAGCTAGAGTTGATGCTATTAATCAGGAAATTACTTTTTTAGAAAATCCATTTATGACTTAAAAAACATCACATTCCACATCAAAAAAACCACATGAAACGTAATGTCTCATGTGGTTACTTTTATATCAATATGTCTCTTTTAAAGAGTTTACATCATACCGCCCATCATTGATGGATCCATTCCGCCAGGCATGCTTGGCATTTCTGGTTCAGGATGGTCTGCAATGACACCTTCTGTTGTTAGAAGAAGAGCAGCGACACTTGCTGCATTTTGAAGTGCTGAACGAGAAACTTTAGTTGGATCAACAATTCCAGCATCAATCATGTTTACCCATTCATTTGTTTTAGCATTGAAGCCCATGCCTAACTCAGCTTGTTTTAGTTTATCAACAATGACAGAACCTTCCATACCTGCATTTTCAGCGATTTGGCGAACAGGTTCTTCTAACGCACGTAGAACGATATTGACACCAGTTTCTTCATCACCTTCAGCTTCAACTTGAGAAACAGCGTTAAGGACGTTTACAAAGGCAGTACCACCACCAGAAACAATACCTTCTTCAACAGCTGCACGAGTTGCATTCAAAGCATCTTCAATTCGTAATTTTAATTCTTTTAATTCTGTTTCAGTCGCAGCTCCAACTTTGATGACTGCCACACCGCCAGCTAATTTAGCTAAGCGTTCTTGTAGTTTTTCACGGTCGAAATCAGAAGTTGTTTCAGCAATATGAGAACGAATTAAAGCGACACGATCATCAATCGCTGCTTTATTACCGCCACCTTCAACGATAGTGGTATGTTCTTTTGTAACAACAACTTTACTTGCAGTACCCAAAGCATCAATCGTTGTATCTTTTAAATCTAAGCCTAATTCTTCTGTAATCACAGTCGCTCCAGTTAATGTAGCGATATCTTGTAACATTTCTTTACGGCGGTCACCAAAGCCAGGGGCTTTAACCGCAGCTACATTAAAGGTTCCACGAATTTTATTTAAAACGAGAGTCGGTAAAGCTTCACCATCAACATCGTCAGCGATAATTAATAGAGGTTTACCTTCTTGTAAAATTTGTTCTAATAAAGGTAAAATATCTTGAATGTTTGAGATTTTTTTATCAGTAATTAATAAATAAGGATTTTCTAAAATAGCTTCCATTTTATCGTTATCTGTTACCATATATTGAGATAAGTAACCACGGTCAAATTGCATTCCTTCAACAACGTCTAATTCTGTTTCAATTCCTTTAGATTCTTCAATAGTGATCACACCATCGTTACCAACTTTTTGCATCGCTTCTGAAACTAATTCACCTACTTGATCACTTCCAGATGAAACCGCAGCGACTTGTGCAATGGCTTCTTTAGAGTCAACCTTTTTTGAAATGGCATGTAATTCTTCAACAGCAGCTTTTGTCGCTAACTCAATCCCACGACGAATGCCTAAAGGATTAGCACCGGCTGTTACATTTTTAAGTCCTTCACGAACAATGGCTTGTGTCAGAACAGTTGCTGTTGTCGTTCCATCACCCGCGATATCATTTGTTTTTGATGCGACCTCAGCGACTAATTTAGCACCCATATTTTCAAAACGATCTTCTAATTCAACTTCTTTAGCGATTGTCACCCCATCATTAGTAATTAATGGAGAACCAAATGATTTATCCAAAACAACGTTACGTCCTTTAGGTCCTAATGTTACTTTGACAATATTAGCTAATGTATCGACTCCACGCATCATTGATGCACGAGCATCTTCTGAAAATTTAATATCTTTTGCCATATCCTATTCACCTCATAAATTTTTTAGTTATTGTTTGTCTTACTCGACAATTGCGATAATATCTTTTTCATGAACAATTAAGTAATCATGACCTTCAAATTTTACTTCTTGGCCAGCATATTTTTCAAACATCACTGTTTGCCCAACTACGACTGCTACGGGTAATTTTGTCCCGTTGTCAAGGGTGCGTCCTTCGCCTACCGCAATGATTTCTCCGGTTTGAGACTTTTCTTTCGAAGCAGAAGTTAAAACAAGCCCACTTGTTGTTGTTTCTTCAACCTCTTTGATTTCGATGATAATACGATCTCCTAATGGTTTTAACACGATTAATCCCTCCACAAATGTTTAAAGTTGTTTTTAGCAATTAGCACTCTTAAGTACTGATTGCTAATCCTTTTCTATCATAACGAGTTTTTAAATCTTTTGCAAGTATTTTGCTAAAATGAGGATGAATTAAAGGGAAGAGTAAGGTATGCTTTAGTTATCTTAAAAAAAAGAGGCGAAGAAATGTCAAAAAGACAGAATTTATTATGGAGTGCATTTGCCTATTTGGCTGCGATGAATGGGTCATTATTTTTTAACCGCTTCGGTTTACGGCCAATCGTAAAAACGAGTCTTCTTTTAGTCGTGTATCTATTGGCAACAGGGAGTGTTATTTGGCTTTACCGGAAAGATAAGTCAAAGAGAAGGGGAACGATTGGGAATGAAAAACTTATTTTGATCGGTTTAGGTGGTATTGCTTTGAGTTTTTTATTACAATTTATTGTTGGAAAACTTCAATTTTTATTATTAGGGAAAGTCGTAGTATCTGAGAATACAGCTCAAATTCTGACACTGTTTCAGCACGTTCCTTTTTATTTTTTAGTGCCATTTTTACTAACACCTATCATGGAGGAAATAGTGTTTCGCTATTTTATCCCAACAGCTTTATCTGAAAAAGTCTCACCGTTGTTATCCATTATGATTGCGAGTTTTCTTTTTTCAGTCTTGCATGGAGATGGTCAAATTCTGATTTACTTTAGTTTAGGTTTGTTTTATGGTTATTTACAAAATAAAACGTCATCGATTTTACCATCCCTCATTGCACATGTTGGAATGAATGGTTTAATTTTATTGATGTACGGCTAATCTTAAAATTAAAAGACAAGAGGGCATTTTTATTGCCATCTTGTCTTTTTTAAAATCCGTAATCTTCCTCTATTTTTGCTTGAATCAATTGAGAGGTTTCAGCCAGAGCAACGGTATCTTCAATGAGGTTGTCTATCCTGAACAGAACGTCATCATTCGTAATCTCTTGCCCGATGATATCAGTATTGTTGATAAAAACATAAGTCGGTACAATATTCGCTTTCATATAACTTAAAATCGGTTTTAATTGCGTTTCAGCAACAAGATAATGTTTGTCTGATCCAGCGGTCATCAGGATACCTACTGTTTTTTGTGCGAAAGCTTTCTGTGGTAATAAATCAAAAATATTTTTTAATGTCGCTGGAATTGAAGCTTGAAAGGTAGGGGAACCGATAAAGATAATATCTGCATTCATCATTTCGTTCGCAACAAACGCAGTTTCTCCTTCATAATCTAAATAATTCCGACCATCACTAAATTCAACATTTAATTCGGCTAAATTGATAAAGGTTGTTTGATGATTTGGATGTATTTCTTGATATTTTTTGATTAGTTTGTTCATACCAAGCAAGGTTGTTTTTCCAATGGTAGATCCGGACAAAAAAATGGTTTTCATCTGTCATTCCTCCTTATTTCGCAGTGTATTTTCGGACAGCCGGTAAGACGTGTGTACCGAGGATTTCAATGTTGCTCATGATTTTATCAAACGGCATTCCTCCAAAATCAAGTTGAGCAATGTAGCGTTGATTTCCAAAAACTTCATGTTGATAAAGTATTTTTTCAATGACTTGATTTACTTCTCCAACATTAATAATACTTTTTGGATCTCTCGCGTGAGCAAAGGCTTGTTTGGGAAAGTTTTGACCATTCGATTGAGTAAAACCATGATTAATATGTGGATAATATTCTTTTAGTGCTGTATCCATATCTTTCGCAATATGAAAAAAGCCACCTGTAGTTACGGGTAAGGTCGTTTCATCAAAGCCATTTTGTTTGGCTGATTCGCGATAAATATCAATAATTCGTTTGAAGATACTCGCCGGACCACTAAGCATAGCTAAAGTCATCGGTACCCCAGCATGTCCTGCTCGGGCGGCACTACCAGAACCACCACCAACAGCACGCCAAATAGGAAGATGCTGATTGACGGGACGTGGAATGATATGTGCATGATCTAAAGAAGCACGAAATTGTCCTTCCCAGGTCACATATTCTTCTTGATTTAATTTTAATAACAAATCAAATTTTTCTTCAAATAATTCTTCATAATGATTTAAATCATACCCAAGTAATTTAAATAAGCCAACGCGCGAAGCACGCCCACCAATTAATTCCACTCGCCCATTGGATAGTAGATCAAGAGTTGCGAAATTTTCAAAAATTCTAACAGGATCAGACGTACTAACAATGGTTGAGCCACTTGAAACTTTAATTGTATTAGTGGCTTCAACAATCGCAGCTAGGATAATAGCGTGTGCTTGAGAAACAAAACCATCTTGATGGCTTTCACCCAGAACGAAGATATCAAGCCCGGCTTGTTCTGATAAAATAGCCATCTCTTTAATTTGTTGAATTCTCTCTTGGGCACTAAGGATTTCTTTAGTAAGAGGATTCATCAAGTGATCCCCTAACGTATAAACACCAAACTCCATTCCTTTTTTAGAATCAAAAACAGGTAGGGTATTTGGATTGTGTTTAAATTGAATATTTGACATAAGGTTTCCCCTTCTTTCGTTTCTTTAAGATAATAATAATATAGCATCATTACTTACAAAAAGTAAGTAATTTGCTTGGACTCTTTCAAAAATGGGGGTTTAATAAAAGAAGTCACTGATTCACAGGATTTAAAGAAAAAACCGAAGTTTCAAAAAACGAGAAAACTCATTTTTTGAACTTCGGTTTTTTCTTTATTTATAGTGTGATAAAAAATAAATAAGTGTTTGTAACTCGTTCGTTAAATCAACGTTTTGAACCATCACATCATCAGGTGTGGTGATACGAACAGGAGTAAAGTTCATAATTCCTTTAATACCTGCTTCAATTAATTGATCAGCAATTGGTTGTGCTGCTTCCATAGGAACTGTTAAAATAGCGACTTCAATTTTTTGTTCTTTAACTTGTTGTACGAGTTCTGTTACAGGATAAACAGGGACCCCTTCTAAAATACGTCCACCGATTTCTGGGTCTGCATCAAAAGCAGCGCTGATTCTAATGCTATCACTTTGATGGAATTTATAGTTAAGTAAGGCGTGTCCGAGATTTCCGACACCAACTAAAGCAACATGCGTTAAAATATCTTCATTTAATGTTTTTCCAAAGAAGTTCATTAAACTTTCAACATCATAACCATAACCGCGTTTTCCTAATTCTCCGAAATAAGAAAAATCACGACGAATGGTAGCACTATCGACTTTAACGGCTTCACTTAATTCAGTCGATGACACTTTTTGTTTGCCTGAATCGAAGAGAAATTTTAAATAGCGATAGTACAACGGTAAACGCTTGGCTGTTGCTTTAGGGATTTCCATATCTTTCATTGAGTTATTTCCTCCCTTTATATTAAACGAAAAGTGTTTCATTATATGCTTGTATAATACTTCACGTTACTAGAATAACGGTTGCATCCATTAAAAGCAATTATGATGCTTATTTTTATAGGGTTCTAGTCTTTTTATATCCTTCGTTGCAATGAAAAATCTGTCGATTAAATAGTCATTTTTTTATATAATGTCTTTTTATTGAGTGTCCCTCGTTTTATTTGTACGAAAAGTAAGGCGAAATTTTTAAGTAAATTTAATAAATTAAACTTTAATTTGAAAAGTGAAAGCTAAGGTTTTTTAGTGTAAAGGGACAGGTGGGATTAAAAAAGGAGTGTCTCTTTTTAAGCGATGCAAAAATAAAGCTTTTATCCTATCTGATTAAAAAATATGATAAACTAAGCTCAGAATATTAAAGGTGGAGGAAACAATGATTTTATTACAAGCGAATCAAGTCGCCCGTCATTTTGGCGAGGAAGTCTTGTTTGAAAATATACAATTAGAAGTGCAGGATCGGAGTCGAATTGCGTTAGTTGGACGCAATGGTGCAGGTAAATCGACGCTTTTAAAAATAATAGCAGGCATTGATTCAGCAGATGAAGGTTCTATTTCAAAAGTTAAAAATTTAACGATGGGATATTTAGATCAACACACAGGTTTGGAATCAGACCATACTGTTTGGGAAGAAATGTTAACGGTTTTTGATGCTGTTCGTGAGATGGAAACGAAATTAAGAACGTATGAATTAAAAATTGCGGAAGCAGCATCAGGTGAGCTATCTGAAAAAGAGTATGAACAGTTGCTCAATAGCTATTCCTCATTACAACATGAGTTCGAACAAGTCAATGGCTATGGTTACGAATCTGAAATTAAGTCAGTCTTACATGGTTTTAATTTTCAAGATGATTTTTATAACCGAGTTGTGAGTACGTTATCGGGTGGTCAAAAAACAAGATTAGCATTGGCTCGTCTTTTATTAGAAAAACCGCAACTTTTAATTTTGGATGAGCCGACGAATCATTTGGATATTGAAACGTTAAGTTGGTTGGAAAGTTATCTTCAAGGTTATCGTGGCGCTCTTTTGATCGTATCCCATGACCGCTACTTTTTAGATAAAATCGTTCAGGAAGTTTATGAGTTAAGTCGACAAAAATTAATTCATTATCCAGGGAACTATAGTCGCTATCTCGATCAAAAGGATGAGCGTTTAGAGCGTGAGTGGAAAGAATTTGAGAAACAACAAGTTGAAATCGCAAAACTGGAAGATTTTGTAGCTAGAAATCTAGTGCGAGCTTCGACAACCAAACGTGCGCAGAGTCGTCGTAAACAGTTAGAAAAGATGACGCGTTTAGATCGTCCGATGGGGGATGAAAAATCGGCTAAATTTTTATTCCAAAGTGAGCGTCCTTCTGGTCGTGAAGTGCTAAGTGTGAAAGAGGCTGCGATTGGTTATGACCAAAAATCCTTGAGTGAGCCTGTTAATTTAGAACTTCGCCGTCAAGAAGCCATTGCTTTAGTAGGGCCAAATGGTGTTGGAAAATCAACGTTACTTAAAACAATTATTAAAGAAATCCCTTTGATAAGAGGGAGTATTGATTTAGGTCATCAAGTTGATATTGGGTATTACGATCAAGAACAAGCAAAATTACATTCAACACAAACTGTATTAGAGGAACTCTGGAGCGAGCATTCAAACACACCAGAAAAAGAAATCAGAACCGTTTTAGGGAGTTTTTTATTTTCGGGTGAAGATGTTAAGAAAACGATTCCTTTACTAAGTGGAGGCGAAAAAGCGCGTGTTGCTTTGGCGAAATTATCGATGAATAAAGATAACTTCTTAATTTTAGATGAGCCAACAAACCATTTGGATATTGATAGCAAAGAAGTTTTAGAAAATGCACTAATTGACTATGAAGGAACAATTTTATTTGTGTCCCATGACCGCTATTTTATTAACCGAATTGCAACGGGTGTTTTAGAATTATCCGCAGAGGGCAGTACGTTATATCATGGTGATTATGATTATTACTTAGAGAAAAAACTTGAAGAAGAGCAAGTCGCTTTGTTGACGAATCAACCTGAGGCCGAACAAGTCAAAGTGATGACGGAAACAAAACGTGAGTATAAAATGGATAAAGTCAAACAGCGCGAACGTCGGACATTAGAACGAAAAGTTGCGACTATCGAAGAAGAAATGAACCAAATTGAACTTGATTTAGAGAACGTTCAACGTGAAATGGAAAAACCTGAAAATATGGCTGATTTAGGAAAATTACAAACTTTAAATAAAGAATTGAACAATTTAACTGAAAAACAGGATCAATTATTGCAAGACTGGGAAGAAGCCTCTCTAGAATTAGAAGATTTTGAATAAATAAAAAGAGAAAGGTGAGGAATCACTTGATTTTTACTTAACAAAGAGGAGCAATGAAATGAAAAAAGAAAATTTGATTATTTTGAGTGTTTGTTTGATTTTAATGTTAGTATATCTCATCAATCAAACTATTTTTAAGATTGTTTTAGTGCTAGCAATGCTTGTTTTTGGGATTATTTTATCGATTAAAATTAGAAAATAAAGAAGAATGGTAAAGAGCATCGGTTGGAAATCAATCGGTGTTTTTTTATAATTTAATAAATTAAAGTTAAAATTATTTACTTTTAACTTTAACTTTGTTAATATATTTTTAACAAAGTTAAATTACTGGAGGAAGAACAATGGATTGGTTTATAAAATTAAGTGAGGAAGATCAACAGTTTGTTAAAGAAATTATATTGACTTCTGGTTCACTAAAAGAATTGGCGAAAGTTTATGATGTTAGCTATCCTACGGTCCGCTTACGAATGGATCGTCTGATTGAAAAAATTAATCTTTTTTCAAATAATCAAGAGAATAATTTTAGAGCGTCTGTGATGAAATTAGTGATTGATGAAAAAATTAGTCTGGAAATAGGTAAAGAAATTTTAAAAAATTATGAGAGGTTTGAGAAAGAATGAAGCAAGAAATGATACAGTTTTTAATTTGTTTAGGTGCTGGAATGATTCAGTGGGGGTTTGGCTACATAAAAAATAAATGGCTAGGTCTTGTTTTACCTGCTGGGTTTATCGGTTATTTAGTCATTTACCTACTTCCGAAATCGACGACACTGACTTTCGGTAAAATTTTGATGTTGTTCTTATTATTAGCAGTTCTGATGTTCATATTTTATATGGCTTGGCATGATGGTTCTGATGCAAAGGAGAAAAAAATAAAGAAAGATCTAGAGAAAATGGAAGCAAAAGATTTAGAAAAAAGATAGAATAAAAAAAGACCTGAAAAACTGATAAACAGTTTTCAGGTCTTTTTTTGGAAAGTACTTATTTTTTGATTATTTTTTTTAATTCTTTTTGAATCGCTAAGTTATCTGCAGCAGTACCAATTGTAATACGAAGCCAACCTGGTTTTAACCCTGCTCGAATGATAAAGCCTTTTTTAAGTAGTTCCTCAGATAACGAGAGGGTCTCTTGTTTGACCTCAAAGAAAATAAAATTAGCTTCAGAATGATAGTAGTGAAGCCCTAATTGTATTAAAAAGGCTTCCCATTTTTCACGTTCTATTTGATTAAGTTCTTGTGATTTTGCAACAAAAGCTTGATCCGCTAACGCAGTGATCGCCGCCTTTTGTGCTAAAGAATGGCTATTAAATGGCAGTCGTGTAATGTTAAAAATAGCATTGAGATCGTTAGGAACAATCGCATATCCAACACGTAACCCAGCTAAACCATAGGCTTTTGAAAAAGTACGTAAGATAACTAAATTTTCAAATTCGTTTATAAATGGCAAGCTTGTTGGCATTTTTTCTTCTGTAACATAGTCATAATAGGCTTCATCACTAATTACTAAAACATGGTTAGGGACTTTTTCTAAAAAACGCTTAATGTCTCTTTGTTTGAGGTAAGTTCCTGTTGGGTTATTGGGATTACATAACCAGATAATCTTAGTATCACTATCAATTGCAGCCAGCATTTCATTTAAATTAGTTAAACCAGTCTTTGGATCGACAGAGATTTTTTTGACGTTAGACCCTTCAATAGTCGCATGCAACCCATATTGTGGGAAAGTCGGATCAGCGACAATCACGTTGTCGCCTTCAGAAAGTAGTGAGCGTGAAATGATTTGAATAATTTCATCTAATCCGGCTCCTATTAAAAATTGTTCAGGGGTTAGTTGGTGATATTTGGCTAGAGCTTCTTTTAAAACTTTTGCTCCACCATCAGGATAGATTTGTAAATGCTCTAAGTTATCCTGTAATGTTTGTTTAACTTTAGGTGAATAACCATAAGGATTTTCATTAGAAGCTAGTTTGATAGCAGAAGTTAATCCATATTCTTTGAGGACATCTTCAATTGGTTTTCCGGGAACATAGGCGGATAAGTGTTGTAAACTTTTTTTTCTTTGCATTTTAATTAAACTCCTTTAGTTGAATGCTTCGTTCATTCTTGTGATTGCTTTTTGAAATTCTAAGATAGTTTCATCATCGGTTTCTTTTAATATTTTTTCATTTAAAAAAGTCAAGATTTCTATGTTTTTCGGGTCGATTATGCTAACAGCCCATGCAGCTGTCCCACGAATCATCGGTCGAGGGTCATCTTCAATACACTTTAAAAGATGAGGAAGGCTTGGCTTGTCACGGGCGTTGGCAAGTGCAATGATTGCATTCCGTTGTATCGGTTTTTTCCCTCGCCAAGAGCCAGCGAGATAGCCAAATTTTTCTTTGAATTCTCTATTGGAGATAGAAAGCAAGGGAATCAAAACAGGCTGAACGATTTCTGGATCTGGCTCCATTTCTTGATGAAAGTGTGAATCTTTGCCTTTGTTAAAAGGACAAACTTCTTGGCAAATATCACAACCGTAAATAATGGTTCTAATTTTAGGTCGATATTCTTCAGGCATATAGCCTTTAGTTTGCGTTTGATAAGATAAACAGCGTGTCGCATTCATGCGACCATCACCAAGTAAGGCAGACGTCGGGCAATAGTCGACACATTTAGTACAACTTCCACATTGATTTTCTTTTGGTTGATCCGCTTCAAAAGGGATATTAGTAATAATTTCGCCAAGATAAACATAAGAACCAAATTCCTCTGTAATGAGTAACCCATTTTTACCGATAAAGCCTAAACCAGCCCGTTGAGCGACAGCGACGTCAATTAACTCTCCCGTATCGACCATCGGTTTAAAGTTCAAATTCTCCTCTAAAATACATTCTGTTTTTATAAAAGTAATCAAACGTTGTAATCGGTCTTCTAAAATATGGTGGTAGTCAATACCCCAAGAGGCACGAGCAAATTTACCACGCTTTTCCCCTCTTACACTTTTGGGTCTGTTTTTGATGCGAGAGGGATAGGCTAAAGCAATTGAAATAATCGATTGAGGGTGCTCAAAAATTTTGTCAGGGTAAAGCCGTTCATCAATAACAGGATGCTCAAAACCAGTAGTATGTCCCTTTGCTTTTTGTTCTTCCAAGCTGTTTTTAAGATGGTCAAAAGGAGCTGCAGTGGTGAAACCAATTTTATCAATGCCTAATTCTTGGCTGGCAGTGATGATTTTATCTTTAAGTGATGGATACATAAAAAAACTCCTTTCTATCTTATTTACATATCTTAATTATTGAAGTGATTATCTCATAATTTAGTCATTCTTTAAAGTGAAATAGAGGAGGAGTTTGTGATGTTTATAGCTAAAAGTGAGAAATACCAGCTAATTAACTTGGTTGGAATTACTCAAAGTGAATTGAAAAAATTAGCCGAAAGTCGTTATTATTGCTGTGATTGTGGCGAAGAGGTTATTTTAAAAAAAGGGAGTTGCAAACGTGCGCACTTTGCCCATCAAAAAAATAGCCAATGCCATTATTTTTCAGAAGGAGAAACAAACGAGCATCTTGCTGGAAAAGCGCTTGTAATGGAAAATGCTCATCAATTTAAGCTAAAAGCAGAGTTGGAAGCTTACTTACCACAACTGAAACAGCGCCCAGATTGTTTACTTGAAATGACGCATGCGATTGAATTTCAATGTAGTCCCTTAAGCTATAAAAAATTATGGAAACGAACCTCTTGTTATCGAAGAAAAGGTTATCAAGTTCATTGGTTGTTAGGAGAAGCGTTGTATCCAAAATTATCTCAGCGCTATTTAACGAGGTTGCAACGTCAATTTATCGAATTCTCCCCTAGGTTAGGTTATTATCTTTGGGGGTTATCTGTTCGAAAGAAGCAATTAGTTTTATGTTATGGTATTGAGCAAAAAAAAGCGCATTGGTCTGGTCATTTTCATTATCTATCTCTAGAAAAATGGAATCTATTAAACGCTTTTCAAGAAGGAACAAATTTTACGGAAACTTGGCGAGAACGACAGCCTCTTTTAGCACAAACCAAATTAAATCGTCAATATTGGAATAGCGTAAACTATCGAGCACCTTCTTCATTATTTCAATTGCAACAATTCTTATATCAAAAAGGATTAAATTTGCGTCAGTTACCTTTAATTTATCAAGTTCCTTCACTAACCGATATTTTGTTAGGGGAAAAAGAAGTGGTTATTCGGATTTTGCTCTTTGAAAAATTGCAGTCTTCTGGCTATTTATCGTTGTTAGAGTTGGCAACAATTGATCAAGAATCTGAAATTCAAAAGATTTTAAACTCCTGTTCCTCTTTAGTCTCCCATAAAAAAATAATTGCTTTGAGTTGTTACCGTTTTTTGACTTTTTTAGAACAGGTTCATTTGGTCCGACGTGAAAATGACGATTATATTTATCAAGCTCCTCGCCTGCCTGTCGAAAGTTATCTCAAAGGAAAATTAGAAAATAAGGTGGAATTGGTACGAATCCCATTAGAATATGATATGATAAAACAGTAAAAATGAGAGAGGAGTCTTAATATGACTGAAACAAAATCACTACCAATTCGTTCGGAAGTTCCCGAGGAAAAAACATGGGATTTGACGTATATTTTTAAAGATGAAGCGAGTGTTGAAGCGGCATTTACAGCAATTAAAGCCCAAATTTCGACTGTTAAAGCTTATCAAGGAACGTTAAAAGAGGGAGCAAAAGCTTTTCAAACAGCGCTAGAAGGTACTTTAGATTTATATCGTGAAGTTGAAAAAGTTTATGTTTATTCTCACTTAAAAAATGATCAAGATACAGCTAATACGGAATATCAAGGTTTATATGCAAAAGCGAGTACACTTGCTGCACAAGCGGGCGAAGCAGTTGCTTGGTTCCAACCAGAAGTTTTAACCTTATCCGATGCCCAAATAGAAGCTTATTTTACAGAAAATGCTGACCTGGCAATTTATCGTCATTATGTTAAGCAAATGACGGATGACCGTAAACATGTGTTATCTTCGTCAGAAGAGGAATTGTTAGCTGGAGCAAGCGAAATATTTGATGCTTCAAGTAATACTTTCGCTATTTTGAACAATGCTGATTTACGTTTCCCAATTGTCAAAGATGATGAAGGTCATGAAGTTGAATTATCAAACGGTTTATATGGTCAATTGATGGAAAGTACCAATCGAGAGGTTCGTGAAGAAGCCTTTAAAGGGTTGTATCAAGTGTATTATCAATTTATCAACACTTTTGCAAGTACTCTATCGTCACATGTTAAAAAGCATAATTTTAATGCTAAAATCCGTCACTATGAATCAGCTCGTCAAGCAGCTTTAAGTAATAACCATATTCCAGAAGCTGTTTATGATACATTACTTGACGTCGTACACGAACATCTCCCTTTGTTACACCGTTATGTGGCATTGCGTAAAAAATTATTAGGTGTCAAAGAGTTACATATGTACGATATGTATACACCGATTTTAGGGGATGCTCCTATCCGTTACACTTATGAAGAAGCAAAAGAAAAGACGTTAACGGCATTGAAACCATTGGGCGAAGAATACGCTGGAATTTTAGAAGAAGCTTTTAATGAGCGTTGGATTGATATTGTTGAAAATAAAGGAAAACGTAGTGGCGCTTATTCTTCAGGGAGCTATGACACGAAACCTTATATTTTATTAAATTGGCATGAAAGTATCAATCATCTGTATACTTTAGTCCATGAATTAGGTCATAGTGTGCATAGCTATTACACTCGCAGTAATCAACCGTATGTTTATGGTGATTATTCTATCTTTTTAGCTGAGATTGCTTCAACAACGAATGAAAATATTTTAACAGAGTATCTGTTAGAAACTGAAACAAATCCGAAAGTCCGAGCTTTTGTTTTGAATCATTATTTAGATGGTTTTAAGGGAACGATTTTCCGCCAATCTCAATTTGCTGAATTTGAACACTTTATTCATACTGAAGATGCTAAAGGGGTTCCCTTAACAAGTGACTATTTAAGTCAATACTATGGCGATTTAAATGCTAAGTACTACGGCCCTTCGATTGAAAGAGATGAAGAAATTGCTTATGAATGGAGTCGTATTCCTCATTTCTATTACAATTACTATGTGTATCAATATGCGACAGGTTTCTCAGCAGCTGCGGCTTTAGCGGATAAAATAGTGGATGGTGAAGAAGGCGCTTTAGATAAATATCTAACTTACCTTAAATCAGGGAACAGTGACTATCCAATCGAAGTGATGAAACGTGCGGGAGTAGATATGACGAAGAAAGATTATATCGAATCTGCAATGTGTGTGTTTGAAGCACGTCTAAATGAATTAGAAAAATTAGTAGCTACATTTTAAATCAAAATAAAAGACGAAAACAAAACGGATCCAACTGTTTTGTTTTCGTCTTTTAATTTTTTTTCTTGTCGAAGTAAAAACCTCTAGGTAATTCTGGTCTTAGACTTAAAGTACCAGGACAGGATGATACTGCTTGGTGCTCAATTAATTCTCTAATTATCGAAGATGGAAGGTTAGCGTCAATTGAAAGTCCGTATTCATAAGGACAAAGATAATTAAAAATGACAGCTGTCGAAAAGCTAGAGACCTTCATCTCTCGAGCGATTTGTTGATCATTATTAAAAAAATCAACAACTAATTCAGATTGTCGATCTTCTTTAAAAATACTTAAATCTGCAGGCATTTTTTCAAAAATTTGGTAGGCTAAATCTTTTGAATAAGGAATATTTTGTCGCCCAACAGTATCCTGAAGTTCTAAGAGAAACTTTTTTCCTATAAACATCCCTTGAAGTTGAGCTGCCTTCACATCTAAGCACGCTGAATAAATAGATGAAAATAATTGGTTACGGTAATCCAGTCCTTTGTGCTCCAAATGATTTTCCTTAATAAAATTGTGGATAAGTTGTGGATTAATCATCGGGATCACACGAAAATGTACTTTTTGCGTTTCACTATTAATAATAGATAAAAACTTTTCTTCAATATCTAAGCAGTGTTTATCTAAAGGATTGACAAAAAGGTAGATTTCAATCAAAGTGTACCCCTCCCAAATAGATTAAATAAGTAATTTACTTCACCTCTAATTTATCAGAAAATAAGAAAATTGTGAAAGGAAAAGCCTTTAGCTGACTAGTCTTCACGCTTTTTTAACATTCTGGCAATCTTTTTTTGAGCGGGTTTAAAAGATAGCATATGTTTTTTTAAGAGGGATTTAAAAAACACTTCACCTTTAACAACGTCTGTTGTTTCAAGTTCGAGTTCATAATCGGTAAAACCATAGTAAAAGCTTTTATCTAAAACAATCAGATGTGTAGGATCTAATTGTTTTTCAAAGCGTTCTGTGGTTAGTTCACCAATCATAGGTAACTCTAAATCAGTTATATTATAATCAAGTAATGTTTTTTTATCGAACTTTTTTCTGGGAAAACACCTTGGTTTATAAAATTATCTTTTTCTTTGGTTGTTAAGCAATCAGTTACCTCTAAAAGGGTATTTTTATTATCTGTTGGCACTTTTAATGTCATTTCTTGATAGTCAGCTAGACATCGGATTCGTAAACCCATTTTATTTTTCTTTAAAAGATTTTCTTTGTTATCAAAATAATAGTTGGTTTGTTTTTTTATATTATCAGGTTGTGCCTGATAATATAAAAGCAATTTTTGATACTCTTCTTTTGTTAACATATTTTTAAATTCAATTTCAAGCTCTTTTGTCATAATTTACACCTCTCCTATATTTTAGTCATTTTTTAGAAAATTACAAATATTAACTCAAGTAACAATCCCAACTAACCTTTTAAAGCGACTTGTGTTAAAATTAGTTTTGGATATTGATGGATAAATGGAGATGATAGTGATGGATCGAGACTGGAATTTATTTTTGGCTCCTTATGAGCAAGCTGTGGCGGAATTAAAGGTTAAGTTACGAAGTATTCGTCAGCAGTATCGTGAGAATAATTTGCATACTCCGATTGAATTTGTGACCGGTCGTGTGAAGCCGATAGAGAGTATTTTAACCAAGTGTCAACAACGTCGAATTAGCCCTTTTAATTTACATGAAGAAATGTATGATATTGCTGGTTTAAGGGTAATGTGTCAGTTTGTTGAAGACATTTATGAAGTAGTGAAGCTATTGCACCAACGCAATGATTTTCGCATCATCGATGAAATGGATTACATAAAAAATACAAAAGAGAGTGGTTATCGATCTTATCACGTTGTTATTGAATATCCAGTTCAATTAATTTCAGGTGAACGTTTGATTTATGCTGAGATTCAGATTCGGACGTTATCGATGAATTTTTGGGCTACGATTGAACACTCTTTAAATTATAAGTATCAAGGTGAAATACCTGAAGAAATAAACGATCGTTTACAACTTACAGCGGAAGCAGCTTATTTACTAGATGAAGAAATGTCTAAAATACGTAGTGAGATTCAGGAAGCACAACGCTCTTTTTCTTATCGCAATCATTACGACTCTGAAAAGTTAACAGAAGTTTCACAAGTGTTTCCGGAAATAAAAGACGGAAAGGATGATTCATCAGATGAAAATTGCAATTGTAGCAAACCACGCTAAAAAATCACAAGATGTCGCTAAAGAGTTAAAAGAAAAGTTAGCTCTAGCAGGTTTTGATTTAGATTGCCAAGTCCCGTCTGTTGTGATCACCGTAGGAGGAGATGGAACCTTATTGAGTGCGTTTCATCAATATAGTCATCTTCTTGAAAGGGTTAGATTTATCGGAGTTCACACAGGGCATCTGGGATTTTATACAGACTGGCGAGATTATGAAATAGACTTACTTATCAAAAGTTTGACAGAAGAAAAACGTCAACGTGTTTCGTATCCTTTATTAGAAGTGACACTAGAATATAGCGATGAGCAACCGACAAAAACGTTGATTGCTTTAAATGAAGCGACGATTCGTAATATTGAGCGGACGATGGTTGCGGATGTTTATATCAAGGATGAATGTTTTGAAAAATATCGTGGCGATGGTTTATCGGTATCAACACCGACAGGCTCAACCGCTTACAGCAAGAGTTTAGGAGGCGCGGTGATTAATCCTAAATTAAAAGCTATCCAAATGAATGAAATCGCCTCAATCAATAATTTAGTTTATCGTTCATTAGGATCTCCTCTAATCATCGCACAAGATGAATGGATTCGGATTGATTTAAAAAGAGAAGATCATTATCAATTGCATTTAGACCACTTTGTTGAGTCACAGGTGAATTTAGTCTCTGTTACTTTCAAATTATCGAAAAAAGAAATTCATTTTGCTTCGTATCGACATACTCAGTTTTGGCGCCGAGTGAATGATGCGTTTATAGGCAAAATTGAATATAAGGATGAATAAAAAATGAGATTTACTTGGACTGTTAAAGAGGATGCGATTCTTTTAAGAGCATTTTTGAAACAAATGGGCGTTTCAAAAAAATTATTGGCAAAATTAAAATTTCAAGGTGGCACCTTATTAGTGAATCAAAAAGAACGAACCGTCCGGCATTCCCTTAGTCAAGGGGATGTGGTGAGTATTATTATTCCGGATGAAGGAGAGCATGAAACGGTGTTGCCTTATCCCTCAGCTCTTGATATTGTATATGAGGATCAACATCTTTTGATTGTTAATAAACTAGCAGGTGTCGCTTCGATACCTTCTCAGTATCATCCAAATGGCACCATGGCTAATCGGGTTAAATATTATTATAATCAAAAAAAATATGTGAACCGTGTCATTCATATTGTGACTCGTTTGGATCGAGATACGACTGGGTTGATGATTTTTGCTAAGCATGGTTTTGCCCATGCAATGATGGATAAACAATTAAGAAGTGGGGAATTACAAAAGTATTATACAGCTTTAGTAAGTGGGGAAGTGCATCTTCTTTCTGAAACGGGAAGAATCGAATTGCCAATAGGACGAGATTTACAATCAATTATCAAACGTCAAGTCACTACAGAGGGGCAATATGCTTTAACGGAGTATCAGTTAAAGCGTAGACAAGAAGAATTAGCTTTAGTTGATATTCGCTTACATACCGGAAGAACACATCAAATTAGAGTTCATTTTGAAGCAGTCGGTTGTCCACTTTTAGGAGACAGTATGTATGGTGGGGATATGACGCGTGGAATCGAACGACAAGCATTACATTGCACTCGTTTGCTACTTTTCCATCCGTTTACTCATGAATTGTTAGAATTTAATCAACCTTTACCTCCTGACATGAGCATTTTTTAAAAGTAAGAGAGGAGCTTTCCAGTGACAGAAACGGCAGAAATTGAACAACAATTTGATGGGTTGAGAGAAGTTTTAGCGAAAGAAGACATGGCAACTTTTAGGAATATTTTCTTAGAATGGCACATGTATGAAGAGGCTCAGTTTTATTTATCTTTAGATGAAAAAGAACGGCAACAACTATATCAGTATTTATCGCCACACGAGATGGCGAATCTTTTTGATGTTATTGAAGAGGAACATGAAGATATTAAAGAATTTTTATCTGAGATGCGCCCGAGTTACGCTGCTGCAATGTTGGCAGAAATGTATACAGATAATGCTGCTGATATTTTAATTCGCCTCGATAAAGCGATGGTGGCACAATTTTTAAGCACAATGAAATCAGAAAAAGTTGAAGATATTAAAGAATTACTACACTATGAGGATAAAACAGCTGGAGCGATAATGACGACAGATTATGTTGCTATTGTCGCGAATCAAACCGTTAAATCGGCAATGACGTTGTTAAAAAAAATAGCAAGAACAGCAGAAATTATTTATTATATTTATGTGATTGATGAAGCTGAAAAATTACTGGGTGTTATTTCTTTGCGTGATTTAATTGTTAGTGATCATGAGATGATGATTTCTGAAATTATGGGAGAGCGTGTCATTTCAGTTCGAGTGGGAGATGATCAAGAAAATGTTGCTAAAATGATTCGTGATTATGACTTTTTAGCGATACCAGTTGTTGATTATGAAGATTTTTTATTAGGAATTATCACGGTTGATGATATTATTGATGTGATTGATGATGAGGCTGCGAGTGATTACTCTGGATTGGCTGGAGTTGACGTTGAAGCGGTAGCAGAAACGCCACTTAAAGCATCTAGCAAACGGCTTCCTTGGTTGATTACTTTACTTTTTTTAGGTATGTTAACAGCGACGTTAATTAGTCATTATGAAGTAATGATTAGCGAAGCGAGTATTTTAGCTGTGTTTATCTCGCTAATTACAGGAACAGCCGGTAATGCTGGAACGCAATCTTTAGCGGTAGCTGTTCGTCGACTTGCGATTTCTGATGAGAGAGAATACGGTTTTGGTCGGTTAATTTTTAATGAAATTTTAACGGGAGTTTTAACAGGACTTGTCACCGGTGTCGTGATTTTTATAGTCATTGGATTTTGGAAAAATAATTTTATTTTAGGATTAGTGATTGGTATCGCAATGTTATGTGCGATTACCGTGGCTAATTTAGCAGGAAGTCTGATTCCAATGTTGATGGAAAAATTAGGATTTGATCCCGCAGTTGCTAGTGGCCCTTTTATCACAACATTAAGTGATTTAACGAGTGTTTTGATTTATTTCAATATCGCTAGTTTATTTATGCCTTTTTTTGTAGGATAAAGAAAATTAGAATAAAAAGAAAAAGAAGCTATGCTAAAGTTAACCAAGTTCTAGTGCTTGATTTTAGCTTAACTTCTTTTTTTGTTTAGTTGGTATGTAGGTTAATAATTTGAGAACCGTGAAGTTCTTTGGCTTTTAAAAAGGCAGCAATCGTTTCAGCATTTTCAAATGTGATACCGCCACCAGGCAGGATGATTATTCTTTGATTAGCATAAGAAATTAAATCATTTAAATATTCTAAATTTTGAGTAATCGGTGTCGTTAATGGCCCTCCATGAGTTAAAATCCGATCAACACCATGTTCCACTAACCAGTCAATCGCTTGAAATTGATATTCTTTAGGCATATCATCAAATGCCATATGGAAAGTGACTTGCATTCCTTCAGCAGCAGCTAAGAGGCAAGAGAGAGCTTCCTCATCTAACCAGCCTTCTTCATTTAGACAACCAATGACGACTCCATCAATCCCTAATTGGTGAGCTTGAAAGATATCGTGTTCCATGATTTTAACTTCGATGTCGTTATAAACAAAGTTACCTCCTCGTGGTCTGATAAGTTGCATGATAGAAACGTTTTGTTCGTCACAGTATTTTTTAGTTTCAATTAAAACACCTTTACTAACGGTTGTTCCACCAACGGTTAAGTTGTCACAGAGTTCGATTCGTTTAGCTCCTGCAGCAATCGCTCGAGGAATTTGCGTCATGTTTTCAGCACAAAATTCTTTAATGATCATTTTTTTGCCAACCTTTCTTTCTATTATTCTGTTCCAAGTATACCGTAAAAACTATAAAATAGTACAAAGCAAGGTGTTTTATATGCTATGATAGCACTAAGAAAAAAAGGGATAGTGATGAGATGTTAAAAAAGAAAATAGAATATGGACAAGAATTTTTAGAAGACTATGCCACTTATTTTAGTTGTCCTAAGTGTCATCAATCCATGTGTTTTAAGGAGCCTTCAAGTTTAGTTTGTGTCGCAGGACATCGCTTTGATTTGTCAAAAAAAGGAACGCTCCATTTTCCAAATCGTCACATGACAAGTGATTACGATCAAGAGATGTTGGTTGCCCGTCGTCAAATGATTAGGGCTGGTTTGTATCAACCTATAATAGAGTATCTGGAAACTATATTACCCATAGAAGCGCAAGAATCTATAGTTGAATTTGGTTGTGGAGAGGGTAGTTTTTTAAAAGAATGGCTTACGCAAGTTAATTTTAAAGGAATGGCTAGTGGTTTTGATTTATCTAAAGACGGCGTCCAGTTAGCGAGTGATTATAACCAACAGGCTTTTTGGTTTGTTGGAGATGTCACTCAAGTTCCATTCAAAGCACATTCACTTGATTTTATTTTAAATATGTTATCACCCGTAGCATATGATGAAATTAAGCGTGTTTTAAAACCAAAAGGGACTTTTGTGAAAATTATTCCAGAAAGTGGTTATTTACAAGAATTAAGAACTCTTTTTTATCAAGAACACCCGGAAAAATTGAACTATTCGAATGAAAAAACCTATCAAAAATTTACAGAACAGTTAAAAAAAGTTAATGAACATCGTCTGACGTATACCTTTCCCATTGTCGAAACAAATGTCGAGGCCGTGTTAAAGATGTCTCCTTTGCATTGGGGGGCAAGTGAAGCCGCTCGCTTAACAGCACGAAAAACGAAGTTAACGTCAATAACCGTTGATGTAACGGTTCTATTCGGACGAATTTAAAATAATAATAAACAAGGGTTGCTCTTTTTTTGTCAAGATGTTACAATGGCTTCAAGTCAATTTCAGCGGTTTTTATCAGATTCCTGTTCTGATAAAAGTTGATGAAAATGACCTTCATCAACGTAACGACTCGCAGTGAAATGACACCGAGGCGATACGTTTTTTTTTATGTTAAAAATTAAAAAAGTTAATAAATAGAAAGAAGATAAATCAATGAATCATATCGTATTATTTGAACCTCAAATACCAGCTAATACAGGTAATATTGCCAGAACATGTGCGGCAACGAATACGCCGTTACACTTAATAGAACCACTAGGATTCTCAACGGATGATAAACATTTAAAAAGAGCGGGTTTAGATTATTGGCATGATGTTAATATTAAATATTATCCTGATTTAGCCACTTTTTTACAAACGATTGAAGGAGAAGCTCTTCATCTAATTACTAAATTTGCTCGTCAGACCTATAGTGAGGCTGACTTTAATGATGGGCGGGATCACTATTTTATCTTTGGAAAAGAGACAACCGGTTTGCCAGAAGATTTTATGCGTGAACGTGAAGAAGATTGTCTAAGAATACCAATGAATGATGAGCATGTCCGCTCACTTAACTTATCCAACACTGCAGCTTTAGTGATTTATGAAGCATTACGTCAACAAAGTTTCAAAGGACTTGAGAAACTGCATATTTACGAGAATGATAAATTAAGCTAGGAGGAAAAAAAGTGAAACTTTATTTTGTTCGACATGGAAAGACCCAATGGAATCAAGAAATGCGTCTACAAGGAATGTACGGAGATTCTCCCTTATTACCTGAAAGTTATGCAGAAATTACCGCATTAGGTAACTATCTAAAAGAAGTTCCTTTTGAGGCTTGCTATTGTAGTCCGCTATTGCGAGCAAAAGAAACGGCTGAAGGGATTTTAAAAGAAGCAAATCAGCCTGTAGTCCCAATTTTTATTGAAGAGTTAAGAGAACTTGGCTTTGGTCAATTAGAAGGGGAAAAAATTAGTACGAGTAAGCAGCGTTTTCCGCACGAAATGTGGGCATTACGTCATCAGCCTAATGAGTATCAACCAGAAGTTTTTGGGGGAGAGTCTTACGAAGGTATGCTTTCTCGAATGACGCAACAGGTAAAACAAATGATGCTGGAAACGAAAGAAGGTCCGCTTCTAATTGTAAGCCATGGTGCAGCCCTAACAGGTACGATTCAAACATTGATAGGCAAATCATTAGCTCATGTGCGCGAACAAGGTGGGCTTGATAACAATAGCCTTACGATATTAGATTATCAGGATTCAACTTTTCATTTATTGAGTTGGAACGAAACTCATTTTTTATAAAAAGAAAGGTGACCTAATCTAATAGGAGGTGCAAAATAACGGTGTTGAATGAACGGGCCGAAGAGACAAACCCTTTTATAGATGGGCAAGTCCAAGCTGTTTTTTATGAAAATCCAAGTAATTTTTATAAAGTAATGTTAGTCAAAATTATTGAAACAAGTTTAGAATTTGCGGAAACAGAAATTGTTGTGACGGGGACTTTTGGAGAAATTCAAGAAGAGGAAAATTATCGTTTTTTTGGTAGTCTGATTGATCATCCAAGATATGGTAATCAATTTCAAGTTGAACGATATGAAAAAAATAAACCAACTTCAAATGCAGGGTTAATTAATTATTTATCGAGCGCAAAATTCCCTGGAATTGGTAAGAAAACCGCAGAGTCTATTGTCGAAACGCTCGGTTTAGATGCCATCGATCAAATTATAAGTGATGTGAGTTGTTTAAAAAAAGTTCCGGGATTAAATGAAAAGAAGCAAGCAACGTTGGCAAGTGCGGTGCAAGAAAATTATGGGTTAGAACAAATTGTGATTGGGTTGAACCAGTATGGTTTTGGGAACCAAATTGCGTTTAATATTTATCACTTTTATAAAGCAGAAACATTGAAAATTATTTCAGAAAATCCTTATCAGTTGGTTGAAGATATTGAAGGGATTGGTTTTAAAAAGGCGGATAATTTAGCAGAACAATTGGGAATTCAAGCGGATTCGCCAAAACGTATTCGAGCGGCCATTTTTCATGAGCTTTTTCAAGAGTCAATGAATTCTGGCAATACCTATTTGGAAGCGAAACAATTATTAGAATTAGCGATAACGACTTTAGAAAATAGTCGTCAAGTGGCATTAAATCCAGAACAGGTCGCAGACGAAATTATCAATTTAGCAGAAGAAGGTAAGATTATTCAAGAAGGAACAAAATTATATGAAAAATCCCTTTATTTTTCTGAGGTAGGAATTGCAACGTCAATCCAACGAATGCTAAAAAACAATAAAAAACTATCCTATAAAGAAAAAGAAATTGAAAAAACGTTAACTTTGATTGAGAAAAATGAAGCCATCGTATACGGTGAGTCTCAACGATCAGCAATCAAAGAAGCGATTACCTCCCAGTTTTTTATTTTAACTGGAGGACCTGGAACTGGGAAAACAACGGTTATTAATGGTATCGTTAATTTATATGCTGAACTAAATGGATTATCTCTTAATCTTGAAGATTATACGCAAAAGGTTTTCCCAATTCTTTTGGCAGCACCAACGGGTCGAGCAGCTAAAAGAATGAACGAAACAACCGGATTACCCGCGAGTACAATTCATCGACTTTTAGGTTTAACGGGACGTGAAAAAGAAGGCAGTGAAGAGCCCAAAGAAATTGAAGGCGGCTTATTGATCGTTGATGAATTATCAATGGTGGACACTTGGCTAGCGAATACGTTACTTAAGTCGTTACCTAATAATATTCAAGTCATTTTTGTAGGAGATAAAGACCAGTTACCCTCAGTTGGCCCAGGGCAAGTTTTAACGGATTTATTAGCCATTAAAGAAATACCCAAGCGTGAGTTACTCGATATTTATCGTCAAGAAGATGGCTCAACTATTATTTCACTTGCTCATGGGATTAAAACTGGGGTTGTTCCTGAGGATTTAACACAAAATAAAAAAGATCGCTCTTTTATTCGCTGTTCAGTCAATCAGATGGAATCTGTCGTCGAACAAATTGTGATACGTGCACAAGAAAAAGGTTTTGCGGCGAAGGACATGCAAGTATTGGCTCCAATGTATCGGGGAAAAGCGGGAATTGATCAACTAAATTATTTAATGCAGGCGATTTTGAATCCAAATCCAGACGGAATGCGTAAAGAAGTCAAGTGGATTGATAAAGTCTATCGAATTGGTGATAAAATTTTACATTTGGTGAATAGTCCTGAAGTCAATGTTTTTAATGGTGACATTGGTGAAATTATCGGGATTAATTTAGCAAAAGAAACGGATGACAAAGTAGATGAGTTGGTTTTACGTTTTGATGAAACAGAAATTGTTTATAAACGTAACGAATGGAATAAAATTACGTTAGCGTATAGTTGTTCGATCCATAAGGCTCAGGGAAGTGAGTTTAAAATGGTGATTTTGCCGATGGTACGACAATACGGTCGAATGCTCCAACGCAAGTTACTCTATACAGCTGTCACACGGAGTAAGGATTTATTAATCCTTTTAGGTGAACCAGAAGCTTATCAATATGCTATTGAGAAAGAGTTGAAGGAACGGCAAACATCGTTAAAGGAACGAATTTTAGAAGATGATTTACTATCGTTGAACGAAGCGAGTTTGCTGGTGACGACAACAAAAGAAGTCGTAACAAACGAGAACTCTTCCATCGAAACAGAGAAGAACTTATCTTATCAATTGACTTGTCAACTCGTTGAGAGTTTAACGATTGATCCAATGATTGGGATGGACTCAAAGACGCCATTTGATTTTTTATAAAAAAATAAAAAGCGTTGTGAACAAGCTTAAATGCTGATCACAACGCTTTTTTAAAACCAAAAAAGATGATTAATAATTGAAAAATTAATATCGATAGGTGCTTTTCTAAGTTCCTCACCATCAATTTGCCCAAACTCATGGCTTTCAGATTCGAGTCGTAATTCTCTTGCTCGGAATTGATGAACATGTTTTGACGTGAGATGTGTTTTTTTGATTAGTTTAGCAACTAAGTTCATAATTTTAGGTAGGGCTATTTTTTCAACAATGACTAAATTTAACTCTTCTTTAAAAGCTGAGGCGGTAGGGTCAATCGCTAAGCCACCTCCAAAGTAAGGATGGTTCGTGACCGTACATAAATAGGCTTTTTTAAAATGATGTTGCTTTCCATCAACTGTGATGGTTAGTGGAAATCCTTTTTGTTTTAAAATAATTCCAGTAGCGGCAGATAAGTAGGATAAGGCACCTAAATCAACGTGGTTCAATTGCGATTTCATCTGTGATGCATTTGCTGCACGAACGACAGCCGCATCAAGCCCGACACCTAAATTATTTAAACCGATGTATTCCTTTTGTGTTTGATTTAAGAAACTTCGAATCAAAAAGAGCAAGGTTGGTTTAGGTGCATGAATAATTTGTTCGACTGCTTTTAGTGGGTCGTTAGGTATACCAACTCCGCGAGCAAAATCATTACCAGAACCACCAGGGATATAAGCAACCGGAATTTTAGGATAGTTTTTAAGTGTATTAATCACACCGTGTAAAGTACCATCGCCACCCAAAACGACCAGCAAAGGGAATTTAGCAGCATTAGTTTTTTCGTTGGAGTAGGGAATTAACGTTTGCTTAAGAAGCTGTTGCACGATTGTTTTTTCGCCACCCGCATGTTCAGTATAATAACAATAATAATCAATCTTATGTTCTTCTAATTGTTCTAAAATTTGGGGTAAAATACGTTCCGCTTTACCTGCACCCGCTTTTTTATTAATTAAAAGATGCCATTCAAACGTTTGCATCGACTCACTCCTTTTTTCTACTTATTTATCATAGCCTAAAACACAAATAAAAACGAATGATTTCTACTAAAAAATCAAATTAATTTCATTTTTAATTGTATTCTGTCTTTTAAGTGTAAACCGTTTTCATAGATTGGTTCAGAATAATTTTTTATAAAAAAATCAGGATCAATCTGATACATACGAAAACCAAGTTTTTGATAGAGGTAGAGTTGATGAAAACTGGTAGAGCCCGTTGCAATTTTTAATGTAGTAACGTTATGTTGGAGCGTCCACTTTTTTGAAAACTCAATAAACTGTGTTGCGTATCCTTGTCTTTGAAATTTTTCAGCAATGGAAAGGTTGATAATCTCAATAGAATCGAGTTGCTTAAGTAAAACTAAAACGCCAACGAGCTCATCTTCTAGGCTATATTCAAAGCAAAGGCCATTTTTAAGATAGCGCTGAACTAATTCATTTGAGGGATCAGCTGCTAATAATAAGTCAAAGTGATCTTTTGTAATAACTGTTATTTTGTTAATTTGGTTTCCCATGTTTGACCTCCTGACTATTTTTGAATAACTTTAGTTTAGCAGAAAAATGAAAACTTACCAAAATTTTTTGACAAATAAACGGCTAAAGCGTATCATAAGTATCGTTGTGTCAAAGCAACCGCAGTTCGCTCATACCATCCTGCGTAATAAAACTAGGAGGAGGAAAGAAATGGAAAAGACAGTAGAAACAAGTCGAACAAGACTGTTAGTAGCTAATGCTTTAATCGCTGCAATTTATATTGTATTAACATTTGCAGTTAAGCCATTCGCCCAAGGAGCAGTACAATTAAGGATTTCAGAAAGTTTAAATCATCTTGTAGTCTTTAATCGTAAGTTATTGTGGGGAGTGTTTGGAGGCGTATTTATTTATAATATGCTTTTCTCAGGTTGGCTCGATGTTTTGTTTGGTGGTGGACAAACCTTAATCGCTCTTTTGATCACAGCGGCTTCGGCCAAGTGGATTAAAAATGAGGTTAAACGGATGGTTTTTAACACAGCCGTATTTTCGGTAACTATGGTTTTTATTGCAATAATGATTTCAATTATGAACAATCAATCCATTGGATCGCCTTTTTTTTGGGCAACATATGGTTCGCTTGCTTTAAGTGAAGCCGTTATGATGGGAATATCAATTCCAGTCATGCAATTAGTTAACCGTTCTGTTCACTTTGATAAATTTTAAAACTAAAAAGTACTCGCAACACGATAAAGATGTTGACCTTTTTCGGAGTGATGGATAAAAACTTTAAACGTTTTTATCCGTCACTCCTTTTGTTTTTTTATAAAATAGAATTTTCTTCTTCTTAATTTTAATATAAATAATCAAAGAAAGTTAGTGTTACCCAAAGAGTGTAAGATTGGCTTAAATACAGTACGAGATAAGGTTCTTCGCTTTACAAAGAATTATATTTCTTGTAAATTATATAAAATAAGTGTAAATGTTAGTGTTTTATTTAGAGGAGTGATGATGTGGAATTATTAGGTACGATTATTTTAATCTTAGTGAGTACTAAGTTGTTTGGTCAATTAGCTATTCGTTTGGAACAACCAGCGGTGCTAGGTAAATTATTGATAGGTATTATTATAGGGCCTGCTGTTTTAGGTTGGGTTAATGATTCAGCTGTTTTTCAAGAATTTTCCAATATTGGAGTTTTATTATTAATGTTTCTTGCAGGTCTGGAAACGGACGCTGAACAGTTAAAAGAAAACTGGAAACCATCTGTAGCTGTGGCTGTTTTAGGTATTATCTTGCCTTTTGTCAGTGCTTTTGGAGTTGGTAGTTTTTATCATTTTGACTTGGCGCACTCGGTCTTTTTAGGAGTTTTATTTTCAGCAACATCTGTTAGTATAACTGTTCGAGTTTTAAAAGAGATGTCTGTTATGAAGACAAAAGAATCAACGACTATTCTAGGTGCCGCTGTTGTTGATGATATTTTGGTTGTGACACTGCTAGCTTTTGTCATGTCCTTTATGGGTGAGGGAACTGCTAGTGTTTCTATTCCCATGCTGCTATTGAAGAAAGTCATCTTTTTTGTGGTTGCTTTTGTTGTGGGTGTCTATGTTATTCCACTCTTTTTAAGAGTCGTTTCTAAGTTTAAAGTAACAGTTCCTTTGACAACGGGTGCTTTAATTATTTGCTTTGCCTACGCTTACTTTGGCGAAATGCTAGGAATGGCAGGGATTATAGGAACCTTTTTAGCGGGACTCTTTATATCGCAAACAAAATATAAAGAAGAAGTGGAACATAGTGTTGATCCAATTGCAAATTCTTTATTTGTTCCTTTTTTCTATGTTAGTGTGGGATTGAGTATTTCTTTTGTTGGCGTTTCAAGTCAGATTGGCTTCTTAGTCATATGTACAGTGGTTGCGATAGTCTCTAAACTATTTGGTGGCTTCTTAGGGGCTCGTTTGACCGGATTTGATAAAAATTCTTCCTTGGCAATAGGTTCAGGAATGATTTCACGTGGAGAAGTTGCTTTGATTATTGCAACAACCGGTTTAAATACTGGGTTATTAGCAAAAGACTATTATACGACGGTTGTCATCTCTGTCATTTTAACGACTTTAATAGCTCCCCCAATTTTAAAAAAGTATTTTAGAAAAATTAAAACAAGCATATAAGAACACGAGGTTAAACTCAAACTCTCAAAATAGACCCCCTGAAATCGATTTTTAACTAATTGATTTTAGGGGGTCTATTTTATTAATTGAGTAGTTGAAATTTTAACAGTTAATTTTATTTTTGAAGATAATGAACTCTTTTATATGGTTAGCTTGTTTTAGTCAGCTTTTCTATCGTTAATTATTTCTGTTAAATAGTCTTAAAAAGAGGGGAGGAGCTGAGAGAAAAGGTAGGTTTATTTTGAGAGTTTGTTATAATTAAAAGATAAAGAGAAAAAGGATGTGACCAATATGAGTTATGTAGAAGTTAAAAATGTGTCTAAACGTTATCAAATGGGCGAAACAACGATTATTGCTAATAATAATATATCCTTTTCAATCGAAAAAGGTGAATTTGTCGTGATATTGGGACCTAGTGGTGCGGGTAAATCGACGGTTTTAAATATTTTAGGGGGAATGGATAGTTGTGATGAAGGCGAAATCTTAATTGACGGTGTTGATATTGCTAAATACCGTGCGAAGCAATTAACGCAATACCGTCGATTAGATGTAGGGTTTGTTTTTCAGTTTTATAATTTAGTACCGAACTTAACCGCTCGTGAAAATGTCGAATTAGCGTCTCAAGTAGCGCCTAACGCATTAGATGTAGATGAAGTTTTAAAGATGGTTAGTTTGGAAGAGCGGATGCAAAATTTTCCAGCCCAACTTTCTGGCGGTGAACAACAACGAGTAGCGATTGCCCGAGCGTTAGGAAAAAACCCGAAATTATTACTATGTGATGAACCAACGGGAGCGCTTGATTATGAAACGGGAAAACAAGTTTTGAGTATTTTGGAAGCAACTTGTCGTGATTATGAAACGACAGTGATTGTTATCACTCATAATTCTGAAATTGCTAAGATGGCGGATCGAGTCATTCGAATTAATGATGCTCAGGTCCGAAGCGTTGAAATGAATGAACATCCCGTTTCTGCACAAGAGATTTCATGGTAGAAGGAGGATACATTTATGAAAAAAGCACTAAATCGCTCAATCATTCGTGAGATTTATCAATCAAAGGCTCGATTTTTATCCATTTTATTAATTATTTTATTAGGTGTTTGTTTTTATGCTGGAATTAAAGCAACAGGTCCTGATATGTTGAATACGGCGAGTGATTATTATCAAGAACAGCATTTAATGGATACGAAAATAACATCACCACTTGGACTGGATGATGAGGATTTAAATTTGGTTAAAGAATTAAAAGAAGTGGGTCAAGCTGAAGCGGGCTATAGTCTAGATATTAATCAAGTAGACAAGAATCAAGTGATTCATTTGATGTCTTATCAGTTGAATGATAAAAAGAGTCTAAATCAACCCGTACTTACAAAAGGAAGACTACCAAAAAAATCAGGAGAAATAGTATTAGATCAACGTGCACTTGATTTAAAGCAGTACCAAGTAGGCGATACGATTGATTTTGAAAAAGCAGAAGGCAATGAAAAATTAACTGAAAAAAATATCAAGTGGTTGGATTTGTTAATTCACCGTTGTATATTGATCGTATTTCTAGAGGAAATACGATGGTGGGAAAAGGTTCCATTGATTATTTTGCTTTGGTTCCTTTTGAAGATTTTTCGTTAGAGGAGTATACAGAGTTGTATATTCAATATCGTCAGACCACTAAAAAAAATAGTTATAGCTCAAGTTATAAAAAAGAAGTTGAACAAGCAGAAAATAAAGTAAAAGCGCAATTAGAAAAAGTTGCCCAAAATAAAAATAAGAAACAAGTGGAACAGTTTATTGAAGCAGAAAGGAAATTAAAAGCAGGACGTTTAGAGTTAACTCAAGCCAAAAGTGAGTTGGTGGTAAAGCAAAAAGAACTCGAACAAACGAAAAAACAATTAGTCGCATTAGGAACTACTGAAGCGACTTTACCTGAGGAGTTGAAAAAGTCTGAGGAACAATTAAAGGCTGGATTAGCGGAGATAGAGAGTAAAAGTGTAGAATTGGCTAAACAGGAGTCTGAGTTAAAAGAGAATAAGGACCTATTTGAACAGTTAGACGCAGAAAAATATACTTATCTGACCCGTGATTCTGACACAGCTTATGCTGAGTATCAAGATAATGCCGATCGTTTATCATCGATTGCAACTGTCTTTCCTGTTTTCTTTTTTATGATTGCGGCATTAATCAGTTTAACCACGATGACGCGAATGGTGGATGAAAAAAGGAATGAAATTGGCGCTCTGAAAGCGTTAGGTTATACGAATTGGGAAATAGCACAAAAATTTATCGTCTATGCGGTAAGTGCGAGTTTACTAGGGAGTCTTCTTGGTTTAGTGATTGGTTATCATGTCTTTCCGACCGTTATTTATAATGCCTACCGGAGTTTATATAACTTGCCAGATATTGTTATAACTTATTATTGGAGCTATTCCCTACAATCAGTACTTGTTGCCTTAGCCTGTACTTTAATCTCAGCTTTAGTTGTTTTACGTGTTGATTTATTGAGTACTCCAGCGTCACTATTACGTCCTAAGGCACCCAAACCAGGAAAACGAATTTTATTAGAGCGAATAACTTGGTTATGGAAAAAGATGAATTTTAATCAAAAGGTGACCGCACGAAATTTATTTCGTTATAAACAACGGATGTTAATGACCGTTTTAGGTATTGCCGGTTGTACTGCGATGATTGTTACCGGTTTTGGAATCAAAGATGCCATAGGTGATATCGTCGATTTACAGTTCTCTAAAATTTGGCATTATGATGCGAGTATCATTTTAAACACAGATATTACTGCACCAGACAGCGAAGCGTATTTAAAAGAGCGTGATGAACTAAGTGGTCTAAAAGAACATTTAGCACTGTCACAGCGAAGGATTAAAGTTTCAAAACCAGGAGTTAATACACAAGAAGTCACTCTGGATACTCCAGAAAATGTTGAAGAATTATCAAAATTTGTTGTCTTTAAAGATCGAGAAACACAAAAAAATTATAAACTATCTGATGAAGGGGTCATTATTAATGAAAAACTAGCACAATTGATGACACTGAAATCAGGAGATAACATTGAAATTGAGGACGGAGCGGGTAAGAGAT
Organism: Vagococcus sp.; assembly: GCF_052102835.1. Classification (NCBI taxonomy): domain Bacteria; kingdom Bacillati; phylum Bacillota; class Bacilli; order Lactobacillales; family Enterococcaceae; genus Vagococcus; species Vagococcus sp. The sequence continues at coordinate 235,953 of NZ_JBQEIL010000002.1, forward strand.
ACCAAGTTAAGGTTCAACAAATTGTTGAAAATTATGCACTACATTTTATGTATATGACGCCGACTTACTATGAGAAAATTTTTGATGAGAAACCTGAATACAATGCTGATTTATTGAAATTTAAATCAACTTTAACTAAAAATGAAGAAGAAGAAGTAGCCCAGAAATTAATGAAGGTTGACCATGTCGTCAATGTTGGTTATACGAGTGATATTGGAAAACAAATGGATGATACGATGGGAAGTCTTAATATTGTTGTCTGGGTCTTAATTGTTTCCGCGGCCCTTTTAGCTTTTATCGTTCTTTATAATCTAACGAATATCAATATATCTGAACGGATACGTGAGCTTTCGACGATTAAAGTACTAGGTTTTTATGATCGAGAAGTGACGCTGTATATTTATCGAGAAAACAATATATTGACGGCACTAGGGATTTTATTAGGTTGGGTTTTAGGAAAATTATTACATACATTTGTTTTGAAGACAGCAGAAGTTGATGTTATGATGTTTCCGCCGATTATACACCCGATTAGTTATGCTTATGCAGCAGGGTTAACGGTTTTATTTTCATTAATTGTGATGTTTTTCATGCATCGGAAATTAAAACATGTTGATATGATCGAAGCCTTAAAATCTGTTGATTAAAGAGAGAAGTAAACAAGTTTAGGTAAATAAAGCGAGGCGGTCAAAAAGACCGCCTCGCTTTATCTTATTTTTTTTTAGTTTGTGCATTTTTTTGGAATTGTTCGATTAAATTTAAGGTATAATCGATATTACCTGAAGCTTCTTCAGTCAGTAATAAAATAGAGCCATTATTTCGTTCAATAATTGAAGCCGGATTAGAGCCTTCATCAATTACATCAGCTACAGAGGTTGGATCCAGACTTTGATAGAATATTTCTTCTTGTTCTAGGCCTGTTGTTAGAAAGAGGATCAGTGCTTCATAGTTATTTTCAATAATTGATAAACTATTGTAAATAACTTGTAGTTGTTTGTTATCAACATCGACTGCTTTTTTAGAAATAATTTTATCCAGAGTTTTACCTAAATTTTTAAGTTCCTTTTGATAGGAAGATAGATTATCTAAAATGAGGGAACGTTTCTCAACATTTTTATAAGTTCGTCCTAATTCCTCTTCGAAAAAACCTGGGTTTTCTTGTTCTTTAAGATCTTTTTCGATATCTTTCTCAAGTTGTCGAGTCAGTTCTGACAATTGAGTCATTTCTTTTTCTTGTAGTTCTAAAGTACTCGAAATTTCAGTGGTTGCTGTTACTGATTGATCTAATTCTTGGGTTATGCCACAGCCAGCTAAAATAAAGAGACCAATAACTTGAAACATCCAAAATTTACTAGATTTCAAATGCAAATCCCCCCTTATATAAGTTCTATCATATACGAAAATATAAAATTGGGCTAGTGTTTGATAGAAAGTAAAGGTTATTTTTTACTAAAAAATTAAAGAGAAAGTAGGGATGCTTAATGAAAATAGGATTGAGGACTTTTAAAACGGCGATTTCAGCTGTTTTAGCTATTCTTTTAGCAGAGTCGTTGGGCTTAACTACTCCGGCGACAGCAGGTATTATAGCTGTTTTAAGCGTAACAAATACAAAGAAGTCATCTTTTAAAATTGGAATTGGGCGTTTAGTTGCTTTCGTGATTGCTTTATTAATCGCAACGATTTGCTACCAAATCATCGGTTTCAATGCATTTGCATTTGGTTTTTATTTACTTTTGTATATTCCAATCGCAGTTCGTTTGAATTTTTCGGAAGCAATCGTAGTTAATTCTGTTTTAATGACTCATTTTTTAGCGGCAAAAGAAGTAAGCGAAGCTCTTATCTTTAATGCATTTGGCCTCTTAGTAATTGGTGTAGGACTCGCACTTTTAGCCAACTTGTATATTCCAAGTCAAACAAAATGGCTTGAGGAAAATGTCAAAACAGTAGATGAAACCATTCAGTTTTTATTAAAAAAAATGGCATCTTCGATTTTAAATAAAAGTAGTCGTCTCGATTGTGAATTAGTTTTAGAAGGTTTAGCTAAAAGTATTGCACAAGGAGAAGAACCAGCGCGACGTCAGATGGAAAATCAATTATTAACAGTAGATAACTATCATTTCAATTATTTTCAAATGCGTCGCATGCAGTGGTCGATTTTAGAAGACATGTTGGGTCGAATAAAAAAACTCGATATTGATAAAAAACATGCTCACTTTTTAGTTGAATTCATGGAACATTTAGCCCAAGAGTATGGTGAAGAAAATGATGGTTTGCGTTTAAAAGAAGAGGTCGTTAAGCTATCAAATTATTATCAAAAACAAGCTTTACCTCAAACAAGAAATGAATTTGAAAATCGAGCGCATCTTTTTCAATTATTACATGATTTAGAAGCTTTTATTGATATAAAAATTAATTTTAGCTTATTATTAAGAGATTAAAAACAAATCGAAAGATGAAAGATGATTTTATTGAGCAAAGAAGGTAAAATAGAGATAATTGGAGTGAAAAAAAATAAGAAAGGATTGGTATCATGCATCAAGCCATTGTTAATATTATGATTGATCGTATTCAAGAGCAATTTTTTAGTGAGAAACTTTTTAGTAGTCAATATCTTGATATTTCTTATCAAGAATGGGTCGATTGGAAGTTGGGTAGGCAAGCACTACCCGCCGATAAAATGCAAAAATTAAAAAATCTTTTTTCTGATTATGAATGGATGTTGATTCAAAAAATAGCGCGTCAAACTATCATTTTCCCAGAAAAAAGAAATTTTATTGTTTCTGAATACAAACGTTTAAAAGCGAGTATCGCTAAAAGTTGGATTAAATCTGGTTTAGCAAAAGCAGAGTTAATTACGAAGCAACGTGGTTCAAACTTAAATGGGGATGAAGCAAATAAGCGAAACTATGTTAATTTAAGAGTCAGTGTTAATTATCAAGAATGGGGATATGATGATATACTAGAGTTCTTCATGCCAGAAATTATTCAACAACAGATTGTGGAAGCACAGTTAGATTTGTTAGAATGGGTAGATGAGAATTTAAGTGAAACTTATATGGAGAAACGTTTAAGGGATGATGCAGAAGATTAGTATGGTTCAATCATCTTGTTGTGGTTGTGAGTTGAGCAATAAAGAAGAAGTAGGTAAATGAATGGTAAAAAAAAATAACAAAAGTTATCGCTCAAAGAAAAAAGGGGGAGCCCCTTTTATTTCGAGTGCCTTAATTATTTTAATTGGTCTTTTTGTTTTTGCATTTACATTGAATCGGTTATTTGACCGTCAAGAAGTGCGTGTGCAACCGGATAATAATCCAGTTGAAACACAAGAAGCTTTTATTGAAGCTTTATTACCAACAGCTACAAAACTGCAACAAGATTACGGGATTTTACCAAGTATTGTGATTGGTCAAGCCATCCTTGAATCAGATTGGGGTAAAAGTGAATTAAGTGCTAAATATAATAATTTATTTGGAATCAAAGCGTTTGGACCAAATGATCAATCAGTAAAGTTAAAAACACAAGAGTACAAAAATGGTAAATGGGTGACGGTAGATGCTGAATTTAAAGTTTACCCGAGTTGGGAAGAGTGTTTAATCGATCATACTAAACTTTTTGTAAATGGTGTGGACTGGGATCCTTACCTTTACCAAGGCGTTTTAATGGCGGATAATTATCGAACAGCAGCCAAAGCTTTACAAGTTGCAGGTTATGCGACAGATCCGACATATGCGAAAAAAATTATTGAAGTGATCGAAACCTATAAATTAAATCAATACGATTGAGTCGATAGGTGTTGTAGGGGGAAAAGGATGAAGAATGAAAAGTTTGTACCAGAAATTATTACTGATTTAAAGAAAGATATTTTAAAAGTCCCAAGTGTTATTCGAGAGTGTTCAGGAATTCGTATTTTTGGCCGTCGAATTAAATCGATTTGTTATTCAACAGATATTGCAATTATAAAAAATATTGATGCAGATGCGGTGATCGCAGTGTATCCTTTTACGCCACACCCAGCAATTACTCGTTGTATTGTTGAAGTTGCAGATGTACCAGTTTTTTCTGGAGTTGGTGGTGGGTTAACACAAGGCCATCGCTCGGTTAATATGAGCATGTTTGCGGAGGCAAATGGTTCTTTAGGAGTTGTTGTTAATGCACCAACGCCCAAAGAAACCATCCATGAAATTGCTCAAGTGATTGATATACCAATCATTGGCACGGTGACGTCTTCTTTTACCAATATCGAAGAGAAATTGTCCGCTGGGGTGAAAATTTTAAATGTCAGTGGGGGAAAGGAAACGGCTAGTATTGTTCGAGAAATTCGTAAAACACACCCACAGGTACCTATTATGGCAACAGGGGGACCAACGGACGCCTCAATTTTAGAAACAATTCAAGCAGGAGCCAACGCAATTACTTATACAGCTCCAACTAACGGCTATTTGTTTAGTAAAAAGATGGAAGTTTATCGTGAAAAAGAGAAAGGTTAAGTAGTTCATCGAACCTTAAAATAGATAACTCTCGTTAAGTATAGAATGATAGGAAGTACAAACTAATATGAAAACTAAGCAAAAAAAAAGAACACAACATTTTTTTATTTTCGTTTTTTTGTTAATTTTTCTAATCATCATTTTATTATTAGGTTTCATCGTACCACAAGTAAAGAGTTTCAAAATTCCTGATAATAGTATGTACCATCAATTGGTTAAGGGAGAGCATATCATTTATAAAGAAAATTTCATCCCGCAACGATTTAACATTGTTTTGGTTAAGCATCAGGATGAGATAATTCCTTTGCGCATTATTGGTCTGCCTGGTGATGAAGTGAAAATGTTAGAGGATACTTTATTAATAAACAAACAAGAGTATAGAGAACCCTATTTAAAAGAAAATTTTTTAAATTATAAAGCAGAAGCTAAAAACTATAAAAATGTTTATACGGAAAATTTTGACATGCGTAATATTCATGGGTCGAGTGCTCAAACGTTAACGATCCCTCAGAATAATTATTTAGTTTTAGGAGATAATCGGCGCCAAGTGAAAGATAGTCGTGACTTTGGTCTTGTGAGCCGTGATCAATTAAAAGGGGTAACCTTGATCCGCTACTATCCATTGAAAAAAATGGGGCCATTGTCTTAAAATGAAATAAACAAACAGAAAAGAGGGGATGACAATGAAACCTGTATTGATTATTGCAGGTTCGGATACATTAAGTGGCGGAGGGCTTCAGGCAGATGTACGGACGTTTCAACGTTTTGAAATCCCTTCTTGTCAAATTTTAACTTGTATTGTAACAGTTCCCTCTGATACTGGGGAAGTGGATATTTATGATATGCCGCTGTCCCTTTTTGAAAAGGAACTAGCATCACTTGGAGATGGTTCACAGTTTTCAGGAATAAAAGTTGGAATGTTAGCTAACTTAGAAATTGCTAAACAAGTGAGTTTGTTTTTAAAAAAAATAGTGGTCGATATTCCAATTGTGATTGACCCAGTTTTAGCGCTAAAAGAATCTGGTTTTGGAATGAGTACAGAAATCGTTCACTTTTTTAAACAAGAATTATTACCACTTGCAACAGTGATCACCCCTAATCTACATGAGGCTGAGTTATTATCAAATCATCAGGGAATTGAAACTATTGCTGAAATGGAACAGGTGGCACAAGAGTTACACCAAGCTAATATTGCTAACATCGTGATTAAAGGAGGTCTTCGTTTTCCAGGAGATGAAGCACTCGATTTACTTTGGAGTAATCAACAGTTGACTCTTTTTAAACAACGAAAGTTAGCAAATTATCATAATAATGGAGCCGGGTGTACGTTTGCCTCTGCGATTACGGTTGGTTTGATTCAAGGGAAGACATTGATACAATCAGTCGCTCAAGCCAAGAGTTTTGTATATCAAGCCATTGAGCAAGGGATTCCTTTTTTACCTGAATTAGGTAACGTTTGGCAAGGTTTCAAAGAAATATAAACTTTGTATTTATTTTAAACAACGAATCAGCTACACTAGTATTGGGAAGTTAAAAAAAGAAAGAGGTAATGATATGAATTTAGTTCGTCAACAAGAATTTGTGCAATCTTTTCATTACGATGCTTTACCAAAAGAGCACGAAGAAGAGACCGCTATTAACGTTAGCTTAAACCCATTTCCAATTGAAGAAGGAGCGCCACTAGATCCTGAAAAAGATTCTATTCTAGGTTTGAGAATCGAGTTCAAAATTGTTCTTGATAAGATGGTTTTGAATGGAGATGTTGCTCAGTTTGTTCAATTACGTGATCAAAAGGTTGAAAAAATTGAAGATTTATCTCAAGAAGAAATCAATGAACTGGTTAGACCTTTGTTTATCTTAATTGAAAGATTAGCGTATGAAGTAACTGAAATTGCTCTTGACGCTCCAGGCGTTCAATTAAACTTCTCACCAGAAGAATAGATGATAAAGGGTCTGTGATGAAACCATCGTGTTTATCACAGACCTTTTAAATTAAGATAAATTAGTCATTTTTTTATGAATTATAATGAGAAGACTGTTATTTTTATTTGAGTTTAGTCAAAAAAACAGTTTAAATTATGATACAATTTAGTTAAAATGACTAATAATAGTATGCAAGTTGACGTTAGTGAGGGATTAAACGATGACTGTGTTAAGAAAAGAGGGCTAGTGATGCTTAATTCAAATAATCGAGTAACAAGCCGCTTGTTTAGCAAAGAACGCAAACATGCGACTGAAACCAGCGAAATTATTCTTTCAGGTATAACCAATAGTCGGTTTGAAAATCAATTAGAGTTAAGTTGGGTCAATACCAATCAATTAGACAAATCCTACATTGTCATTGCTTGTCAGGTAATGCTAAATGAATGGAACCGATTATTTAAAGAATATAAGATTTTTAGAGCTTTTTTAGATTATAGTAAGGATTCGACGACATCTTTTTATATGACTTTTGAAATACCACATCCTTTAGACAAAGCTGAAATTAAAGGCTTGGTTTCTTCTGCTGTTCGTTTAGTTGAAAGCTGCTTAGTCCGAGTGAGTGAACGTTTAGATGAAAATCCATCGTCAGTTGAAGAAGGTATGATTTCACCTGAAAATTATTCAGTGAATGAAATTGAATTCGATGACCAACTAGAAGTTTATCAAGGTGAAGTTGCTTCAAACTTGGATGAACAAGAATGGATGATTGCCCAAAGTAGTATTATTAATGATAAATGGAAAGATGAAAGTTTACGTTTGCAACAATTAGCACAAAACTATTTGAGAGAACTAACACAAGAAAAACTTGAAAAAGATGAAATCATTCAGCGCAATCAGGCGTTAGTTAAAAAAGTTAAAGAAATGAAAGTGATTAATCGTAAGTTAGATCAAGCAAACTTAGCTTTAATTGATGCCTTGAAGAAAGCACAAGTTGAGCAATATAAAGTTGAAGAAGTGACTCAGTTAGAAGCAAAAATGACGGAACAAGCTTTAGAAGTATTAGACATTAAGGAAGAAAAAGCCATTCAAAATCAATATCAAGAAAAATTGGTTCAAGAAAACAAGCATTATCAAGAAGTGATTGATAAATTAGTGGCTGAAAAAGAAAAGATTGTATTAGAAGCTCAGTTAAATGTTAAACAACTTGAGGATGAATTAACTCATGTTCAAAAGCAGACTTTTGTCGATGGTAGTGAGCAAAAGAAAGTCATTGTACAACAACGCTTGTTACGCGAACGTGAAACAGAATTGAAAAGGGAAGTATCGGATTTAAATCAAAAGCTATATAAAGTGACGACCTCGTTTAATGAGCAATCAGAAGTGATTGATAATAAACAAGAAATTCTTGATAAATTACAAGATACTGTTTGGAAGTTAGAGCGAGAAGTAAGTGAGTGGAAAAGAAAGCATGAGTACACACAGACCCAACTTTCTCAAGAAAAAGAGCAAAATGAAGAGTATGTGGTTAAATGGGAACATAGTTATGAACGAATGGCACAAACCGTTGTCGCTTTAAAGAAAAAGGCCGAGAGTTATCAACAATTACTTCATTCAATCAGCCAAAAACTTCAAGAATTAGAATTTGATATTAAACCATTAAATATTAATCATACTCCGTACAATGTGGAAGAAAATGTTGCAAATGAAATTCCATTGACTATCGAAGAATTAACGGATTTAGATGACCATTACGAGCCAGATACATTAAAAAAAGAAACAGTAATGAATGAAGTGATTCAAAAAATGACAGAGGATCAAAGTGATTTTGAGCGATCGGTTCGTAATCTTTTTCAAAAATCGATGAATCCTTCGTTGGAGGAAGTAAAATTATCTGAGGAAGAATATGCCCTTCATATGGCGGAAATTACTTACCTACCCATGAGATGGAATAAAATCTATCAAATTAATTTACCGAATAAAAACATGGAGTTCTTAAAATGGTGTTTACCATATATTAAGGATTTAGAAGAGTTTTGGCAACAATTGGGAGTTTTAGTAAAGCAACCTTTATTTGACAGTAAGGTTGTTATTATGGATGATAGAACATTGGTATTACTTCAAGGTTATAGTAAGTTATCGACTTATTTAGATACTTATTATGTGAAACCAGCGCAGTATACCGAACAATATTTGAATAATAAGGGGACTAATTAAAAAATGCTAGATCAACAAGTATTAACTATTTTAGAAGAAGAATTATCACAATACGGCCAAAAACAGATGATGAAAGTTTTGGAGTTGTTAGGTGAGGGTAATACTGTTCCTTTTATTGCACGTTATCGAAAAGAACAAACGAATAGTTTAGACGAAGTAGCCATTCGAGAAATATCTGATCGTTATCAATACGTTGAAAATTTAGTCAAACGAAAAGAAGAAGTGTTGCGTTTGATTGGAGAACAGGGTAAACTAACCGATACTTTAAGTAAAAAAATAAAAAAAGCAACAAAGATGCAACAAGTGGAAGACCTATACCGTCCCTATAAACAAAAACGTAGAACAAAAGCGACAATAGCGAAAGAAGCAGGTTTAGAACCATTAGCAATCTGGGTGATGTCATTTCCAGAATCAGCTAATATCGAAGAAAAAGCAACAGCGTTTATCAATCCGGAGCACAAATTAATGACCGTTGAGGATGTTTTAGCAGGTGTACATGAAATATTAGCGGAACAAATTGGCGACAATCCAGAATTTCGTAAATGGACTCGTCAGTATCTCTGGGAATATGGCCGCTTCGTGAGTACGGTTAAAGATAAAGCAATTGATGAAAAGAAAGTTTTTGAAATGTATTATGATTTTTCTGAAGTGATTCATAAGTTAGTTCCTCATCGTATTTTAGCAGCTAACCGTGGAGAGAAAGAGGGAATTCTTAAAATTACTTTAGAGATTGACGAAATAAAAATCGAAAAATATTTTGAACGTCATCTGATTACTGAGGTGAATCATCCTGTCGTTCCAATGATCCAATCAGCTTATCGAGATAGCTATAAACGTTTTATCGGTCCAAGTATTGAACGCGAAATTAGAAATGAATTAACAGAAAAAGCAGAAAAACAGGCCGTTTCTATCTTTGGAGAAAACCTTCGTCATTTACTTTTACAATCACCTTTAAAAGGGAAAATTGTGCTTGGATTTGACCCTGCTTATCGAACAGGTTGTAAATTGGCTGTGATGGATGAAACTGGTAAAGTATTAGCAATTAAAGTTATTTATCCACATAAACCCTCAGGAGTTGCGAAGCGTGAGGCTTCTGGTCGTGACTTTATTGAGTTGATTGAAAAATATCAAGTTGAAATGGTTGCTATCGGTAATGGGACAGCAAGTCGAGAATCAGAACAGTTTGTTTCTGAATATTTAAAACAATTAGAGCGAGACGTTTTCTATGTTATTGTCAGTGAAGCGGGTGCCTCGGTTTATTCTGCTAGTGACATTGCTCGTGAAGAATTTCCAGATTTACAAGTTGAAGAAAGAAGCGCTATCAGTATCGGTCGTCGATTACAAGATCCGTTAGCTGAACTTGTAAAAATTGACCCTAGAGCCGTAGGAGTAGGTCAATACCAACATGATGTTTCACAAAAATTTTTAACAGACCAATTAGATTTTGTCGTTGAAACAGCCGTTAACCAAGTGGGGGTTGATGTAAATACAGCCAGTGCACAGTTGCTACAACATGTTTCTGGTTTAAATAAAACAACGACCAATAATATTGTGCGGTATCGAGAAGAAAATGGCGCGTTTAATAAGCGAACGGAATTAAAAAAAGTTCCGCGCTTAGGACCAAAAGCTTTTGAACAAGCTGTTGGTTTTTTACGAATTCCAAATGGGAGTAACATTTTAGACCAAACAGGAATTCACCCAGAGAGTTATACCATCGTAAAAACACTTTTAGGTTTATTGGAAATTGAACTTTCAGACTTAAAAACGACTGAAGCGAAAGATAAGATTATGGCCATTGATGTAATTGAAATGAGTAAAGAATTGGCGATTGGTGTGGAAACATTAGCCGATATTAAAAATGGTTTATTACAACCCGGTCGCGATATGAGAGAAGACATGCCAGCTCCATTATTGCGCAAAGATGTTTTAAGTATGGGCGATTTAAAACCAGGGATGGAATTAATTGGGACCGTGCGTAATGTCGTCGATTTTGGTGTTTTTGTAGATATCGGGGTGAAACAAGATGGGATGGTTCATATTTCTAAATTGAGCCAACAATTTGTTAAACATCCGACTGACGTTGTTGCAGTGGGGGATATTGTAACCGTTTGGGTTGAAGATATTTCTTTAGAAAAACAAAGAATAGCGTTAACGATGTTGCCCATAGCTCAAAAAATTAAAGATTAAAAAAATGAGTGAGAAAGAATTGCAACGGTTAGTTGAAGAAATCTCTTTAATCTTTTTCAACCGTCCGTTTAGGCATCAAGCGTCTTTTAATTCGAGATTAAAAACAACTGGTGGTCGTTATCATTTGAACGATCACCAGTTAGATTTTAATCCAAAAGTATTAGAAAAATATGGAATGGATGAGTTAGTGGGAGTTATTAAACACGAGCTTTGTCATTATCATTTGCATCAACTTAATCAAGGTTATCAACACAAAGATTATGATTTTAAAGCGTTGTTAAAAGCAACGGGAGGTAGTCGGTATGTTAAATCATTAGTTGATGAAAGAAAGTATCATGAATATCAATGTCTAAATTGTCATCAAAAAGTTAAGCGACAACGTAAAATTAATTTGAAAAAATTTGGCTGTCTTTGTGGTGGTCCGTTAGAATTGTTGACAAATGGAACGTAAACCTTTATATTTTTATTTAGAGGTTTTCTTGCGGTCATGGCGGAATGGCAGACGCGCTAGCTTGAGGGGCTAGTGGGAGTATCTCCCGTGGAAGTTCAAATCTTCTTGGCCGCATTAAAAGAACTGTTTTTTATAGAAAAAATAGAAATAGGACTGATGAGAATTTTAAATTCTCATCAGTCCTATTTATTATAGAGCCATAATTACTTTGTATAAGTCATGACCTGTTTTTAATGGTGACGCTTTATAGTGTTAAACGAGTGATAAGTTCGTTCGTAAAAAATGTTTGAATACAAAATGGTATATACTGTTGACATTTTTTTGAAATAGCGTTATATTGAAAGTGGTTACAACCAGATGGTTGTGATGACTAAAATTGAAGGGAGAATGAGAGATGATTAGTTGTATCGTGACAGGTCATGGTGAGTTTTCAAATGGGTTGACCCATGCGCTAGAAATGATAGCCGGTCCACAAGAAAACGTGAGAGCGTTACCATTTAGAGAAGAAGAACCATTAGAAACCTATCAAACAAATTTAGAACAGCTGAGTGAAGAGTTGTTAAACAAATCAGATGAGCTTGTAATCTTTACTGATTTAATGGGAGGGACCCCATTTAATCAATCAATGTTAGTTAAACTAAAAAATAACAACGTTCATGTTTTGGCAGGAACTAACTTACCAATTTTATTAGAATTTATGGCTCAAACGATGATGGGAACAGAAATTGAAGATCTTTTGATTAAGGTTATAGAGAGTGCTAAACAAGGGATAGTTATTGGCGAACTACCAACAGAAAAAGCCGAAGAGGAAACGGACGGGATTTAACTATGTGGGAATATGTCTTATATTCATCGATTGCTATTATTATTATTATTATTTTAATGTTGATTGTTTTTTATTTACTAAATTCAAAAAATTTAAAAGCACAAAAAAAACATTTTAAAGAAGTACACAAAAATCTAAAAGTTGGCGACCAAGTTCTTATTTTAAATGGAATTTATGGTGAAGTGGCTAAATTAGGTGATGAGATTATTGATTTGAGGTTAAAATCAGGTCAATTAATGGAAGTTTCTCGTTATTCTGTTTCCAAAATAACAAAAAGTAAATAGGGGGATTTTAAAATGGCAAATATTTTATTAACAAGAATTGATAATCGATTAATCCATGGACAAGTAGCAACACAATGGTGTGGAACAATTGGAGCTAATTTAATTTTAGTAGCCAATGATAAGGTAGCTAATGATAAAACACGTCAAGGATTAATGGATATGGCAGCACCGACTGGGGTAGCGACACGTTACTTTAGTCTTCAAAAAACGATTGATATTATCCACAAAGCAGCAGACCGTCAGAAAATTTTTATTGTTGTTGATTCACCAGAAGATGCATTAAAACTAGTTGAGGGAGGAGTTACGGACATAAAAAAAGTAAACATCGGTAATATGCATATGGCTGAAGGAAAACGTCAAGTTGCGACAACAGTAGCAGTTGACGAGGCCGATGTGGCAGCATTTAAAAAATTGGAAGAACATGGAGTGAAACTTGAAATTCAACGAGTACCTTCAACAGCTGTGGAGGATATTTCAAAACTTTATAAATAATAAGGAGTGAAAAAGATGGATTATTCAATAATTCAGGTATTATTAATTTTTATTGTTACTTTTATTGTTGCGATTGATCAATTTAGTTTCTTAGAATCACTGTATCAACCGATTGTCACGGGACTTTTAGTTGGTTTGATTTTAGGGGATGTACAAACAGGTTTAGTTGTTGGTGGTACTTATCAATTAATGACAATTGGTAATATGCCGGTTGGTGGAGCACAGCCACCTAACGCGGTAATTGGAGGAATTATGGCAGCTGTCTTAGCGATTACGTTAAAACTAGAACCAACAGCTGCAGTGGCAACAGCCATTCCATTCTCGTTATTAGGTCAATATGGAGTAACCATTATCTTCTCACTGATGTCACCAGTGATGACAGTTGCAGATAATTATGCTCATGAAGCAGATACTAAAGGGATTGAAAAAATTAACTATTTATCAATGATTGCTTTAGGAACTGTTTTTGGTTTAATCGTGACATTATTCTTTATCGGTGGAGCAACATTTGGTGATAAAGTAGTTGAAATGATCCCAGTTTGGTTAATGGGTGGTCTTTCAGCGGCTGGTGGTATGATGCGTTATGTAGGGTTCGCAATCTTAATGAAAGTAATGTTATCAAAAGATCTATGGGGCTTCTTGTTTGCTGGTTTTGGTTTAGCAACAATTGTAATGGCTTCAGAAAGTCTAAGTGGCCCTGCTTTAATTATTTTAGCTTTCATTGGTTTTGCAATTGCTTACTGGGATTTCCAAATCCAAACAAAATTCAAAGCAGCTACAGCTAATGGTAGTCTAAATGATGAAGGAGGAGAAGAAGATGGCATATAATATTCCTGATACATATAAAGACCAAGCCCCTGCTGAAAATCTTGATAATAAGACATTAAATCAAATGGTCTGGCGTTCATTATTTTTACAAGCGTCTTTTAACTATGAAAGAATGCAAGCTGGAGGTTGGTTATATTCTATCTTACCAGGCTTGAAAAAAATACATACTGATAAAGATGACTTAGCAGCGTCAATGAGTCATAACTTAGAATTCTTTAATACTCATCCATTTTTAGTTAACTTTGTAATGGGGATTATTCTTTCAATGGAACAAAATAAAACTGATATTCCAACGATTCGTGCCGTAAGAGTTGCGGCGATGGGACCTTTAGGTGGTATTGGTGATGCGTTATTCTGGTTTACATTAGTTCCGATTACCGCTGGTATTACCGCCAATATGGCGATTAATGGTAATATCGCTGCGCCGTTTATTTTCTTAATCATCTTTAACGGGGCTCAATTTGCTCTACGTTTCTTCTTGATGAAATGGTCTTATCGACTCGGTACGAACGCCATAGGTATTCTAACAGAAAATGCCAAGGAGTTTACTCGAGCAGCGAGTATTTTAGGGATCTTTATCGTTGGGTCATTAATTTCAGTTTACGGTGCGACAAAAATTGAAGTCGTGATTCCAAACGGTACAACGAATGAAGTTCGTCAAGTAACAACGATTGTTGACTCTGAATCTGAAGTATCAAAGTATGATGATATGTTATATCAAGCAGATGAAGATGGTAAGTTAACGGAAGATTTACAAGAAAATGCAAGTGTGACAGAACTTGAAAACGGTAAATATGAAGTGGTTTTCAATCAAAACGAAGAAAAACCAGTTAATATTGATATTCAAAGTATTTTGGATGGTATCTTACCACAAATCTTACCATTAGCAATTTCGCTATTGCTATACTTCTTAATGGCTAAGCGTAGCTGGACACCACTTAAATGTATTGGTTTAGTTTTAGTTTTAGGACTAATCGGTTCAGGATTTGGTATTTGGCCAAGTATTTGGCCAGCATAAATCAATAGTCATGCTCTAACTTGAGACTCGATAGTAAAAAATTAAAAGAAGTTTATGGTTAGGGTAGTTGATTGTTAGACTAGCCTTAATAAAAGAACAAGCAAAAGAGTCTGAGATGCTAAAAAGCTTTCAGGCTCTTTTTTTTAGTTGACAAATAAAAATAAATCACTCATAATGTAAGTGGTTGATACCAGTTGGTAATGACAAGGAGGCTAGTATGGAAGAAAAAAAACAGTCTTTGTATGGAAAATTAGTTGATACCTTGAGAGAAACGATTAAAACGGAAATGAAACCTCATGATCTATTACCTTCAGAAAGGGATTTATCTGAGATTCATGGTGTTAGCCGGACGACGGTTCGTTTAGCTTTACAGGAATTAGAGCATTTAGGCTATATTTATAAAAAACATGGTAAAGGGACCTTTGTTTCTAGTGTTTCAGATAGTGTGATGAATTTATCAGGTGCCTATAGTTTTACAGAACAAATGAAATCATTAGGACGTATTCCCCAAACGAAAACATTATCTTTTGAGGTAGTGTCAGCCAATCAGTATTTTGCTGATCGTCTGGGTGTTCACAAAGGTGTCAAAATTATCAAGATAAAACGATTACGTTTAGCAGATGGTCAACCGATGATGCTTGAGCGAACGTATCTACCGCAAATAAAATTTGCATCTTTAACAGAAGAAAAACTAGATTTAAAATCACTATATGATTTATTTCTTAGTGAGTATGGTGAAGTTATCAAATATGCTGAAGAAGAATTTTATGCCAGTATTGTTAATGGTAAAGATGCTGAATGGTTAGATGTTCCAACAGGTTCGCCTGCACTTAATTTAATCCGAGAAACATACAATACTAATAATGAAGTGATTGAGTATACCTTAAGTGTGGCTAGAGCCGATCAATTTAGATATAAAATTTTACATAATCGAATACCTTAGAAAAGAGAGGAAATTAAAACATGTTAGATTGGAATAAAGAAAAATTAGATGAGATTGGTGCAACAATTACAACGCAAGAAATTAGTCAACAGCCAAAGTTATGGAAAGAAACGTTAAGTATTTTCAAAGAGAATGAAGCAGCGATTACAAGTTTTATTGCTGATTTCAAAAAAGAGATGGGTCAAAAAGTAAGAGTTATTTTTACGGGTGCAGGGACGTCTGCTTACGTAGGTGACGTGATTAAACCTCATTTAACTCGTTTTGGAAATGCTGAAGATTTTATTTTCGAAGCTATTCCAACAACGGATATCGTATCAGCTCCTTATGCTTACTTAAAATCAGAAGTTCCAACCTTATTAGTTTCTTTTGCAAGAAGTGGAAATTCACCAGAGAGCGTGGCAACGATTGATTTAGCTAATCAACTTGTTAAAAATATTCGTCATTTAGTCATCACATGTGCACCCGAAGGAAAATTAGCTCAAAATGCGAAAGGTGATTCTTCTTCGTTAGTTGTTTTGATGCCAGAATTGTCAAATGATAAAGGCTTCGCAATGACAGGCAGTTTTTCATGTATGACATTAACAGCACTCTTAACATTTGATCAAACACATACAAATCATGAAGAGCTTGTGACAGCAATGGTTACAATGGGAAATCAAGTATTAGCTCAAGAAGAGTTAATCCAAAGCTGGATTGATCAAAAATTTGATCGTGTTGTTTACTTGGGTTCTGGTAGTTTAAGTGGTTTAACTCGTGAAGCACAATTAAAATTATTAGAATTAACAGCTGGAAAAATTACGACAGCTTTTGATTCATCAATGGGCTTCCGTCACGGACCTAAATCATTTGTTGACGAAGAAACATTAGTTTTTGGTTTTATTAGCAATGACGTATATAGTGAACAGTATGATTGTGATATTTTAGAAGAAATCAAAGGGAATGACATAGCAGCTAAAACAATTGCGATTGCTCAAAACACAACAAGTTATACTGGTGAAAAAATTATTTTAACAGACGATGTTGTCTTACCCGATGGTTATCTAGCATTACCATTTGTCATGGTTGCTCAAGTTGTTTCGTTGCTATCATCAATTAAAGTAGGAAACAAACCAGATACACCATCACCAAGCGGAACTGTTAACCGTGTCGTTAAAGGCGTAACCATTCATACACTATAAAAGGGGATGTTCATAATGAACCAATTTTTTATAACAGCTGAAAAAATATTTTTAGAAGAAACCGTTGAAACACATTCGTATTTAGAAATTGTTGATGGAATCTTTGGCGATTGTGTTAAAGAAGTACCAGAAGGCGCGAAAATCATTGATTTTGGCGATAAGTGGATTGGACCAGGTCTAGTGGATACTCATATTCATGGTTTTTTAAATCATGATGTGATGGATAATGATACCGAGGGAATTAAAGAAATTTCTAAAGGATTATTAAGTTGTGGGGTGACCTCATTCTTACCGACAACCTTAACGTCATCATCAGAACTTTTAGGAAAAGTAGCTCATACAATTGCTGAAGTTAAAGACGAGGTTGAAGGAGCTAAAATTCAAGGGATTTTCTTTGAAGGACCTTATTTTACTGAGGAACATAAGGGAGCGCAAAATCCAATTTACTTTACACACCCAAGTATTGAAGAATTTGACGAATGGCAAACACAAGCCAATGGTTTGATTAATAAGATTGCTTTAGCGCCAGAAAAAGAGGGAGCTTTAGCGTTTATTTCTGAAGTCACCAAAAAGGGAGTTACGGTAGCTTTAGCTCACAGTGATGCGACTTATGAAGAAGCTAAAAAAGGTGTCGAACATGGTGGTAGTATTTTTGTTCATACTTTTAATGGGATGAGCGGTTTTACTCATCGTGAACCTGGTATGGTTGGTTGTGCGATGGCTTCAAGAGAAGCTTATGGTGAATTAATTTGCGATGGACACCATGTCCACCCAACGGCAGTTGATATTTTAGTCAATGTAAAGACACCTGAAAAAATCGCTTTAATTACAGATTGTATGCGTGCAGGTGGCATGCCAGAAGGACATTATCATTTAGGCGAATTTCCAGTTAAAGTTGAAAATGGTGCGGCTCGTTTAGAATCAAATGGTTCATTAGCAGGGAGTGTATTGACTCTAATTGGTGGCGTGAAAAACGTCGTTGATTGGAACGTAGCGACTGTTTTTGATGCTTTAAAAATGGCCTCTTTAGCGCCAGCAAAAAGTGTTGGAATTGATGATGTCTGTGGTAGTATCAAAAAAGGCAAAGCAGCCGATTTTATCGTTTTAGACAACCAGTTAGAATTATGTAAAACATATCTTGATGGCGAAGAAAAATATACTAAATAATGGGAGCGAAAAACATGAGAGAATTAACAGCGACAAAAAGAAAATTTATGGATCAGTTATCAACAAAAGAAGGAATTATCGGAGCATTAGCGATTGACCAACGTGGCGCATTGAAAAAAATGTTAGCTAAAGAAGGTTATAAAGGTGATGTAACAGAAGCTATTGTTGAATTCAAAAAATTGGTTTCTGAAGAATTAACCCCTTATTCAACGTCAATTTTATTAGACCCAGAATATGGTTTACCAGCTTCTGAAGTTAAAGTAGCAGATGCAGGTCTTTTACTTGCTTACGAACAAACAGGCTATGATGCAACTGAACCTGGTCGTTTCCCAGACTTAATCGTTGATTGGTCTGCTTATCGTATTCGCGAAGCTAAAGCAGATGCAGTTAAATTCTTGTTATATTATGATGTTGATGAAGCAGACGTAGTCAATGATCGCAAAAAGGCCTTTGTTGAACGTATCGGTAGTGAGTGTGCCGCTGAAGATATTCCATTTTATTTAGAACTATTATCTTATGATGCGAAAAATGATGACAATGCTTCAAAAGAATTTGCAAAAGTAAAACCTCATAAAGTGAATGAAATGATGAAAGAATTTTCAAAAGATTGCTACAAAGTCGATGTTCTTAAAATGGAAGTTCCAGTTAACATGAAATTTGTTGAAGGATTCTGTGAAAATGAAGCTGACGTTATTTACACAAAAGCTGAAGCGAAAAAATACTTTAAAGAACAAAGTGATGCAAGTGACTTACCATTTATCTTCCTAAGTGCCGGAGTTAGTGCGAAAATGTTCCAAGATACTTTAGAATTTGCTAAAGAAGCAGGCTCAACATTTAACGGTGTGCTTTGTGGTCGTGCAACATGGAAAGATGGCGTTGCTATTTTTGCTCACGAAGGGGAAGCTGCAGCTAGAACTTGGTTGCAAACACAAGGACGTAAAAACATTGAAGAATTGAATGAAGTATTATATCGTACAGCAACGTCATGGCATACAAAATTTTAATTAGAGAGGTGAGAAACAGATGGTTTTAACAATTACTTTAAACCCGTCATTAGATATTTCTTATCCAATCGAACATTTGAAAATAAATGACGTGAATCGATGCCAAGAAGTAAGTAAAACGGCAGGTGGTAAAGGCTTAAATGTGACCCGAGTTTTACATCAAATGGGCCATCCGGTATGTGCAACAGGTTTTTTAGGGGGCAACATCGGTCGATTTATTGCTGACCAGTTAACAGAAAATGGTATTCAACATGATTTTCAATCAATTGCTGGTGAAACGAGAAACTGTATTGCTATTTTACACGATGAGGGTGCTCAAACGGAAATTTTAGAGGGGGGCCCCGTTCTTTCAGAATGTGATTTAGTAGCATTTGAGGAACATTTAAATGGTCTTTTAACTGATCATGATATAGTGACAATTTCAGGTAGTTTATCTAAAGGTTTGCCTCAAACAAGTTATCAGTCTTTGATTGCTCAGCTAAATAAAATGGGGAAAAAAGTGATTTTAGATAGTTCTGGAGCTTCTTTAGAAGCAGTTTTAGTTTCAAAAGATAAACCTTATGCGATTAAACCTAATTTAACTGAAATCGAAGAGTTAACTGGTGAGAAATTATCGCTCGATCAGTTAGCAGAGCTCAAAACGCTTTTAATGACGGAATTATTTGAAGGAATTGAATTCATTATGATTTCGCTAGGAGCAGAAGGGGCTTTTGCTAAAGTAGGCGCTGATTATTACCGAGTGTCTATCCCTAAAATCAATGTCGTTAATCCCGTCGGTAGTGGTGATTCAAGTGTGGCTGGATTAGCAATGGCACTTGAACAAGGTAAATCAGTCGAAGCTGTTCTGAAAACAGCAATGACATTAGGTCTTTTGAATACAATGGAAGCAAAAACAGGTTATGTTGATGCGGCAAAATTTCAAACTTATTTTGACTTAGTTGATGTAAAAAAAGTATAAAAAGAAGCGATTAAAGTGAGAAGATTGACTTTCACTTTAATCGCTTTTGTTTATTTAAATAAAGATGACGTTGTTGACAATAGCTGAGTAACTCTTGCGAAAGAATAAAATCAGTATCGTTTGCCATTTCTATTTTTGAAATGTTCGTTAGCAACATTAATTTTTTTAGTTCGATTTGCCAACGTTTTAAGTTTTCGATAGTAGCCTCGGTTCCTTGAGTTAAGGTTTGATGGAGCACTTCACCAGATAAGCCAACTGCTTTAGCTCCTAAAACGAAGGATTTAAGGAAATCAAGAGGCTGACGTAATCCGCCAGAAGCAATAAAATCAGCTTGCGTCATAAATGATTGTGCCTCTAACAAAGATTCAGCTGTTGTTTGTCCCCAGTCGTAGAGATAATTAAAGCTTGGTTTTTTACGTCTCTGATTTTCAATTTGAATGAAGTTGGTTCCACCTCTACCAGCGACATCAATAACCTTAACCCCGACATCAACAAGTTGTTGAATGGTTTGTTTCGACATTCCAAAGCCGACTTCTTTAACGATAACAGGGACCTCTAAATGCTTTACCATTGCTTCGATATTAGTAAGCCATGAGCGAAAATCACGATCGCCTTCAGGCATGACTAATTCTTGTGGTGTATTAAGATGGATTTGTAAAGCATCTGCATTTAGTAAAGCAACTGCTTTTTTTGCATTTTCTAATGAATGATGCGCGCCTAAATTGGTAAAGATAATTCCATCAGGATTGGTTTGTCGCACAATTTTAAAACTATCTTCCAATTCGGGATGTTTTAAAGCCGTACTAACAGAACCAACGGCCATTGCTACGTTGGTTTCTTTAGCAATCAAAGCTAAATTCTGATTAATAATCTTAGTTTTGGGACTGCCGCCAGTCATAGCATTAATAAAAAAGGGAACCTCTAAGGCAATCGAATCAAGGTGTGTTGTAAGTTGAATCTCATCAAGTGTTAAGGGTGAGAATGAATGATGAATTAAGCGAACATCATCCAAACCGTTGTGCCCCTTTTCATGATATTGCATTTCAGAAAAATGAACGTGTTGGTCTTTTCTAAGCCAAGCATCTGTCATCTAGTGATCCTCCAAAAGGATTGGTGTTGTTGGAATGGTCGTTTTTTTAAAAACTTGGAGTGGTAAATTAACAATACCTTGCTCACGCCAAAGCGTCATCATCGGTAAGATTTCATCTTGTTGCTTCGATAAAACAATACCACAGTCCCCTCCACCAGCACCTGATGATTTAGCTGCGCCAGAAAAGCTCTCAGCAATTGAGCAAAGGTCACTCAGCGCTGTTGTTTCGATATCAACCCCACTTTGATGACCAAGCGATTTTAAAAGATGTCGATTGGTTCGTATTTGTTTTTGGATTTCATCGATATTCTGTTCTTTAAAGGCAGTAATCATTTGATTAACACAATCTTTACTATCTTTTAAAAATTGCTTGTAAAAACCATTCATATCACTTTGTTCATCTTTT
Source organism: Vagococcus sp. (assembly GCF_052102835.1). NCBI lineage: Bacteria > Bacillati > Bacillota > Bacilli > Lactobacillales > Enterococcaceae > Vagococcus > Vagococcus sp. The sequence goes on from NZ_JBQEIL010000002.1 coordinate 257,409, forward strand.
ACTTGGTCGACTAAAAAGGTAGTAGAAGCAGGCGATCCTGTCCAGCCAATCAATAAGCGTAAGTCAGTAGGAGCCTCTAAAGGTTCAATCCGTAATTTTGGCCACGTTTTTTTTACTAATTTAGTTAATGTCATATTTGGATTATTGATTTCAGCTAATAACCATTGTCGATCAAAACAAGAATAAGCCACCCAACCTTCATAAGAACTAGCTGCTAAATCACCAAAACTACCATTACTATTCAATGCAAGATGGGTAATAGCGGCTAACTTATAAAGAAGTTCTGCCGTGTAATCAATTTTATAGAAAGTGAGCATGGCTTTAATGGTTGCAATCGTAACAGCACCACTCGAGCCTAGTCCGTATTTACGGCCGTCTTTATTATCGAGCTCACTTTGAATGGTTAAATCAAAATATTTTAATTGTTGTCCTTGTTCTTGTAAAAATTGTTCGACTACAGTGAGTGATTTCGTAATATAAGAAAACGGATTTTCACGTTCATCCATGTAGAATTTTCCATTTTTTCTTGTCCAAGGAATTGAAATGCCATTTGAATATCTAGAAGAGATGCTTCCTTGTTCTTTTGCTTCTTGAAGTGAAACCGTAATAAATTGGTCAAGAGCGACAACAATCGCCGGATGACCTGGTTCTAAAACAGCATATTCACCTGCAATATATAGTTTTCCCGGTGCACTTGCTTTTATCAAAAAAATTCCTCCTTTAATACATCCAGTCGGAGTGTTTTAATAACTGGATACCAGCGCCAACTTTTGAAGATATTAGTTGTTCTGATTTAAAATAATTTAGTAAATATTGTTTGATTTGTTCGATATCAGATTGACGACAAAGAACTTTGACATTTGGTCCAGCATCCATTGTAACATAGCAGGGTAACCCTTGTTCACGGATTTCTTGGACTTTTTTAATGGCTTTGATGCTATCGGGTTCCCAATAAGAGATAGGAGGTGTTGCCCCCAACATGGTTCCGTGCATCTTCATACCATTTGCTTCGGTGATCTCACCTAGACGGATAAAATTACGGGCTGCAATGGCTTTTTTGACTTCAATTAAATCAGTAGCAGCACTTTCTACCCAGGCAGGATAGAAAGGGGACGTAGCCACCGTTTGTTTCATTCCTACACGACTAGAGAGCTTTTTTTTACTTTTGTTAACAGCGATGACAAGCATAGCAATATCCCAATCAGCGTTATCAATGGGGATGGCATAGCTAGAAGTACTGTCATCGTCAATTCCCATCTTCCATTCAACAAAGCCACCAAAAAGACTTCGGGTGGAACTGCCACTTCCGCGACGTGCGAAGGTTGAGAGAGTTGGTAGTGAAAGACCGAGGTTAAACGCTTGGTTAGCTGCACCTGCCAAAGCCGCAAAGGCAGAAGCAGAAGAAGCTAAACCAGCTGCAGTAGGAACATGATTGTAACTCTCCACGCGGACTTTTATCGTCTGATTTGCTGCTTGACGGAAAAGATCTAAGAAATGGGTGATTTTTTGTCTTTCTTTTTCAGGTTGCAACTCTCCATCTAAGAAGAAAAGATCTTCTTCTAAAGTTTCATCTAGAGAAACTTTTGTATCAGTATAGAAAGCATCTAAAGTGAGAGAAAGACTACTATTCATGGGTAAAAATAGTTCTTCATTGCGTTTGCCCCAATATTTAATTAAAGCAATATTGGTATGCGCACGACACAAGCCTTCATTATTCTTCATCAGGATCCCTCATTTCATACAACCAGGTCTTTTTAGCGCCAGCCTCTTTTAGTGCATGGCTAATTTTTTGAGCCGTTTTTTCGTCTTTGGCTAAAGCAATCATACAACCGCCACGACCACCACCTGTTAATTTAGCGCCTAAAGCCTCATTTTGGAGTGCTATTTGGACTAAGAGGTCCAGTGTTTGGTTGGAAACGTCAAGTTGTTGTAAGAGTTGGTGAACCATCGTCATTTGTTTTCCTAGTAAAAGAGGTTGGTTTTTTTCTAAAGCGATCTTACCTTGTAAAGCTAAGACTCCTAATTCATCTATTTTTATTTTATATTGATCTTGATCAGGACCATTTAGTTTTTTAGCGACACTGGTGACGGCTTCTTTTGTTTGGCCAGTAATTCCCGTATCCGCGACAATTAGCCAAGCGTTTAAATGAAGATTAATTGGTTGGAAAGGCTCACCCTTAATGTAGTAATAAGGAATAGAACTACTGGTCATTAAAGCGTCTAAACCACTTGGATTTCCGTGTGCAATTTTTTCAGAGATATCGACAATTTCAAGTAACTCTTTTTGAGAAAGAGGAGTGTCGAAATAATCGAAAAGAGCACGAGTCGTCGCTACCGCTACCGCTGCGCTTGACCCCATTCCTCTTTCAGCAGGAATGCTACTTTCGATAGTAAGGTGTAAGGGGGTCTTTGTTTGTTCGAGTCGTTCTAAACAAACACGAATCGTTTCTTTTAAGCTTTCTAATAATTCTGGCATTTCTTCAATGAGACCATGATAAAAATCACAATCAATTTTAGTTTTTCCTGTTTGTGAAGCGACAGTCGTTTTTATTTGAACGGCTGGAAAAGGAATAGCAATCGAAGGTTGATGATAAACCACTGAATGCTCGCCTAATAAAATAATCTTACCGTTGGCGATTCCTTCGCCGATTTTAGATATTGTCATAAGAAACTCCTTTAAAAATTAAGTCAGTAAAGTGATGATGAAGGGGGCAGCATAAAGCGACATAAACTGAATACCATAGCCAACGCCCAACCGATTAAGTGTACCACAAACCAGGCTCATTAATAAAACCCCAAAAACGTTAATTAAACCAGCATCGATATAAGCTAGCAAGCAAACTAAGGCAATAAATAGAGCGAGCATTGCTTCATGAGGTATTTTTTTTAAAACAAAATACGTTAAAGGTTCAGCAAATTTAGTAGCTAAAAAGTAAACTAACGTAATAGCGAGTAAACTCCCAATCACAAAAGCTGCCATTAACCAATTTTTTGGATATTGATCAGTAATAGTATGTCCGATTTTAAAAACAGGTGGTGCTTCGAAAAAGGCGGCACCAGGGCCAATTGCTGAAGGCGCAATCGGCAGACCTAAAGCAATGATGGAAATCATTAAACCAGAGATGTAGGTACTTTGAGCTAAAGCGCTCATCGTTGTAATTTTTAGTTCAGCCCGCTTTAGCTCATCTTTTTCTTTCTTACCAACCATTTCACCAAATAATACGATTAAACCAACGGGGCTTAAAACAAAGAGAAAGTTGGAAATAAAGCTAGCGAAAGTTGCTCCTATCCATTCATTTTTTGTTAATCTTTGGTAGAAAGCTTCTTTTTTTTGCTTTTGTTTTTCTAAAGGAGGTAAATTCATGACCGTCACATCGTCGACAACTAATGCTTGTTTTTCTTTTTTATTAAGTAGTGATAATAAAGAAAGGATTAAAGGCGCCACGGTAATTCCTAAGAAAAAAGAAGTGGTGATGTTTTTACCTTCAGGGACCGCACCAGAATACCAATACAAGGAGCGAAGACCCTGAAATAACAAAGCAAGTGGAACGATACTAATCAATGATAAAAGCTTAGTTTGACTGATGAGCGAAAGAAAAATAGCTCCTCCAATAAAAACCCAATTCGCATGTTGGCTGATGGTATCCGTGAAAGGTGCAATGAGTTTAGCAATAATTAAACAGCTAATGAGCGATACGACGACGCCAATCGCACTTCCAACGGCGGCTTTTTTAATAATTTGACTCGTTCGTCCGTGTTTTTTTATGATTAAGGCTGATTCGAGCATAGGAGTTGATAAAACGCCTCCAGGTAAATTGGCAATTAAGGCAGGCATAATGTTCATCAAACCTAAAGTAACAAAGGCTGAAACAAAGAAAGTCAGAACGACAAGAGGTTCAATTTCAGCTAAAATTAAAGCAAGCGTGACAGGCATAAGAACACTGGTTTCATCCGTTCCAGGAATAAACCCAATTAATGAATAGAGTAGAAAGGCACTAAAACTAGCAATAACCATTTGAACAAGAAGCATTGTATCCATGTCGTTATTCCTCTCCAATCTGGTCAAATGATTCTAACCGACGTTTGGGTTTAACCAAGAAAGAATTAAGTATAAAACTCAGAACGGCTCCTAACAAACCAAAAAAGAGTTGTTGTGTTGGTTGATTTGTGGGAGCGATAAAATAACCTCCCATGGTTAAAACGATAGACAAAATAATAGAGCGAACTAAGTCCGTTACTCCGACGGTATCCCCCCATAGTGAAACTAATTCTTGTTTCTTCATAATTATTAAAACTCCTCCTAATATAGTAGACTAACCACTTATAACTATACTTTAAAATGTAATAAATACTATCAAATAGCCCTGTCTTTAACCAAAAATTATACAATTTTCATTTCTTCTTGAGAAGAGATTAAGAAAAGGTTAGGGAATTGAAATGAATTATGATAAAATGATGAAAATAACAGAAAGGTGGGAAAAGTTATGGTAGCAATCGACTGGGATAATTTAGGCTTTAGTTATATTAAAACACCATTTCGCTACTTGGCGCATTGGAAAAACGGTGAATGGTCAGAAGGACAAATGACGGAGGATAACGTATTACATATTAGTGAGGGTTCGACGGCATTACATTATGGACAACAATGTTTTGAAGGCTTAAAAGCTTATCGTTGTCAAGATGGCTCGATTAATCTCTTTCGACCAACTGAGAATGCTAAACGGTTTCAAGTAAGCGCTAGGCGTTTGATGATGCCAGAAGTCCCAGAAAAAATGTTTTTAGAAGCCGTAGAAAAAGTGGTCAAATTTAATCAAGATTATGTTCCTCCTTATGAGAGTGGGGCCACTCTCTATCTCCGACCATTATTAATTGGTGTAGGAGATGGAATTGGTGTGAACCCGGCACCAGAATATCTATTTACCGTTTTTTGTGTACCAGTGGGTGCTTATTTTAAAGGTGGGTTAAAACCGACTAACTTTATTGTTTCAGATTATGACCGAGCGGCCCCAGCAGGAACCGGTGCTGTTAAAGTTGGTGGAAACTATGCCGCCAGTTTATTGCCAGGAAAAGAAGCGAAGTCACGCGATTATTCTGATTGTATTTATCTGGATCCAGCAACACATACTAAAATTGAAGAAGTCGGCGCAGCTAATTTTTTTGGAATTACTAAAACAGGCCGTTTTATTACGCCAATTTCGCCGTCTATTTTACCTAGTATTACAAAATATTCATTACTGTATTTAGCGGAACATCGATTAGGCTTAGAGGTCGAAGAAGGAAATGTTTATTTGAATGATTTGAATCAATTTTCGGAGGCCGGTGCTTGTGGAACTGCTGCAGTAATCTCGCCAATTGGTGGCATTCAGACGAAGGATGAGTTCCATGTGTTTTATTCAGAAACAGAAGTTGGTCCAGTGACGCAGAAATTATACGATGAATTAACGGGCATTCAGTTTGGTGATGTCGAAGCACCAGAAGGATGGATTGTTAAAGTTCCGATTGAAGCATAAAAAAACATCTGAATTGCAAAAATGCAGTTCAGATGTTTTTTTGAATTCGATGATTATTTCGCTTCTTGTAAGATCTTAATTTCTTTGATTTTGACCTCTTTAACGGGTTTGTCTTGCTCGCCAGTTTCGACGTTAGCAATCTTATCAACGACATCTTGGCCCTCAATGACTTGACCAAAAACAGAATAGTTAAAGTCTAAATCTGGTCGCCCTCCATTTTTATAAGTTTCGATGATTTTATCAGGATAATCTTCAGAAAGCATACCATCTTCTTGGTCGTCGTGATTAGAAACAATGTAAAATTGGCTACCTTGTGTTTTTTGAGTAATATCACCGGCAGAACGTGCGACAGCTAAAGCACCATTGATATGATAAAGTTGATTTGAAATTTCTGGAGCAAATTCTTCCTTCCAGATACTCTCACCACCCATACCAGTACCATCAGGATCGCCACCTTGAATCATAAAATCTTTGATGACACGATGGAAAGAAACATTATTGTAATATCCTTCTTTAGCATGAGTCATAAAGTTTTCAACTGCTTTAGGGGCCAATTTAGGGAATAGTTTAATTTTAACATTTCCTTCGGTTGTTATCATTTCGACTAAATCCTCATCGGCAGCGACTTCTTTACTTAACTGAGGTAATTCGAGTGAATTTAAATCGACCTCTTTTTCAACAACAGAACTTTCAGTGCTTTTTTTAGTGGTTTCTTCTTTTTTATTAGATCCACAAGCCGTTAATAGAAGGGTTGCTAAAGCTAAACTAGTTAGACTAACTAACCATTTTGATTTCTTCATTTGTCTAATTCCTTTCTTAAATAAACAGTATATAGATGAATTGTAGCAAAAAATAAGAGGGGTTGCCAACCTTTGTTTTTTAAATAACTCTTGCTTTCATCAGACATTGATAGACAAAAGCCTCAGTAACGGCTACAATAAAAGACGAAGAGAATTTTTAGTATAAGGAGGACATCAATCATGTCCATGTTTTTAGACCAAGTAACCATTGACGTTAAAGCTGGTAACGGCGGCGACGGTATGGTGGCTTTTAGAAGAGAGAAATATGTACCCGATGGCGGACCAGCCGGTGGTGATGGTGGTCGCGGTGGTAGTATTTATTTGATAGTTGATGAAGGGTTACGTACCTTGATGGATTTTAGATACAATCGCCATTTTAAGGCTGAACCAGGTGAAAATGGAATGAGTAAAAGTATGCACGGCCGTGGTGCTGGTGATACTTTTGTTAAAGTTCCCCCAGGTACAACGGTAAAAGATGCTGAAACAGGAAAAATTATTAGTGATTTAATTGAACATGGTCAAAAAATCAAAGTAGCTCAAGGTGGCCGTGGTGGTCGTGGTAATATTCGTTTTGCGACGCCAAGAAATCCTGCTCCAGAAATATCTGAAAATGGAGAACCCGGAGGTGAGCGTACACTTGATCTTGAGTTAAAGGTTTTAGCAGACGTTGGTCTTGTTGGTTTTCCTTCTGTTGGAAAATCGACGTTATTATCAATTGTTTCTAAAGCTCGTCCAAAAATTGGCGCTTATCATTTTACAACATTGGTTCCTAATTTAGGGATGGTTACGACAAGAGATGGTCGTAGTTTTGTTATGGCCGATTTACCAGGACTAATTGAAGGTGCTTCTCAAGGTGTTGGTTTAGGGACTCAGTTTTTACGTCATATTGAGAGAACGCGTGTCATCTTACATGTTATTGATATGAGTGGGATGGAAGGGCGCGATCCTTTTGAAGATTATGAATTAATAAACAATGAATTAGAAAGTTATGATTTACGTTTATTAGAACGTCCACAACTGATTGTAGCCAACAAAATGGATATGCCAGAAGCGGAAGAAAATTTGAAAGTATTTAAAGAAAAACTGAATGCTTTAAAAGTAGATGAATTTGCCGATGATATTCCTGTTTTCCCAATCTCTAGTTTATCTAAAAAGGGGATTGAGCCTTTGTTAGGAGCTACTGCTGATTTATTAGAAGTTACAGATGAATTTCCAATTTATGTTGATGAGCCAGAAGAGGAAGAAGTGGTTCATTATGGTTTTGAAGCAGAAGAACCAGCCTTTTCAATTTCTCGTTCAGATGATGCAACTTGGATTTTATCAGGTGACAAATTAGAAAAACTCTTTGTCATGACTAATTTTGAGCGTGAAGAAAGTGTCATGAAATTTGCTCGTCAATTACGTGGTTTAGGAATCGATGAAGCACTGCGTCAAAGAGGTGCAAAAGACGGTGATTTAGTTCGTATTCAAGAATTTGAATTTGAATTTATCGACTAATTAAAATAAAAAAGATAAGACGTTTATTGATAAAAACGTCTTATTTTTTTATTTTTAAATTAGAGTATGGTTAAAATTATATTAAAAATAGGTTGCTTTATGTTGTGTTTTCGGTTAGAATTGCTATTAATATCAATTTGGGAGGAGATTTAAGGATGAAAATGAAAAAAATATTAGGAATCACAATTTTGTTTAGTACCGTTGTTTTATTAGGTGCTTGTGGTAATGGAAAAAAAGAAGCGAAGAAGACAGAAAAGACTTCTGGAGCAGCAACGTCGGAAGTTGTTAAATTTGGGATTCCTCAAGAAGTAGCCTCTATTGACCCCGCGATTGCCACAGATAAAGTAAGTTTTGGTTTATTGAATCAAATTTACGAAGGGTTTTATCGAATTAATGAAAAAAATGAAATTGTACCAGCTGGTGCTAAAGAGTTGGCAGAAAAGAGTGAGGACGGTTTAACTTATACACTTAAATTACGAGAGGATGCAAAATGGAGTAATGGTGACCCCGTTGTCGCAGCCGACTATGTTTATGCTTGGCAACGAGTGGTTGACCCAGCATTAGGTTCTGAGTATGCTTATTTCTTCGAGCCCGTAAAGAATGGAGCAGCAATTACCAAAGGTGAAAAGAAACCTTCTGAATTAGGGATAGAAGCAGTTAATGATCATGAAGTAAAAATCACATTGGAAACACCAGTTCCGTATTTTGATACTTTGTTAGCTTTTCCAACCTTTTTTCCACAAAATCAAAAATTTGTTGAATCAAAAGGTAAAGAATTTGCAATGTCAGATGCAGATGCACTTTATAATGGTCCTTTTGTGTTAGCTGAATTTGATGGACCTGGTTCGGATATCGAATGGAAATACTTAAAAAATAAAGATTACTGGGATAAAGACAATGTTAAGATTAACGAAATTGATGCATTGGTAATAAAAGAGGCATCAACAGGGCTTAACCTTTATGAAGATGGTCAATTAGATGACGTGATTTTAACGGGTGAATTGGCACAACAATTCCGTGATAATGATGAGTATGTTTTAGATAAGGAAGGTCGAATTGTTTATATTGATTTAAATCAAATGGATAAAGACAAACCTTTCCACAATGCTAATCTAAGAAAAGCACTTTCTTATGCGATTGATAGTGATGCCATTGTTGATAGTGTGCTAGGTGATGGTTCAACCGTTGCAACGGGAATAGTTCCAAGTGAATTAGCAGTTAACCCAATAACAAAAGTAGACTATGTTAAAGATTCTAAAAAATATAAAAAATATGATCTTAAAAAAGCAAAAGACTATTTAGAAAAAGCGAAAAAAGAATTAAAAACAGACACAATCAAATTTGATATTTTAACAGATGATAATGATTCAACGAAAAAAATTGCTGAATTTATCCAAGGGGCTTTCCGTGAAGATTTAGGAATTGAAACAACAGTGACTGCGGTAACAAAACCTATTCGATTAGAACGTAGTGGTAAGGGAGATTATGATATCGTGTTAACAGGTTGGGGTGCTGATTATAATGATCCAAGTTCATTCTTGGATTTATTTGAAACAGGAAACAGCTACAACCGTGGGGGATATACTAATCCAAAATACGATAAACTGATTCAAGCCGCTAAGACGACAAATGTGAACGATTCAGAAACACGTTGGCAAAACTTTTTAGATGCTGAACAAATCTTACTTGAAGAAGATGCGGGAGTTATTCCAGTCTATCAAGTGGTTGAAGGACACCTACGTAATCCAAAAATGAAAGGTTATGTGTCCCATACTGCAGGAGCATCATATGATTACAAAGGAATTACAATGGAATAAACAAGAAAGCTACTTTCTATCTGAGAATAGGAAGTAGTTTTTTTTATTCAAAAAAATACTTATTCTTATTTAGTTGTTTTTTAACATAAAACAATGTTTTATTGAACTTATTAGACATTAATAGTATCATTAGTTAGGAGGGGTAAAAAAGAAGAGGTGTAAAAATGAAAAAAAAAATTTGGTTAATTTTATTAGTGGGTCTGTGTTTAGGACTACGGACGACGGTACAGGCAGCCCAAGAATTTAGTCCTAGTCATAATGAGCGGACTAGGAATTTATATAATGAAAGAATAGAATATTATAAAGCGAATGGATGGAATGAGTGGAAGCCCACTAGTGGCGATTTAGCGAGGCCAATTGATCATACGTTCATCGATAATGGTCAACCAAAAAAATTGGGGTATCGTGTAGCTGGAATTGATACAAATAATCCCAATGTTGGACGTTTTCCTCGGTTACTTATTAATTTAGTAGGTTACGAAGGAAGCCAAAAAATAGAAACGCAATATCAAGGTGGTAATGGGGGGGATATAACTCAACAGGTGTTTGGGCAAGTAATAATGGAGCGAGTTCTGCAGCATCCTATCAAAATACCGGTAATTTAACAAATAACATTAAATTTTTTAGAAAAGAAGATAGCTTGGTGATGATAGCTGTGAATAATACTCTTGATTTAAATGAAAAAGACCAAAAAGAAGATCGAGATAATTTATTATATAATTTAAAAATGGAGATAAATAATAGCGTCTATGAGACAGTAGTTTATCCTGACGAAGTCAACCCTGCATTTAGAGGTGATTTTTATATTTATAATACGGAAGAAACGGTTCAAAATATAACGTTATTTTATTATATGGACGCTTATCTTAGGGGAGATCCCTCTGTTCCAATTACTGGGCTACCTCAAGGTAAAGGGATAGCTTTTGATGAGTCTATTGAAAGTGATGGTAGACCGAAACCATCAAATCCAAACCATCAACGCTTAGTCTTCTCCTTGCCACGCTCTAAGAAAATTTCACCCGTTCAATATACAACTGGTGGTTATGCTGATAAATTTGTAACGGCTTTTGGTGGAAATGTCAATGGTCCAGGGCGGGAAAATCAAGTTGGTGTTTTAGGAAGTGGCGACCAGGGAGCATTTTTTAAACAAAAACCAGTGACACTTCAACCAGGTGAAAAAACGCAGTTTAGTTTACTAGCAGGATTATCAGCATCCAATAACAATCCAGAAATCTACCTTGATGAAGAGGACCTATTTTTTAATGAGGGTGACGACATTAATGTAGATCAATTATATTGGTATGATTATGAGAATGATTCTAAAAATGGAACTATCTCATATCAAGTAAACGATAGTTCAACGCCAATCTTTTTAAAAAAATATCAAAAGGTACCTCCTTTAATCGAAGGGCAGTTTTCTGATTTAGCTTTGAATAATGACTTATTTAATCTGGGGAAAAATAAAGTAGTCTTTTTAATTAAAGATGAGAAAGATCGAGTGGGAAGAACTGGGTTGAATATTTCTGTTCGTTCAAAAGTTAAATTTGTCGCTTATGATCAGTTGACAGGCGAAAAATTGACACCAGGTTCATTTGACGTGAGTTCGTTTGGTTTATTAGATGAAGGCTATGGAGTCTCAGAAAATAAAGCAGGAGTAGAAGTTCCAAGCAAACTAGAAACTGAAACAATAGTGTATACACTCGACACAGCTGGACAAACACAACCAACAGGAGCTACTCATTTATTGACAGGGAAATATACTAGAGAACAGATGGAACAAAGGGAAGTAAAAGTAAATTACACTGGTAAATTAAAAGCGAAACCAAGCATTACGTTGAATCAAGCAAGTTATGAAATGAATGAACAAGACCCACATGTGACAATTAAAGGAACATGGAAAGATGAAACCAAATCTAAAGGGAAAATTGAGATTAAAAAAGGTGATAAAGTAGTTGGGAGTTATATTTATGGTCCCAATACACCCGCAGGTAATTGGACCATAAATCTTCCCAAAGCAGAGTTAATCATTGGTGAAAATGATTTAGATGTGATTGTTTCTCATGATTATTCGGACTATGTGAGTCCTAAACAATCACTCAAAGTTCATCGAAAAAAGCAGGTCACGATTAATGTTAAAGAATACAATGAAGCTGGGAATCATCAGACGATTGCAGATCGTGGTGGTATCGCTCTGAGTCAAGACGTTAAAGTTGGAGATAATCTAATGTTGACCGTACCAGAGTATCTATCAGGTGAGACGTACCTTTTTGATGCTAAAAAAACAACGGGAGCGACTGGTTTAACCGTTCAGCGACCAGTTACGACTGGTATGAATGAAATTGACATTTTTTATAAATTAAATGAGGTTTCTGTCACCATCCGTTATCATAATTCAGAAACAAAAAAACCGATTTTAGCGAGTTTAACTGGCAAGACGCGAAAAGACAATCATGTTCTACCTAACAAAGTAATTGTAGGAACGGAGATTAGCTCCTTATTAAAAACTACGGACTTAGTAGCTGAAGGATATGTAGCTAACCCGACTGTTTTAGTTGAAAAACAAGATGGAACGACGATTACAGATGGCAAAGTTGGCGATCAAAACACGATAATCACACTAGAATTCTTACCTAAATTTGAAATTAAAGCACCTAATCAACTGGATTTTGGTGGGCACAAATTATCGGTTTTTGATAAAATAAAAACGTTAAATGCTGAAGCGAGTTTGACGGTTGTAAATACACGAGAAGGTAGTTTTAATCAGCTTAATTCTTGGAAAGTAACGGGGCATTTTGATGGTTTTAAGATAGGTAGCACACAAAGTTTAAATGGCTACTTGGCTTATGAAGAAAATAGCCTTGAGGAGGCAACAGCTACTCAAATCTTACAACAAAATGCTCCAAACAATGCACAGACAAAAATTGATTTAAAAAACAAACTAAAATTAAACGTTTTTGGGAGTGGTTCGATGTTAGGTGAATATCGAGGAACGATGACCTGGACTTTAGAAGATGTCTTGTAATTGAAAATAAAGTGAAAGTTATTTGTAAAGATACGATAACTTTTGCTTTATTTTTTTGTTTTTATTTTTCTATCTTGCACTTATGTTTAAAGTTTGCTATACTTTCATTATATTTAGGTCAGCCTAAAAATTAGTTTTATAACACAGAAAAGAGTGTGAGCTTAATGGATGAAGAAATTTTAGTTAATCATTTAAGTGTAGCTTATCAAAATAAGCTAGCATTAGAAGATGTATCATTAACGATTGTTCCTGGAAAAATTACAGGAATTATTGGTCCCAATGGAGCAGGTAAATCTACTCTGATCAAAAGTATCGTTGGTTTAATCAAAAAAGAAAGTGGTCACGTAACTTTAGCGAACCAAGCGATTGATCATTTTCGGAAGCAAATTGCTTATGTTGAGCAAAGAAGTGAGATTGATTTAACTTTTCCAATTCGAGTGAAAGAGGTTGTTTTACTTGGAACCTATCCTAAGTTAGGGTTGTTTAAACGTCCTGGAAAAAAAGAAAAAACCAAAGTGATGGAGTGTTTAAAGCAAGTTAAAATGGAAGAATTTGCAGATCGTCAAATTGGAAATTTATCAGGAGGACAGTTACAACGGGTTTTTATCGCTCGTGCATTAGCTCAAGAGGCAGAAATCATCTTTCTGGATGAACCTTTTGTTGGGATTGATATGGTCAGCGAAAAAGTCATCGTCGATTTGTTAAAAGAATTAAAAGCAGCTGGTAAAACGATTATCATTGTTCACCACGATCTTCATCGAACACGAGAATATTTTGATCAATTGATTATTTTAAATAAATATTTAGTTGCCTCAGGCCCAGTTGAAGAAGTCTTTACAACACGTTTGATTCAAAAAGCTTATGGCGATTCAATGGGTGAAATTATCATAAAAGGAGTGAGTGAGTAATGATTGGCTATTTTATTGAGGGACTAATGAAGTATGAATTTTTACAAAATGCATTATTAACTTCTATTATCGTTGGAGCTGTTTCAGGCTTAATTGGTAGTTTTATTATTTTAAGAGGAATGTCCTTAATGGGGGATGCCATCTCACATGCGGTTTTACCAGGAGTTGCAGCATCTTATATGATGGGGGCCAATTATATGATTGGTGCGTCATTATTTGGTCTTTTGGCTGCCGGCTTAATCGGTTTTGTGACACAAAAAAGTCAATTGAAAAATGACACCGCCATTGGTATCGTGTTTAGTTCTTTCTTTGCATTAGGGATTATCATGATTTCATTTGCAGAAAGTTCTACTGATTTATATCATATTTTATTTGGGAATGTTCTTGCTGTTCGTCCCAGTGATTTATATACAACATTGGGTGTGGCGATTGCTGTTTTAATTTTTGTTCTTGTTTTTTATAAAGAACTTTTAGTGAGCTCTTTTGATCCAGTTATGGCTAAAGCATATGGCCTTAAAGTACAGTGGATACATTATGGATTGATGTTTTTCTTAACATTAGTGGCCGTTTCTTCATTACAAACAGTTGGAACAGTTTTAGTCGTAGCGATGTTAGTGACTCCAGCAGCAACTGCTTATCTTTTAACCGATCGCTTAAAATTAATGATGTTTTTATCTAGTTGTTTTGGTGTGGTGAGTGCAATTATTGGTTTGTTTTTTAGCTATTCTTATAATCTAGCGTCTGGGGCAACCATTGTTTTAACAAGTGCCGTTTTCTTTGTGCTTGCTTTTATTTTTTCACCTAAACAAGGCTTTTTCAAATCAAGAAAAAAGGAGATCATCCATGAAGAAAATTAAATATCTTATCGTTTTAGTTTTAAGTTTATTAGTGGTTGTTGGCTGTGGTAAAAAAGAGAATAAGACGTCAACAGAGGGTCAGTTATCCGTGGTTGCAACGAATTCAATATTAGCTGATATGGTTCAAGAAGTTGGAAAAGAGCATGTCAATGTTCACAGTGTTGTTAAAAGAGGGACAGACCCGCATGAATACGAACCACTTCCTGAAGATATTTCTAAAGCGAGTGATGCGGATGTCATTTTTTATAACGGTCTAAATTTAGAAACAGGTGGGAACGGCTGGTTTAAAAAGTTAATGACAACAGCTAAGAAAAAAGAGAATGAAGATTATTTTGTAACAAGTAAAGGTGTAACTCCTGAGTTTTTAACAAGTAAAGGACAAGAGAGTGAACAAGATCCTCATGCTTGGCTCAGTTTAGAAAATGGAATGGTTTATGTTGAAAATATTAGAGATGTGTTGATAAAAAAAGACCCCAAGCATCAAAAAGAATATGAAGAAAATGCTAAGGCTTATCTTGAAAAATTAGCGAAATTAAATGAAGAAGCGAAAACGCGGTTTCAAGATATTCCTGAAAAGCAACGTTTGTTAGTAACAAGTGAAGGGGCGTTTAAATATTTTTCTAAGGCTTATGCTCTAGAAGCAGCTTACATTTGGGAAATTAATACAGAAAGTCAAGGCACGCCTGATCAAATGTCACAAATTATTGAAACGATAGAAAAAAGTAAAGTTCCGGTTCTTTTTGTGGAACAAAGTGTCGATCCTAGAAGTATGGAAGCTGTCTCACAGGAAGTTGACTTACCAATCTATGAAACAGTCTTCACTGATTCTTTAGCGAAAGAAGGAAAAACAGGAGATACTTACTTAACAATGATGCAGTGGAATTTAGATAAAATACATGAGGGTTTAAGTCAATAAGAAATGAGTGTATAATGAAGGGAAAAGTAGCGAGTGATAAAAATCACTCCTCTTTTTTCTTTTTTGTTTGTATTGGGAGGTAATCTTGGTACAATAAGAGAAACATCTAACGCTAATGAAACATCAGTAGAAATTGAATAGAAAAGTAGGAATAGCATGGAATTAGAATTTTTAGGCACGGGTGCAGGTGTACCATCAAAACAAAGAAATGTGACAAGTATCGCTTTAAAATTATTAGATGAAAGAAATGCCATCTGGTTATTTGATTGTGGTGAAGGAACACAGCAACAAATTTTAGAAACAACGCTTCGACCAAGAAAAATCGAAAAAATATTTATTACTCATTTACATGGTGACCATATTTTTGGCTTACCTGGTTTATTAAGTAGTCGCTCCTTTCAAGGAGGCGACACTGCTTTGGAAATTTACGGTCCAAAAGGGATTAAAGAATTTGTTCAAACGAGTTTAAATGTTTCCGATAGCCACCTAAAGTATCCCTTAAGTTTTATTGAAATTACAGAACCAGGCTTGATTTTTGAAGACGCTAGCTTTAAAGTTTTCTGTGAACGCTTGGATCATCGGATTGCTTGTTTTGGTTTTAGAGTGGAAGAAGCCGATTTACAAGGAGAGTTACAAGTTGAAAAGTTGAAAGCTCTAAACATACCATCAGGCCCTATTTATAAAAAAATAAAAGATGGTGAAAGGGTTACGTTAACTGACGGCCGGATTATCAACGGTAAAGATTTTATCGGTCAACCAATCAAAGGACGGATTGTGGCAATTTTAGGTGACACGCGACTTCATCCGAACTGCTATACGCTTGCTCAGAACGCGGACGTCTTAGTTCATGAGAGTACTTTTAATAAAAGTGAGGCTAAAATGGCTAAGAACTATTTTCATTCAACGACAGCTCAAGCGGCAAATGTGGCTAAAGAAGCAAATGTTAAAAAATTATTATTAACCCATATTAGTTCTCGTTATTTAGGTCGAGCGGTGCATGAGTTGCAAAAAGAAGCACAGGAGATTTTCAAAGAATCTCGAGTGGTTCAAGATTTTGAATGTGTTCCGATTCCATTAAAAAAATAGAGGAGGATAATGACAATGAAACGTATTTTTTCTTCATTACAAGATCGAACAGTGATGATTACAGGTGCTTCTAGTGGTTTGGGTGAGATGATTGCTTACGAAGCCGCTAAGGAAGGGGCTCGTTTGATACTTTGCGCACGTCGTAAGGACCGGTTAGAAGCAGTCGCTCAAAATTGTGTCCGTTTGTTTGGGGCAACGGTCGATATTATTGAGTTAGATGTTGCTAATTATGAAAATTGTCAAAAAGGACTTGAACTAATTAAAGCAACGCACCCAGTCATTGATGTTTTAGCAAATTGTGCTGGGAAAGGTGTTTTTACGTTAGCTTTAGAAACAAGTTATGAAACAACTAGAGACACGTTTGCCGTTAACGTACTCGGTCTAATCCATGTGACACAACAAATTGCACTTCAAATGGTTGAAAATGGCGCAGGTCATATTATTAATATCGCTTCTCAAGCGGGAAAGATGGCAACACCTAAATCAAGTACTTATTCAGCTTCTAAGTTTGCTGTTCTTGGTTTTTCAAATAGTTTACGCTTAGAATTGAAACCGTTAAATATCGCTGTAACAACAGTTAACCCAGGTCCAATTAGAACACCGTTCTTTGGATTGGCTGATCCAAGTGGAAATTATTTAGCTCGGATTGACCGCTGGATATTAGAACCAGACCAGTTAGCTAAAAGAATTGTATCCAAAATGGGAACGACAACACGAGAAATCAATGCTCCATTTTTAATGGAGCTTGGTAGTAAAGGGTACCAATTATTTCCAAAAGTGGGGGACTATTTAGCCAGTACTATTTTTAACAAAAAATAAAAATGAAGAAGGGTTGTCTGATGAAAAAAACAGGACAGTTTTATTCAATATTAGTTTTAGCATTAGTTGTGGTTATTTTTTCTGTCGTCAATTCACAAAATATTGAAGTAAACTTTATTTTTAAAAAAGTTGAAATGCCTCTTGTGATTGTGATCATCATCAGTTTGTTGATTGGTGTCATGATATCCAGCTTAGTTTTTGGAATGGGACGTTTATCTTCAAAGAAAGAAATCAAAACATTGCGTAATGAGTTAAACGAAATGAAAAAAACACATCGAGAGGTAAAAGAAGTCGTTCCGCTTGAGGATATGATGGAAGAAGATGAAACAACAGAGGAAGAAAAAGAAGAACCTATGTCACGAAGGACTTATCATCAAGAGTGAGAGACTATTTTTCTTCAACCGTTAAAAACTATGATGAAAAGAGAGAAAAGAGATTGAGATCCTATAGAAAAGTAGAGAAACAGGTTGATTATGGCATTCTTTTATCCGTGTTTTTACTAGCGATTATTGGAATGCTATCCTATTACGTTGCTTTAGCTCATGATGAGCGAGCAACTGATATTTTAAAATTAATGGTTCAACAAGGCATTTGGTATTTATTAGGTGGTGTCATTGTATTTGGAATTATGCAATTTAAACCTAAAATGATTTGGAAACTAACGCCAATTGGGTACATTGCTGGATTGGGAGTGATGACAGCGTTGCTCTTCTTTTATGATCCTTTTTTAGCCGATCGAACGGGTTCAAAAAACTGGTTTCGTATAGGCTCGCTGACTTTTCAACCTGCAGAATTAATGAAAATTGTTTATATTTTAATGTTGGCTTATATTGTGACACAACATAACTCAACCAATAAGAAAAGAACGTTAAAATCAGATGGTTTTTTGATTTTGAAACTGATTTTAATAACGATTCCAGTCGGTATTTTGCTACTATTACAAGATGATTTTGGAACATTACTTGTGTTTGTTGCCATTCTTGGTGGTGTGTTTATTATGTCAGGCATTTCATGGAAAATTATTGTTCCTACCATTATTGCTTTTGTGATGTTAGGTGCGGGTGTTATCTATCTAGTGACAACGGATGCAGGACGTGAATTTCTTTATGGAATTGGTTTCAAGAGCTATCAATTTGCTCGGATTGATTCTTGGATTGATCCTTTTCATGATGCAACAGGTAACTCCTACCAACAGGTTCAAACATTGAAAGCGATTGGTTCTGGTGGTATGTTTGGCAAAGGTTTTAATGTTAGTGAGATTTATGTTCCCGTTAGAGAAAGTGACATGATCTTTTCAGTGATTGCCGAAAACTTTGGTTTTGTTGGTAGTTGTTTTGTCATTTTTATTTATTTCATGTTGATCTATCGAATGATTAGAGTATGTTTTGATACGAATAATGAATTTTTCTCCTATATTGCAACAGGAGTTATTATGATGATTCTATTCCATGTTTTTGAAAACATTGGGGCAAGTATTGGATTGTTACCATTAACGGGTATTCCGTTACCTTTTATCAGTCAGGGAGGGTCAGCGATTATCAGTAATATGATGGGGATTGGCTTAGTGATGTTGATGCGTTATCAATATAAACCAGGAGAAACAATGATCGATTATTAAACTAAAAAATAGTAAAAGTCAGTTTTTGACTTTTACTATTTTTTTATTAATCATTATCTTGTTTTTGGTGTTATAGTTTGTTCTGTGGACTATGAATAGAACATTAATAAAATAACTTGTATTGATATAAAATAAAATAAAATGTATAATTAATGTAATTGTAATATTTAAATTAATTATATTGTAAAATAAAGGAGTTTGACCATGAATAAAAAAAGAGTTTTACTTGTAGCATTATTAAGTTTGTTTTTTTTAACATTAGGTAATCTAACGGCTCGTGCAGAGCAATCTTTAGCTGTATCTGTCAATGCCGTTTTACCAAAAAATCAACATAACAAAGAGGTAACTTATTATGATTTACGAATGAAACCAGGTCAAAAACAAGAATTGGATTTTGAGTTGACGAATGCATCTAAGAAAAATTAAAAAGTGTTACTTCAATTGAATAACGCCACTACAAATGATTCTGGGACGATTGATTATTCGGATCGTGGTGGGAAAGTAAAAAGAGATAATAGTTTGAAATTATCTTTAACTGATGTGGCAGAAGTTCCTAAAGAAGTTATTGTTAAAGCGAATAGTAAAGAAGTTGTTAAAATAAAATTAAACATGCCTAGCCAAGAATTTAAAGGGATGATTTTAGGTGGTATCCGTGTAACTACACCAGATGAGGAAGATAAGGCCGATAAAGAAAAAGGCGGCGGTATGAAAATAAAAAATAAAGTTGCTTATTCCGTAGGTATTAATTTGACTGAATCAGATGATAAAGTTAAAGCCGCGTTAGATTTAATTAAAGTGTTTCCAGGACAAACTGCGGGACGTAATGTGGTAAAAGCGAATATTCAAAACAACCAACCAACGGTGTTAGAAGATATTGAATACTATGGTGAAGTAACTAAACAAGGCAATGATAAAGTTCTCCACAAAGCTTCTGCTGAAAAATATCGTTTTGCTCCAAACTCCAATTTTAATTTTGATATTAGTTGGGAAAGCCAACCATTTAAAGCGGGAAAGTACACTTTAAATATGCGAGCAGAGTCAAAAGAAACCAATCAAAAATGGAAATGGTCGAAAGATTTTGAAATTACAGAAAATGAATCTAAGAAATTTAATAAAACAGCGGTTGACTTAGACCAAGATAATACCAAACTCTATATTATTATTGGAGTAATTGCCCTGATTTTATTAATCATTTTAGTTGCAGTCTTTATTATTATTAAAAAGAAAAAAGAAGAAGAGCGTCGTTTAGAACTGAAAAAACGTAAGAAAGCCAATAAAAAACCAAATCGTAAAGAAACGGGAGGTCATTCAAAACCAAGACCTAATCCAAAATCAAGACCTAGAAAATAGAAATTGAGGAGATAGGATGGAAAAGCAAGAAATAGAATTTAGTCAAAGTCACGGGTTGACCCCCGAAGAAGAACTTGAATTAGAACAACTTGAAAAAAAAAGTCATAGTCAAAAAGCATTGAAAGGAGTCATCTTAGGTACGATTATAGTACTAGTCGTTATTGTGACTTTC
Organism: Vagococcus sp.; assembly: GCF_052102835.1. Classification (NCBI taxonomy): domain Bacteria; kingdom Bacillati; phylum Bacillota; class Bacilli; order Lactobacillales; family Enterococcaceae; genus Vagococcus; species Vagococcus sp. Next base: position 277,781 of record NZ_JBQEIL010000002.1, read on the forward strand.
GGTGTATTGAGGCTTTATCCTTTTTTAAGTAAATTTGAGGGAACTTGGATTGATAGTGAAACTGGAAATTATATCGTTGAAAATAAAGGAAAACAATCGACTTTTAAGATTGAAAATATTCAAGATTCACCGAATTTAACACTTCTGTTTAAGGGTGAATTATATGGAACAGCCTCAAATCGTTATAAATCAAAAAATAATGAGCTTTTTTTAGAAGTTTATAAAAAGGACTTTCCTAATGAAGTAATGGAAGAGTTTAAAAAAGCGAAAGAATCTTATCAAGTTGTTCAAGATGATGCAGAAATTTTACTTTTAAAATACACAGATCAAGCGGTGAAAGCTGCTTTTGGCAGTACTGATGTTGATCATTTATTCTATTATGAGTTAACTGAATTTGGGTATGGTGTAAAAGGAAAAAGAATAAAAATGCGCAACACTGAATTTGCTAAAAACACATTAACTTTATCGCGGGAAAAACACGAGTAAACACGAGTCAAATGAGAAAGAGGGGATGGAATTGAAAAAAAGGAAGCTTCGTAAAAAATCAAGAAAGTCCTCTAATCAAAGGCCAGTGTTGAAAAAAAATAAATCAAGGAAAATAAAACAAGGGAAAAGTAAAGTAAAAAAAAGTAAACGACATCTTAGAAAAAGAAACAAAGCATCGTTTAAAACAAAGCTAAATTTAAAACAATCACAAAAAAAATATCAACGTCTACTGATAAGTTTAAGTCTTTTTTCTCTTTTTATTATTGCCGGAGTTGTTTTTTTAATCTTTAATTTAGGGACAGCAATAGTGGTCGATCAATCAATGATGCCAACGCTTTCAAAAGGGACTCGCTTAGTTTATAAAAAAACAAAACGTTTTAAAATTGGTGATGTTGTTTTACTAACCTCACCTGATCAAACGAATTATGAACAAATTAGGCGTGTTGTAGGCTTACCAGGTCAAAAAGTTGATTATCTTTCAGATAATTCGATTGTCATTGATGGGGTTGTTTTAGAAGAACCTTATTTAAATCAAAAAATTAAACAAACGGAAGAAAAAAAACTGAACAGTATCGCAATGGCTCAATTCTTAGAAGCTACCCCCTCACTAACGGAATCGTTTGTTTCAGCAGGTAAAATTCCGAAAGAGATGCTTCTTGTTTTAGGCGACAACCGTTTGGAAGCTTATGATAGTCGGTATTATGGCTTGGTTCCTATCAAAGATGTCAAAGGAAAAGCCGATAGGACCTATTGGCCTCTGAGAAAAATCAAGACTAAATAGTCACTGTATAGTAATTAAATAATCTAAATAGCAATGTTTGAGAGTTAAATTGACACTATAGTCATCAATGTATTATAATTGACTTAGTGTAAACTTTTTTTCTCTCAAACTTGTTTTTTTATTGTTAAGTTCGTTTATGGCTTGATAAATAATAGGATAACAAAGCTGAGTCCTATAAGTTTTACTGAAATTAAAAGGAGGAAATGAAATGAAACGAGTATTGACAAACTTAGCCCTTTGTTCTGTTGTTTTATCCGGTTTGGCGGTAACGGCTCATGCGGCAGAAGATATAAGATCTGCTGGTACTAAATCGGACATCCAGTTTTTCCCAGGTGGCGATGATGTAGTGCCAACCCCAGATCCTAACCCTGATACTGATCCTGAGAAAGACCCCGATCCAGATCCAATTATTGTTGCGCCAGGTGAAGCTGAACAAGGTCAAATGGGGCCACTCCGTTTTACTTATTTACCAGATATCTCATTTGGTAAAACACAGTTGATTGCCCAAAAGCAAAATTACTATGCTGATTATATGAAGCGTACCTTTACAAAAGATGGAGTCGAACAAATCGGAGAGTATCCTACTTTCTTAACATTGGAAGACTTACGTGGAGATACGAAAGGGTGGAGTGTATCGATTAAACACAGTGGTAAATTTAAAAACGCTGAAAATGAAGAAATAAATGCAACCATTTGGTTTAAGAATCCCTATATTCTTTCAGGATCTTTTGAAGGAGACACAAGCCAGACACCAGAAACCCTAACAGGCGCAACTGGAGAACGTGATTATTTTAATATTTCAACGGGTTCAGATGTTTTACTAGCCTCTGCTGCTAAAGGAAAAGGTTATGGTAAATGGTCTGTTGGTTATGGAACAACAAATGAAGAGGATAAGACAACGGGCTATGGTTTGGATGGAAATAAACCAATACCTGCTGGAGTGACCGAACCTCACATTAATCAAGGTAAAAAAGGTAAAAATAAAGCGGTTAAATTAGAAGTACCGGCACAAGTAATTAGTACAGATGAAACAAAATCTAAATATACTTCTGTTTTAGAGTGGACGATTTCAAATGTTCCATTTTAAAGTAAGCATACGAAAAGAAAAAACAGGGAGGAAATAACAATGAATAAAGCAAAATTTTTAATCGGTTTAGGTGTTCTTTTTTCAGGTTCATTACTTTTGAGCACTGTCGTTTTGGCAGAAGATGAAGTACCAGAAGTACCTGCAGCGAATGCATCTGCAGTGACTAAAGGATCAGTGACTTTTAAAAAAGGTGGCGGTGAGATTAATGAAGATGGAACGATTGAATTAATTAAACCGGGAACACGTGAAGAGTTTATCACGATGAAGACTGGAATGGGAACAAAAACAACAGGTGATTTACGTTTTGAATTCGTCCCTAATATTAAATTTGGTGATGTTAAAATTTCATCTAGTTCAAAAAAATATCCAGCACTACCGTTAGAATATACAGTGAAACCCGCAGAAGACGCGGAAGAAACAACAGAAGCAGTGACAAATTTTATCCCGCCATTTATTCAAGTAACGGATGAAAGTGGTAAGGAAAAAACATTTAAAGTAACAGCGAAAGCAACTTTATTTGAAAAGGTTGACTCAGAAAATCCAGATGCAGAAGTGAATACCAGCGATTTACAGAATACACGAATAAAATTTCTATCTGGTAAATTAAGTAATAATATTTTAAATACAGCAGAAGCGTTAGATGCAGATGCAACTTCTATCTTAGGCGGTTTAGTAGAAGGTGGCGTGACATTAAATGCAACGTCTGATTCGGAAATTTTAACATCAAAAGATGGAACAAAAACAAATGCAACCGCTTCTTCAATTGTCTTAGATTCTGAGTACTTATCAACACAAGCTTATACGGCAGCAGATAAAATGACGAAAATCTTATTAGATGTACCTGCTGGGGAACGTCCGACAGCAGATACAACTTATGAATCAACGATTACTTGGAATTTGGTTATGGCGCCTTAGGAATAATTGTTAATGATAAGACAAACTTTTAAGGAGGATTAACATGAAACAAATTAGAACAAAACTTTTGATTATCGTACTAACTTGTTTCATTGTCATCACATCCGCTTCATTAACTGTTCTAGCAAGTGATGGTCAAGGTGATCTTAGCATCGAACTCAAGGAAAAGAAAAAAGATACCATTATCGATAAAATTACAGGAAAAACAACGGATACGTCTAGTGAAACAACCACACCAACCTCACAATCACCTAAAAATGAAGTGCCTAGTGATAGAGGAAAAGGTGAGGGAAGTCAACCTAGCGGTGTTCAAAAAATACTACCACAAACGAGTGACACACCGACGAATCGAGGATTAACACTTAGTGGTTTCTTATTTGTGGTTACAGGTAGTTTGATTTTATGGTATCGAAAAAAATCTGTCAATGAATGAAAGGGGCAATAGAAGATGCGTAAATGGACAAGTTTAGTTTTAATTTCTAGTTTTATTCTTTTTCAAGCTTCTGTTGCAACAACATCCTTTGCACAGACCGAAGAGAGCGAAGAAGTAGTCGAAGAATATCTTGCACCGACACAAGGGAAAGCAACCACTAAAGGTAAGATTGGCTTTAAGGCTGATAAAACAATTGATTATCCAGTTAAGCCTGGAGAGAAACCAGGCGAAATTGAAAAACCAATTGACGGTGGAAATGAAGCTACTGAGGGACCGTACAGCATTAGTTATATTTCAAATATTAAGTTTGGCTCACACGTGTATGAAAAAAATAAAAACAACACTTTTTTTGCTAAAAATGATGTTGTGAAACTGTCAAAGAATGGTCAGACGGAAGAAGCTACAGTGCCAAACTATGTTCAAATATCTGATGGAAGTGCTTCAAGTAAAGGGTGGAAATTATACGTAGCACTTGAAGGTCCTTTAAAAAATGAAAATGAAACAGAAATCAAACAGATGTCTTTACGTTTTGAAAATATTTTTGTTAGCCCTGTTTTGTCCGATTTAAATGAAGCTCAGATTTCAAGCAATATTGAAGTGCCTAAAGAAGGTATCGAATTGACGGGTGAAGACACAGCACCTAAGTTAGTCGCTGAAGCTGATGGGATGGAAGGGCAAGGAAGGTGGCATATTTTATTTGGTAAAACTTTAGAAAATGCCGAAAAGAGCGTTTCTCTTTTTATTCCAAAAAATGGGATCAAAGAACCGGGAAAATATAAAACAAATTTAGTATGGACATTTGGTAATGTCAAATAAAATTTAGGAAGGATGGACAATGATGAAAAAAATAACAATTGGTTTATTAGTTTGTGGTGTTGTTCTTTCAGTAGGAAGTAGTGTTAATGCTGAGGGGGTTTCAACGACTAAAGCAAAAGTTGAATTTATTCAAGGAGATACAGAAGGAGAAGTAACACCAACACCAAACCCAGACCCAAACCCAGAAAAAAAACCAGATCCAGATCCAAATCCTTTAAATCCAACGGAGCCAGGAAATAAAGGAGCTTTGAAATTTGTAGATCTTCCACAAATTGATTTTGGCAAGGTGGAGTTAGCTCCATTTGCTCAAAAATACTATGCTAACTTTGAAAAACGTCAAGCTAAAACAACAGAAGGAACGATGGTTGAAGGACTTTATCCAACAATGGTCGGAGTTCAAGATTTACGTGGAGGCGCTAAGGGATGGAATGTAACCGTTTCTCATAATGGTGTGTTTAAAAAAATAGCGGGAGATAAAGATTCCACGGTAAATGCTTATCTTGCCCTTAAAGATGGTTTTGTTACGACTAAATCTTTTGATGCAGCAACTGATGTTGAAAAATATAAACCAGAATCAATGGTGAATGCCACAGAATATAAAGAAATATCAAGTGAAAATGGTCGTAGTAATATAGAAATTCTTCGTGCTGAAAAAGGGAAAGGTTATGGTAAATGGGCGATTGGTTTTGGTCGAACCGATGTCATAACATCTGGTAAGGGTCTAGATGGAAATGCTGCTGAAGGTAGTGTAAATACCAGTAAACAAGGCTTAAATCCATCAGTTCGTATGACGGTTCCAACTCAAGTGATTGATACAGATGAGGGTGGTAACTACGAAACGACCTTGACTTGGACATTAAATAATACATTATAAGCATTAGATTTGATTGAGGAGGAAAACAATCATGAAAAAAAGTTTGTGGTTAGTATCAGCTTTATGCTTAGGAAGTTTAGTTTTATCAGTGAGCACAGTTGATGCAGCAGCAACATCAGCGACAACGAAAGCAAAAATTAAGTTTGTTGATGGTCAAGGGGATGATAAGGTTGAGCCAACTGATCCTGGTGATAAAACTGATCCTGGTGACAAGACTGATCCTAAAGAACCCGTTAAACCGATTGATCCAGGGACAAGTACGAGTGGTCCTTTAAAATTTGTTTATATTCCTGATGTGAGTTTTGGTGAAAATAACTTAGTTAAAACAACAGGAAATGCTTATTACTATGCTCAGTTTTCTCAAGTGAACGGAAACACGGAACGTCCTAACTTTTTTGAGGTTAATGACTCTCGTGGAGGCGGTAAAGGTTGGACTGTTTCATTGTCAAACAATGGTATTTTTAAAAATGCCGATGGACATGAAATTAAGGCGAATCTTTATATGAATGATTTAAACATTCGGAGTAACTCTGATTTAGAAGAACGTTACTATCCAACTGTGACCACACGTCTAAATGAAACGGTTAACGGTAACCCTTACATGCGAATTGAATCGAGTAGTGTCTTAGCAACCGCAGATGGGACTCAAAAACAAGGTTATGGTAGTTGGACGGTTCGTTTTGGTTCTACAGGTAATGGCATTGATCAAAAAGTCGATGGTGGCAAAACTGAAAAAAGAAATCCAGCAATCGCCCTTGAAGTCCTACCTGGGATGAAAGATACAGCGAGTGCTTACACAACAGATTTAGTTTGGGAAATAACTGATAGTAAATAATTAATTAAAGGAGAATGTAAGATGAAAAAAGTAAGTTTAGTATCCACTCTTATTCTAGGTACTTTATTATTAGTATCATTAACTGTTGATGCGGCAGAACCGATTACACAAACAACAAAAGGTGACGTGACGTTTAAAACATCGATTGATGAAACAGATAATAACGGGGGAAATCCTGTCAATCCAGGAGAAGATGGAACGGATCCTGTTGATCCAGGAGAAGATGGAAATAGTACCAATGGAACGCTACGTTTTGAGTGGATTAGTGATTTTCACTTTGGGGACCAAAAAATTAGTTCTGGTAACCAAAAATATCCAGCGATTTGGAATAAAGTCACTTTAGGAGCGGATGAAACGGTACGACCAGATGCTACCTATGCTCCTTTTGTTCAAGTGACAGATGAAACAGGTGATCCTAATAAAACTTGGGAATTGAAAGTTAAGATGCTAGATCGAGGTAAATTCCAGTATAAAGATGGTGAAGATCAGCAAGTGCTTGAAAATACATATATTGAAATTTATAACGTTCAACGTACAAACACAGTTTACAAAGGTGAAAATTTAGCGAAAGCGTTAGCCAATCCAGGAGTTGAAGTTTACGGTACTGCTAAGACAATTGATAATGCTGGCGTTGTTTTAGCTCAAACTTTCAAAAAAGGTTCGACGAATGGAACCCGCTCAAACGTTATTTTCGCTGGTGAAACCGATTATGATCGTGTAACGGGTGAGATGAAACCAGAAGCACAAGAGGTTAACAATGCGTTGAAACTAAACACACCAAGTAGTGATATTAAGATTAAAGATAAAAAATATACAGCGACTCTAACTTGGGAGTTAAATGACGTTATCTAAAAAACTTTTAATTAAAAAAAGGAGAAAAGATTATGAAAAAGAAAATTATATCCAGTCTATTATTAAGTGGGATGGTACTATTTGGAATTTCACAACACACGACTGTTTTTGCGGCACCTGTTTCGACAACGACAGAAGGTAAAGTAAAGTTTATCCCTAATGATGGAGGAAGTGGTGAAAACCCTGGACCAATTGAATTAATTAAACCAGGAACCAATGATCAGATTATTACCATGGCTGATGGTCAAGGTAAGGGGATGAATGGTGGGATTCGGATTGCTTTTGTTCCAAATATTGATTTTGGAGAAGCTCAAGTTTCAGTGATGGAAAAATCTTATCCAGCTAAAATGATTAAATATAAATTTAATGAAGGAGCAGACCAAGCTGAAAAATTCATTCCACCTTTCATTCAAGTGATTGATGAACGTGGTAGCGATAAAGGTTTTAAAGTTGAAGTGGCGGCAACTCAGTTTACAACAGGGACTGAAGAAGCAGGACATACTTTGTTAGGAACAAAGATCCAAGTGAAAGGTAGTAAATTAACGAATCAGTCATCTGATAAAACAGGGGGACCAGCAGTCGATACTTTATTAACAGCGATTCAAAATGATAAATCAATTTCAACGGATGCTCAAGTCCTCATGACAACAAAAGAGGGAGCGGGGGTTGGACCAGCAACAAACAACGCGGCCAGTTCATTAGTCTTTGACAGTGAGTATGCAAAAGATAAAGTTTATGGAGCGACAGATGTGACTCAAAGTTTGAAGCTTGTTGTCCCTCAAGGTGACCAACCTCAAGCTGATAAAACGTACACATCAACGATTACTTGGACTTTAACCGATACTAAATAGAGCCTTCTAAAATGGAGAAAGAAGGGAGGAATTAATTAGTGAAAAGGCTAAAGAGTATTTTTTTAATATCGTTATTAACACTACTTTTAGGGATATTTAATATTTTAATGATTTCTGATGTCGTCGAAGCAGGTCAGACTTATGAACAGGTGTTAAAGAAATATACAAATGTCAATTCTGGTTTTAAAAAAGCGACTACCACAGAAATTTCAAACGAAATTGGTGGCGTTAAGTATGTTTATCGGTTTGGAAGGACTAATACTGGACCTAAACCTATATCTACTATTTTCTATTTCGATCAAAATAATAACCGTGTAAAAACATTGTATGGTAATGGAGATGGTGGTTACTTTCAAGTATTAGGTGAAAATGGTGTTTTAAATGCTACTACTACTGGTGGAACCGTATATGAGAATCTTGAAACAAAGACAATTGTTTATTTATCGCAACCAAGTAAAGATACATTTATTGAAATGATAATGAAGCCTGCAGAATTTTCGGACACAATTCAGACTGATATTAATGTCTGGAATGATTCATCATCTGATATGAATTTAGGCGTTGTTTATTCTCATGATACTGCGTTAGGGTATGAAAGTGGTACAAGTGATGATGGTGTTCCTGTTTATGCCATGGGACGTGGTCGAGGGATGTTTACAGAAGTTGGTACCTTTCGCTTGAATTATACAATGGAACGTTATCCTAGCAAAGAGAATAAGAAAATAAACTTTGCTGCTCCACCCTATCAAGAATATACTAATGTTTTATTCGCGTATGGTAATAATGTGTATGGTTCAGGAAAAGGAGATGATGCTCCGTTTGACAAAACACAACCACTTTACGTTTCAAGTATGTACCCAAAGTATACTAGAGCTGACAGCACCGTATCGATGAAAGTGAGTCCTCAAAAAGTGGCCAGTGGAAAAAATAATAGTTTGACTTTTTACACTGGAGTTGAGGAGGGAACGTCAGGTCCGTTAATTTATTCAGATGAGAATGAATATATCATACCTGAACGAACTCCTCAACATACTTTTTCGGGAGATTGGTATGAATTCAATAACTCATCAGGTACAATACATGCAGAGCTTAGAAATTCAAATAATCAAGTTGTCGCAACTGGTAGTCAAAGTACTAATACTAGTGGAGAAGGTCGATTTAACTTTAAGTTTAATACGTCAAGTTTACCAGCAGATAACTATCGTTTTGAAGCAAAAATTAAAACAAATGAAAATCCCCCAAAAGAATCTTCGCGAGCTGCAACTGCTGGTTTGCGGATTCAACCCCTTATTAAATTTGAAGCGTTTAACAAAGTAACAAATAAGAAAATAACTGTAGATTCATTGGGAGAACAAGCGGGTGAGTTAGGTGTAAACTATAGTCAACAAGTCCCTAAAATATTAAATAGTCAGTTCATCTTAGATAAAAACACACCAGGTTTGAAACAAGACGGAGTTACAGTAGAAGGTGTTTTTACAGAATTAGAAGAAACAAATAAAAGTGTTAAAGTCTTTTATTATCCTGCTCCGACCTTTACGTTGACAGCTAATAGTGTTGAAATTAATGAAGTCACAGTCTCAACTAAAATAAGTGGGACTTGGGTCGATGAAACGAAATCTGGTGGGACGTTAACTGTGATGAAGGGAACAGAAAAAATAGGCACAGTAACTTATCCACCTGGGAATAGGACGGGGGATTGGGAATCTATCATTCCTAAAGAAAAACTGAACATTGGAAGCAACCAAATTTCAGTTGGATTAGAACATGGTTATTCTGAATTTAAAAGTTCACAAAAACAGATGGTAATTAATCGAAAAAAACATGTGAAAGTGAATTATTATTTAAATAAAGGGAATGGCGAGAAAGAATTGCTACCCGCTAATTTAACAAGTGAACTACCTCAGTTCTACGATGAAAAAGTTGGTGAGACGATAACGTTGGTGGTTCCTCAACATTTAGAAGGTCAGAAATATAAGTTTAATCCAATTGCTTCTGGGATTAACTCGGGAGTTACAATCACGAAAGAAGTTACATCCACTCTAAATGAGCTAAATGTTGTCTATGACTTGAACGAAATGCCCGTCGAAATTCGGTATTTAAATGATACAACGGGTCAACCTATTTTAGCAAACCTGACAAGTAAAAATCGCAAATCAACAAAACAGTTGGGGCAGAAAGTAGTAGGGATATCAATCGCAAGTTTGATTTTAGCTGAAGATAAAAAAGCAGAAGGTTATCAAGAAAATCCAACCATAAAAGCGTACAAAGAAGGCAGTCCAACAGTTGAGCTAACGAACGTGGCAGATGGTCCGACAATTATCGAAATTCGTTTCCAACCTAAATTTGAAATCAAACCACCGAAAACCATGAGTTTTGGTGAACATAAGCTATCCATTTTTGGTGATACGAAAGAACTTGAGCAGGAAGCAAAATTAGAAATCACGAATACGTTTGAAACGGGCGAGAGTATTAAAGCTTGGGAAGTTACTGGGACGTTTACCGGTTTTGAAACGGGAACGGAAGCTACTGGTAAAACAGCTTTGCAAGGTCAATTAAAATATGATAATCAAACCATGCAAGGAGCGGCACCTGTTATCAAAAGTGTGACTCATCCAGATAAAGCGTATGATGAAATTGGTTTGAAAAACAAACTTAAACTGGAGGTTTATGGTAGTGGCGCTATTCTAGGTGATTATCAAGGAACGATTACTTGGACTTTAAGTGACGCTTTATAAATAATAAAAAACATCAGCAAGACAGTGATAAACGTCTTCCTGATGTTTTTTTATAATGTTGAAAAGATAAATTGTGCTTGTTTATGACTAAGATGATAAGGTTTATCATCATCATTGATAGTAAAGAGAGTGACTTCATTAAAAGTATCTACTTCTAAAATATGGATAGTATCGCCAACATTTAGATGAATTGAAGCTAAATAGTTTAACACAGAGGCATCATCCATGACACGACCAATTTCAGGTGAGTCACCGACTTTATAATTAGAGAGCGGCGTCAGTGCTTTTTCACGATAGTTCTCTTCTGTCGGGATAATCCCACCATGAGGACAACTTTCAGGCGAACCAAGATATCGATACAATCGATCAAAGAAAACAGCATCTTTAACGTGTTCCAATTCTTCAGAAAGGTGATGTAAATCATGAAGTGAATAGCCTAATTTATCATATAAGAACGTTTCAATAATTCGATGATTGCGAATGATTTTAATCGTTTTGTATAAACCTTCAGTTGTTAGTTTAGCACCAGTATACGGCTTGTAGTCAAGAAGTCCATCATTTTTAAGCTTTTCGACCATTTCGGTGACCGATGCTGGGGAAACACCGAGATGTAGAGATAGTGTTTTGTTTGAAACAAAATTATCAATCCCGTTGTTTTCGTAAATTGCTTTTAAATAATCTTCTTTGTTACTGGATGATGTTTTCATGGGGTTCCTCCTACTTAAAAAAATCCATATATTCCATCAATTATAACATATCTTTTAATCATACGAAAAAAGATTAGAGAGTTCATATTTTTTTAGAAGGGGCTATGCTATACTTAATTTTAAAGATTTGGGAAAGGAATGGTTGAAAAAATGGCAATATTTTATTGGTACCCTAAGTGTTCAACATGTAAAAAGGCAAAGGCTTGGTTAGATGGAAATCAAGTGGAGTATACGATGATTGATATGATTGAAACCCCTCCAGCAAAAGAGCAACTAAAAAAATGGATGGAGAGTAATGATTATCCCGTTCGACGTTTTTTTAACACAAGTGGGATTCGTTATCGTGAACAAGAACTAAAATTAATTGTAAATGATTTTTCAACTGATGAAGCGAGTGAGCGTTTAGCTGTGGATGGGATGTTAATTAAGCGTCCAATTATGGTTTTACCAAATGATAAAGTTTTATTAGGGTTTAAAGAGGCTGAGTACGAAGCAGCATTTTTAGGTTAAGGAGAGAAGATAATGGCAAACGAAAATTTATGGACAAAAGAAGAAAAGGGTAAGGTCCAAGTAGGTTTGACGGCAACTGCTCAAGACGATTTAGGCAGTATTGGTTTTGTATCACTGCCAAAAGTTGGAACAGCACTTGAAGTTGGTTCTGAAGTAATTGAACTTGAAGCTGAAAAAACAGTCGTTGAGTATGAAAGTCCTGTCGCTGGTGAAGTGATTGAAGTCAATGAAGCAGCTTTAAAAACACCAACGTTATTAGATGAGCCTGGTGCATGGCTATTTACAGTTGAAAAAAATAAATAGTATCACAAAGCAACGCTAATAAAAGAATATTAGTGTTGTTTTTTTGTTTAAAAATGATGACAAGTTCTTGAATATGGTTCATATTAGACGTATTTTATGTTAAAATTAAGCCGTGAAAACTTGTGAAAAATATAATTAATATTAAAAAATTAAAAATAAAAAGGAGACGTTAAAATGGCCTTAGCGAAAATAGTTTATGCAAGTATGACAGGTAATACAGAGGAAATTGCTGATATTATTGAAGAAAAATTAGAAGATGAAGGTTTCGATGTTGAAAGTGAAGAATGTACCGATGTTGATTCAGACTTCTTTGAAGATGCTGATCTTTGTATCGTGGCAACTTATACTTACGGTGATGGGGATCTACCTTATGAATTTGAGGACTTCTTTAATGATTTAGCAGATGAAGAGCTGACAGGAAAAACGTTTGGTGTTGTAGGGTCAGGTGATCGTGATTATGGCGAGTTTTTCTGTAAGTCAGCATATGACTTTGTTAATCAATTTGAAAAAACGGGTGCTAGTAAAGGGGCAGACATCGTTTGTATTGAAAATAATGCAGAAGGTGAAGATATTAACTTATTACAACGTTTTGTTGAACAATTAAAGCTCAGTAGTAGCAGAGAATAAAGTAAAAGAAAGAGGGATACGAAAGACAATGATGCAGAAAATGACAATGGATGGTAATACCGCAGCAGCCTATATTTCATATGCTTTTACTGAGGTTGCCGCTGTTTATCCAATTACTCCAAGTTCAACGATGGCTGAGGTGGTCGAAGAGTGGTCGGTTCAAGGTAAAAAAAATATTTTTGGTGAGCCTGTTAGGATTGTAAATATGCAATCTGAAGCGGGTGCGGCGGGTGCTGTTCACGGTTCACTAAAAGCAGGCGCTTTAACTTCAACTTACACAGCTTCTCAAGGCTTGTTACTAATGGTTCCAAATATGTATAAGATTGCAGGAGAATTATTACCGTCAGTTTTTCATGTCGCGAGTCGTGCGGTGACAACGAATGCTCTTAGCATTTTTGGTGACCATGGAGATGTCATGGCTGCACGCCAAACTGGTTTTTGTATGTTAGCTGAAAGCTCAGTTCAAGAAGTGATGGACTTATCTGCAGTGGCGCATTTGACTAGTCTAGAAGCGAGTTTACCATTTATTAATTTTTTTGATGGTTTTAGAACAAGTCATGAAATACAAAAAATTGATGTTTTAGCCTATGAAGATTTAGCTAATTTACTCGATCAAGCTAGCTTGACTCGTTTTAGAACTCGTGGAATGAATCCAAATCATCCGACCGTTTCTGGAACAAATCAAAATCCTGATATTCATTTCCAACAACGAGAAACAATCAATCAATATTATGATGATGTGCCTTCAATGGTACAAAAATATATGACTAAAATTAATAAATTACGTGGAACAGACTATGATTTAACGAATTATTACGGACATAAAGATGCAACAGAAGTCATTATTTCAATGGGCTCTGTCTCACCAACGATTCGTCAGACGGTGGATTATCTCAATCATCAAGGACGTCGTGTGGGGCATCTTAATATTCATTTATATCGTCCGTTTCCAACCGATAATCTTTTAGCTAAACTACCGACAAGTGTGACTCGTGTCGCTGTGTTAGATCGAACAAAAGAACCAGGTGCGGATGGTGAGCCATTACTTTTAGATGTTCAAAGTGCTCTTTATCGTCATCCTAATCGTCCGATTGTTATTGGAGGACGTTTTGGATTAGGTTCAAAAGATGTCACACCAAATCAAATCGAGGCAGTTTATGATCATTTGAAATTAGCACCTAACCAACTTAAGTACCGCTTTACGGTTGGCATCAAGGACGACGCGACTAATTTATCACTACCAGTTGGACCTATGCTTGATTTAACAACGCAAGCCACTTATCAAGCTAAATTTTGGGGCTTTGGTTCAGATGGAACGGTAGGAGCAAATAAACAAGCCATTAAAATTATTGGAAATCATACAGATTTATATGCTCAAGGTTATTTTTCTTACGATTCTAAAAAATCAGGTGGGTTGACCATTTCTCACTTACGCTTTGGCCCAGATGAAATAAAATCTACTTATTTGATTGAACAAGCTGATTTTATCGGCTGCCATAATGCTGCCTATCTACATCAGTATGATTTAGTTAAAGGCCTAAAAAAGGGTGGTATTTTCTTACTCAATACAACGTGGGATAAAGAACGTGTGCTTAGATTGTTACCAAAGCGTTTGAAAAAAGAGTTAGCTGAAAAAGAAGCGCAATTTTATGTGATTAATGCGTATGAACTAGCAACAGAAGTTGGTTTAGGTCGCCGTATTAATACTGTGATGTCGACTGCCTTTTTTGAGTTAACCCAGTTGATTTCTCGAGCACAGTATCCAACTTATTTAAAAGAAGAAGTGAATGAGGCCTATGGTAAAAAATCATTGGAAGTCGTGGCACGTAATCAATTAGCAATTGATTTAACGTCTGAGCGTTTGCAAAAAATTGAAATTCCAGAAGAATGGGTAGGACTTGAAGTTAAAAGTGACTTGATTGATTTTAATAAACCCAAATATGTTCGTGAGATTTTAGAACCGATTAATCGCCAAGAAGGGGATCAGCTTAGTGTGCAAACCTTGATTGATAATGACATGGAATCTGGAAATATCCCCATGGGAACCACGGCTTTTGAAAAACGAAGTGTGGCTTTAGAGGTTCCAGAATGGTTACCAGATGCTTGTACCATGTGTAATGAATGTGCCTTTATTTGTCCACATGCTGCTATTCGCCCATTCCTAGCTGATGAAACAGAAGCTAAGGAAGCTCCTGAAGGATTTATCACACGTGAGATGCGTGGGGCGGATGGGTTGATGTATCGTATTCAAGTTTCCGTTGAGGATTGCACTGGTTGTGGTCTATGTGTTGAAGCGTGTCCAGCAAAAGAAAAAGCACTTGTGATGCGCCCTTATGAAACACAAAAAGATGAAGCACTGAATTGGGCTTTTGCAATGACATTAAAACAAAAAGCGAATCCAGTTAAAAAAATTGAAACCATTCGTGGTTCTCAGTTTGAAAAACCACTACTTGAATTTTCAGGAGCTTGTGAAGGCTGTGGCGAAACCTCATACGTTAAATTAATCACTCAATTGTATGGTGACCGTTTAATGATTGCGAATGCAACAGGTTGTTCTTCGATTTGGGGTGCCTCTTCACCAGCGACTCCTTATACAACAAATGAGGAAGGTCAAGGCCCAGCGTGGAGTAACTCCTTATTAGAAGACAATGCTGAGTTTGGCTTTGGTATGTACCTTGCCAATAAAACACAACGTACGGCTTTGAAAAATAAAATACAGACCTTGTTGGCTAAATCAGTGGGATCTTCTGCCTTACAAAACTTAATGAGGGATTGGATAGAACACATTTGGGAAGGGGCAGGTTCTCGCCAACGCTCAACCAAATTAATCGCTTTGCTTGAAGAAGAGCAAGGGACTTACCCTGAGCTAGCCTCCTTATTAGAGCAAAAAGATCTTTTTGTGAAACCTAGTCAATGGATGATGGGGGGCGATGGTTGGGCATATGATATCGGTTTTGGTGGTATCGACCATGTTCTTGCGAGTGGTGAAGATGTTAATATTTTTGTGATGGATAATGAAATTTATTCAAATACTGGCGGACAAATATCTAAAGCAACGCCAACCGCTGCGATTGCGAAGTTCTCATCTGATGGGAAGCGAACAGCTAAAAAAGATTTAGGTTTGATGGCAATGACGTATGGTCATGTTTACGTGGCACAAATATCATTAAATGCTAATCCAAATCAAACGATTAAAGCAATAGCAGAAGCCGAAAGTTATCCGGGTCCTTCTTTGATTATCGGTTATGTTCCTTGTATCAATCATGGAATTAAAGGTGGAATGAGTCAATCGATTCAAGTCGCAAAAGATGCTGTTGAATCTGGATATTGGCCATTATATCGTTACAATCCATTACTGATTGAAAAAGGAAAAGAGCCTTTGAAAATTGATTCTCGTAAAGTTGCCTTTGAAAAATTATCGGATTTCTTTAAGCATCAAACACGTTTTTCAGCGTTAAGTAATATTTTACAAAATGAGGCAGAGGTAGATGAATTAATAACCCAGTCAGCAGAAGATGTCATTGAAAGAAATCAAAAATATCAAGAGTTATCGGGAAAAAATAAAAAATAGTATTTAAAAAGGGCGGATGAGAATTTAAAATTCTTATCCGTCCTTTTATGTAAATAAAAAATAATCTTGAGTGACTACTTTTTTTGAGTCCTCTTTTTTTGCTTCATATAAAGAGTGATCAGCGAGATTAAAAATATCTTTAACGGTTAAACTGTTTTGTTCTTTTCTTTTTTTATTAGGAAAAATATTAACGATGCCAACAGAGAGTTGCACCTTAATTTGTTGTTGATTGGCATTGAATTTTTTCTTATCAAAAAATGAAAATAGCCGTTGTACATGGTCAATTAACTGTTTTTTACTATGGCCTTTTTTTCGATCGATAATCGCAAATTCATCTCCACCAATGCGAAAAAATAAAAGACTTTGAGAGTTGAGCTGTTTCTTGATTAGTTGAGCCACATCAGCAATGATCTCATCACCAGCTAAATGTCCATAAGTATCATTTATTTTTTTGAAATTATCAATATCTAGGATTGCTAAAGAGAAGGATTGTTGATCAAGCAACGCATCATTGTAAGCATGATCTAAAAAGAAGAGAAAAGACTCTTTGTTATAAATATTAGTTAAAGTATCATAAGTAGCAGAAGTTCGATAAATATGTAGAGATTGAAAGACATCAATTAATTTATTAATAATGTAAGAGGCAATTAAAAAGCCACTAGTAAAAACAAAAAAATGGACGGTCATATTAATGGTTTTATTTAAATCCCAAATCGGATAATTGGCGAACGTGAAAATAAAAAAACGAGCGATTAAAGAGTACCCTAGAAAAAGACATGAGGTTTTTTGGTAGGTAATGGGTTTTTGGTCAGCGATTAAACTGAGCGCAAGAATGATTAAAATAAGGGGGATATCATGTCCAAAACTAGAGAGAGGTTGATTGGTCGTTAGATAGTTTAAAAAGCGTAAAAATAATAATAAAAAAGTACCAATTGTACCGGTCAAAGGTGAAGCGTAAACAACAGCAAAAAAAATCGGAAGATATTGTAAATCAATGTCGGTAGCCATACCAAAGGGAATCGGAATTTCATTTTTAGAGATATAAAAACAAAAGATGCCAGTAAAAATACCGAGTAAAATTTTCGATTTTAAAGAAAGAATCAATTGATCTGTTTTAGAATTAAAAATGATTTTTTTTTGGTTCAAATCATGAGAACTAACTAAAGAATTACTTAAAGCTAAAAAATATAAAGCCAAAATAGCTCCAATAATTAGATAGATATTAGTAATATAAGCTGTGATAAAAGGAAACATAAGTTTTCACCATTTCTAATAGATAAAAAAAATTAGAATAAACTGCAAGCGTTCTATCCTAATTTTTTCTTTTGATTTGATATTCTTGGTTGACAACTTGACGGATTGTTCGCCAATCTCGATTGGAGGGGATATTGTCGATAATTAGTAACTTATCTTGAGGAATAAACTCTGTAAAAAAAGTAGTAACGACAATATCATATTTTGAAAATTTTTCTTGTGAATCTAGATTTAAAAGAGTTACTGGATCAGCATAGTAATGTAAGAGAACTTTATCGCGAAAATTCTTTTTGATTTGCTGTGTTAGATAGAGTCCATGGTTTTCGCCTAAATCAGTTAAAATAAGTAGCTCAACTTTTTTCTTTTGGGCATCAATTTGCTCGGTTAGATGATCCCATTGGGTGACTAAGGTAAAAAGAATTTTAGTATAAAATAATTGATACCACGGAAAATCCGTTGTTTCTTCCATTTGTTTGAGAAGTGTTTCGATGACTCTATTTAAAATTGGAAATTCAATCTTAATGTTTAATGCACTTTGTCGATAATCATCAAAAATTAAATAATTTTGATACGGATAAATCTGATAAAAAAGGTAAAAATGTTCAATTTTACTGATAAGTCGTTCAAAAATAGCCGCTGGTAATTTGAGATTAAACGTTTCCTGGATATCCGCTAGAAATTGTTGAATATCATGCTCAACAGAAAAATCAATTTGTTCATCAGGTAGCCAGTATGTTAAAAAACTAGCAAAAGTATAGACAAGCTGCTCGATTTCTTTTGTTTCGTTTTTTAAGTTATAGGTTAGCAAGAGTTCATTGAGTTTTGGTGTAAGCTGTTCATCTTGTCTAATCCGATTGACCATTTTACTTTGTTCGATTGATAACTTTGTTTTAATAAAAAAACCTTGGCTACTTCGAATAAGACTGATATTAACTAGATGGCTAAGCTGGATTAAGAGTTCCTCGCTAATTCTTGTATCACTTAAATGTAATAAATCTTGGCAAAAAGAAATAGAAATATCACGAGTGGCTTCAAAAGGCCAATCACAAATCAAATATTTTTCTTTAAAAAAACGAGTGTAGAAAAAGCGGACGTTAGTTTCCAGATTTCCGATAATTCGACAAGGTTTTTTCTCTAATGATAGACCAAAAGATTCGAGTGATTGGGACATCTCATTGATAATACGATAGAGAGAAGATTCACTAATAAATAAACGTTCGCCCCATTTTTCAATGCTCAAGGTAGTATCAAAAAAAATAGCTTCTAATAATTTGAAGGCATCTGAATTCTCATAAATATGGCGATAAAGAATCTTCATATGGGTATTCGCTTGGCGTTTTAAACGAACGCCACTTTTTTTTGACGTTTCAATTTTAAATTGTGGATACCATGCTTCTTTTAAATAACTAACATCGTTACTGATGGTTCGTAAAGATGCTTTATTTTCTTGGGCTAATTCATTTGAACTAATCCAACCAGAAGCCTCATCTAGATGTTCAAGAATTTTAAGTCGCCGCTGTGTTGGAATATCTAATAATTCGCGCATGTTAATATCGCCCCCTAGACAGGATGAAATAATATTTTTTATTTTGAGTAGTGGATAAAGTTTAAAAAAGCCTTTTCAATAAGGCTAGACATTACTAAAGATACACTACTTTTTATCAAAAATCTATAAAAAGAAAACACAATCCTAACATAATATTCTAAAAATAATCAAAAGAATAAGATAAAATAAAGTGTAAAGCTTTAATATCTGTTAGAATGAAGCTAACTATTCATTAGGAGGTTATGTTTGATGTATATGATGTATCCATTTTTAGATCGTACGTATATTTTAGTCATTATTGGGATGTTGATTTCTTTAGTCGCATCAAGTTATGTTAACAGCACCTATCGCAAATATGCGAAAGTAAAAAGTAAAAAAGGTTATACTGGGACAGATGCAGCTAACTTTATTTTAAGGGCTTCGGACATTCATAATGTCGGTGTTCGTCAAATTGCCGGAGATTTAACCGATAACTACAATTCGCATACTAAAATTCTAAGTTTGTCTGAAACCGTTGCGGATTCAACATCAGTTGCTGCTATCGGTGTTGCTGCGCACGAATGTGGTCATGCCGTTCAAGATGCTAAAAGTTACTGGCCTTTAAAGTTAAGAGCCGCATTAGTTCCTGCTGTTAACATTGGAGCAAGCCTTTCGATACCTTTGATTTTGATTGGATCGATTTTTTTCAGTAGTTTACCTATTTTAGTTACCATTGGTATTTGGTGTTTTGCGTTAACTTTTATTTTTCAAGTGGTAACGTTACCCGTTGAGTTTAACGCATCAAGACAAGCTTTAGCTATTTTAAAGGAAGAACAGGTTTTAGACAATGATGAACTAGTCATGGCGAGACGTGTTTTGATTGCTGCCGCCTTAACTTATGTTGCTGCCGCGATTACCTCGCTCTTACAACTTTTACGCTTAGTGATATTGTTTGGTAATCGTCGGAATTAATTAATTAATAAATAACATAAAGTTAAATCATTCATATTTTTTAAAGAAAAACCAGTCCGTTCGTAAAATTTATCTAATCGATATTGTAACGTATTTCGATGAATGTATAGTTTTTTTGAAGCAGAAGTAATATTTCCTTGTTCTTGCCAAAGTGTTTTGATGATGTTGTTTAAGTCATCGTCAAATTGCAATGAAATTTTTAAATCTTGCATTGTTTTACTATTTTTTATGGCTTGATGAGTTAAATAATCAAGTGCAACATCTTGAAAAGAAAAGAGACGAATAGCATCTTTTTGATACGTTTGAAAAAGATGTTGTTCTTCTTTAAAAAAGTCGATAAATTGTGAGGTCATGGTATGGAATGTACCAACAAAAAGTCTTGCTTGGACGAGAAAATCACTTTCTAAGGTTAAGAGCATGCCTTCGATATCTGCTAGTAGGTATTGGATTTTCGCTTGTTTTTCAATGATAACTGCTTGTTTTTTATTGATAAAGAAAAAATCGTCAACTTCTTGAAACATTCCAGCAAAATGGGTGAGCCATTCCTGAGCTACGGGTGTTTCATTTTTTAAATTAATTTGGATAATACGATAAGTTCCTTCAGTTTTAGGTAAGTTTTTTTGATGATTATACAAGTATTGGAACCAAGAGTGAGTAACCACATCAGCTGGTAAACTATCTTGTGGAAAAAGAAGAAGGAGTAATTTTTTTTCTTTTTCGGTAATCGTTTGTTTAGGGATGTGAAACCATTGATTATTGAAATAGAGAGTGAAGAAGCGCTCATCTTTTAGTGGCTCTTGAGCAAGAAAACCGTTGGGATAGAGTTGATTTAATTCAGAAAGTTTCATAATTTTATTCACTTTTCCCTTCTGTTTAGTATCTTTAGTTTATCATATTTTATTTTAAAAGTTTAATCTGAGTAAAGGAGATTTAAAGAATAAATGGAAAAGTTTAGTAATCAAGAAAAAGAATATTATATGCGTGAAGCAATCTTAGAAGCAAAAAAGGCGGCGACAATCGCTGAAGTTCCGATTGGGGCAGTCATTGTTTTTGAGGGTAATATTATAGGCAGAGGACACAATGTTCGTGAACTATCCCAAGATGCAACCACTCATGCAGAGATTTTAGCGATTAAAGCGGCTAATCGCTCATTGAAAAGTTGGCGTTTAGAAGGTGCCGCTCTATTTGTCACGTTAGAACCTTGTCCAATGTGTAGTGGAGCCATTCTGAATTCACGTATTCCACAAGTCTATTATGGAGCGAAAGACCCTAAAGCAGGTGCTTGTGACAGCTTGTATCATTTGTTAGATGATGAGCGTTTGAATCACCGATGTGAAGTTGAATCTGGTGTTTTAGAAGAAGAAACCGCTACTTTATTAACTGACTTTTTTAAAGAGTTGAGAGCTAAAAAAAAGTTAATGAAGAAAAAGACTAGTAATTCTTAATAAAGTTTAGTATAATGGGTTTTGCCGCAAGGCTAGGACAATGGTAGGCTCGCTAAGCGTGTCAGATCTGGAAGGAAGCAGCACTACGTGAGTGCTACCATGTGTCTGATAATGATAAAGCCAAAGTAGGCTTTTTTATTTTTCATAATTTTATATTCATCTGGTTCATGATACAATTATTGTATTCATGAACCAGATTTTTTTATTTTCAAAGTAAAGGGAAGTGATCCATTGACAACAAAAGAAAAAGTTTTAATGTATCTAGAAAAGCATCAAGGTGACTATATTTCTGGGGTTAAACTTGCTGAATATTTGGGGCTTTCCAGAAATGCAATTTGGAAAGCAATAAAACAATTAGAAAAAGAAGGTTTTGAAATTGAAGCAAAAAGGAACCTGGGATATTGTTTAAGTAAAACAAAGGATCGAATCAGTATTGCTGGCCTTCTTCCTTTTTTAGAAAAAACAGCTGGAGCAGTTCGTTTGGAGTACTTTGATACTATTGATTCAACAAATCGCTATGCAAAAGAATTAGCAATCAATGGAGAATTATCTAAAAAAATAGTAATAGCCAATGAGCAAACCGCGGGGAGAGGGCGATACGGTAAAACATTTGAATCTCCTGAAAATACAGGTCTTTATTTTAGTTTAATTCTTAAAAAAGAAGATTTTAATTTTTCGACTCCGACATTAATCACGATGTATATTGCAGTAAAAATAGTTCAAGTGATTAAAAAGTTAACAGGAAAAGAGTTAACTATAAAATGGGTAAATGACTTATTTTATCAAGATAAAAAAGTTTGCGGAATTCTAACAGAAGCAGTGACTAATTTTGAAAGTGGAGAGATTGATTGGATTGTGGTTGGTGTTGGCTTCAATTTTTCAACGCCTAAGGAAGCATTTAGTCAAGAAGTAGCACAGACCGCTCAGGGCCTTTTTTCAACGGAAGAAAGAATGATTTCTCGGAATGAATTATTAGGAAATCTGATAGAAAGTTTGATTTTAGATTTGAAAACAGTGGACGAAAGGCAACTATTAGCTGATTACCGTTCACACTTGTTAGGATTAAATGAGTGGGTGACCATTTTACAAGGAAAGACAACTTATCCAGCTCTTGTTTTAGGAATTGATCAAGAAGGACAGTTACAAATCAAAAAAGAAGATGGGCGAGAGCTTTTTCTGAATACTGGAGAGGTTCGTTTGAAATTATAAAAGTCGTTGTCAACCTTTTATTATATCATAGGTTGACAACAGAGTTTCTTTTTTTTATACTTGAAAAAAGGAGCTGAAAAAATGTCAACAAAAAAATTAGTTCATGTTTCATTGATGACAGCAATTATTATTGTCTTATCACAAGTTAGTTTGCCATTAACGGTGGTTCCGGTAACGTTACAGACGTTTGCAATCCCTTTAGCAGGTCTTTTATTAGGGAAGAGATTAGGGAGTATAGCGGCTCTTTTATATTTGTTATTGGGACTGATGGGGTTACCCGTTTTTGCTAATTTTTCGGGAGGGGTGGCTGTTTTCTTTGGACCGACTGGTGGTTTTCTTTTAAGTTTTCCTATTATGGCTTATTTAGCGGGTTGGGGAGCAGAAAAGTTTAAAAAATCTTATTTAATTTTTGGATTGATGAGTGGTCTATTTTTTAATTATTTTGTAGGCACTCTTTATTTTATATGGTTAACCTCTTTACCATTAAAAGTGGTCTTTGCTACATGTGTTTTACCTTTCTTATTCTTTGATTTTTTTAAAATAGGGATTCTCTTAATCATCACAAAAAGGGTGCAGAAACGAATAGGTTTATTGGTTTAAAAAATGACGAGAATCGAAAAACACACTGATCTTCAATCTAGACTGAAAATCAGTGTGTTTTTTATTTATCTTTTTTAATTAAAATCGGTCTTTTATTTAAAGGTTGGATATTCCGATGGTTATGAGGATAGTGCTTGGTTAGCATTTTTAATTGAGATGGACTTAAGGAAATGGGATTAGAAAAAAGATACCATTCGACATTTTCCGTTAAAGGTGGACTTGTTAAAGAGCCTTGATAATGATAAAAAGTTCTATCTAAAGGAATTAAATCAGCTAAGGCTAAATAATGATCCTTAAGAGGAAATTGAAATGCGTTAACCATGTTTTTTAAAACTTGATTTTCTTCTCCAAGTTCAAATAGAAGGGCAATAACTGCAAGTTTCCCACTTTGAGATTGGTGAACAATGTGGAGTTCTAAAGGGTAAATGAGTTGGTCTATCTGATGCTCACTGTGAGCATGAAAATGAAATTGTTGTAACTCAAAAAGGCGACCATTTATTTTAGCCGTCCCTTTCATATTTCCTTGGATAGCACACCCGGTATCAAAAAGGTCTAATAATTTTTTTTCATAATTTAGTTCGATTTTCCCCTTGTCTCGCATAGGTACAACCTCATTAGTATTAACATTAATTGGTGATTGACTCATTTTCGAAACAAAACACCAATCATCTTGTTTTGAAAAATCCCACCTTTTATATTGATTACTTTTTAGCATAAAAAAATCCCCCGAAAATCTAATTTTTTTTATCTTATCGAAAAGATAGGGATTATTGCAAATAAAAAGGTTTAAAAATGACAAAATAGTTGATATTGAATCAAATAAAATTGTGTGTGTTTTCACGAGTTGATTTAAAGGAAAGCATAAAAATAAGTAAAAAACAATTTAAAAAGTACTGAAAATGAATAATATATTTATGTTTTATCCGTATTTTAAGTGCTAGAATTAGATTGTTGAATGACGGACAAGTGTGACTATCCTTGTTCATACATTCACATTCTATTTTAATGAGAGGGTGTATCTAATAATGAAAGCAGCAATAGTAGGTGCCAATAAAAAAGTTGAGATTGTTGAAAAAGAATTACGTCCATTAAAGGCCAATGAAGCATTATTAAAAATGGAATGTTGTGGAGTATGTCATACGGATTTACACGTTAAAAATGGAGATTTTGGAGATGTAACCGGTCGAGTTTTAGGACATGAGGGTATCGGACGTGTCATCGCTGTTGGTGAAGACGTGACGTCACTAAAAGTTGGCGATCGTTCAAGTGTTGCTTGGATGTTTGAAAGTTGTGGAAAATGTGAGTATTGCGTTAATGGCCAAGAAACATTATGTCGCTCTGTCAAAAATGCTGGTTATACAGTTGATGGTGGAATGGCTGAAGAATGTATTGTTACTGCAGATTATGCGGTTAAAGTTCCAGATGGACTAGGTTCAGCTGAAGCAAGTAGTATTACTTGTGCAGGAGTGACTACTTATAAAGCAATTAAAGAATCAAATATAAAACCAGGTCAATGGATTGCGATTTATGGCTTAGGTGGTTTAGGAAACTTGGCACTACAATATGCTAAAAAAGTATTCAACGCTAAAGTTATCGGAATAGATATCAATGATTTACAATTAGATTTTGCTAAAGAATTTGGAGCAGATTTAGTCATAAATCCAGCCAAAGAAGATGCAGCTAAAAAAATACAAGAACTAACAGGTGGAGCGCATGCCGCTGTTGTTACCGCTGTTTCTAAAGCAGCATTTAACTCAGCCATTGATTGCGTTCGTGCAGGTGGAACGATTGTTGCTGTAGGCTTACCTTCAGAAAGTATGGATTTAAATATTCCACGTCTAGTATTAGATGGTATCAAAGTAGTCGGCTCATTAGTCGGTACGCGTACAGACTTAGCTGAAGCATTCCAATTTGGAGCAGAAGGTTTAGTGGTGCCAAAAGTACATATGCGTCCAGTTGAAGATGTAAACGATATCTTTGATGAAATGATGGATGGTAAAATAAAAGGTCGTATGGTGATTGATTTTTGTGACAAACATTAATACAATATAATTATCTAGTGCTCTATTATGAGAGGTGATTATTTTGTGTAATTTAATTTTGATTGAAAAAGATGAACAAACGAGTCAAAGCATGCAACTCATGATTCGAAAATATTTTGCTAACGTTATCGTATTACCTGTAGTAACCACCAAAACTGAATTTTATCAACTGCTGGAACATCAACAAGTTGAGTTGGCGGTTATTAACAACGAAACGTTAAATGCTTTTAAGGTACACAAATATTTATTGGAACGTTTTCCTAATTTGAAAACGATTATAACATCTGAAAAAGAAGACTTTAAGATGGCTCAAAAAGCGTTACGTTATGGTATGATTGATTATTTGGTTACACCAATAGACCAAGATTTTATTTATGCAATGGACCGTGCAATCAAATCAATTAATCAAGTGTCGTTATTGGATATTGAAAAAGGGAGTGATCAAAATACATCACTCACCCTACAACATAAAATTTTGCGGTTTATTCATGAAAATTATGCAGAAGCACTAACGTTGGATAAATTGGCAGCTTTTTTAAATATGAGTAAATATCATGTGAGTCGTTTGGTCAAAAGTATCTTAGGGATGAATTTCTCTGAATATCTTTTAATTTATCGAGTGGAAGTTGCAAAAAAAGAATTGTCAACAACTGACTTTCCGATTAGTAACATTGCGATGAATGTTGGATTTAACGATTCGACTTACTTTACGAAGAAATTTAAAGAAGTAACGGGTTTAACGCCAAAACGTTATCGACAAACATACCAAGGTCAGATTGCAGTTGCAGGGGTGTAACGACAATCTGTTTGGAATAAATAATAGAGTTGGATTCTCTATTGTTCGATATGTAATTCACATCAATCCAAATATTAGAAAATAAGACTTTAAAAATTGGAGGAATCTCTCGTTTTTAAAGTCTTATTTTTAGCTTAATGACACGGTTAGAATGAAAATAGAAAAATAAATAAGAAATAGTAACGCGTTTAGTTCGTATAACGTTTGATAAAAATGAACATATTAGGTACAATAAAAACTATACTAAAGAAAAGAGCTAAATCGAATGGTGAATCATGACGTTCAAAAAATGAGCGTATTAAAAAAAGAAAGAAAGAGGTTTTCATAATGATTAAATTTAAAAATGTAACAGTAATTGGTAGTGGAGTATTAGGAAGTCAAATTGCTTTTCAAATTGCTTACTCTGGTTTTAATGTTGTCGTGAATGATATTAATGATGAAGTTTTAGTTAAAGCCAAACAAAAAATGGCTGGATTAACTAAAAATTATGAACATGATTTACATGTTACAGATGAGCAAATGAAAGAAACATTGGGACGTTTATCTTATACCTCTGATTTAGGTGCAGCAGTAAAAAATGCTGATTTAGTGATAGAAGCTATACCAGAGGTTAAAAAATTCAAAGCTGATTTATATAAAAAATTGGCGACATTGGCACCCAGTCATACTGTTTTTGCAACGAATACGTCGACTTTTTTACCGAGTGATTTTGCAGCAGATACTGGTCGTCCAACCAAATTTATCGCTTTACATTTTGCTAATCAAATTTGGTTAAATAATACAGCCGAAATTCAAGGATCATCACAAACAAGTCCTGACGTTTTTGAAAGTATTATCGCTTTTGCTAAAGAAATTGGGATGATTCCATTACCATTGAAAAAAGAACATCCAGGTTATATGTTGAATTCATTATTAATGCCTTTCTTACGTGCGGCAGAGGAGTTATTAATCGATGATGTTGCTTTGCCAGAAACAGTCGATCGCACCTGGATGATTGCAACTAAGTCACCTAGAGGGCCATTCGCTATATTAGATATGGTTGGTCTAAACACAGCTTATAATATTGCATTAAGTGAAAATACAGCACAATCTAAAAAAACGGCCGCTTATTTAAAAGAAAATTATATTGATAAAGGAAAATTAGGAATTCAAACAGGAGAAGGGTTCTATAAATATCCTAATCCTGCTTATATGGACAAAGATTTCTTGAAGTAAATTTTAAATTAAATCGATGACCCTGATAGTCCTAGTCACTGTCGGGGTTCTTTTTAACCATTTGTTTGGAGTAAAAAAGGAGTGAAATAATCAATGGGTGAAATGAAACAAGCAGTAGATATTAATGGGAAACCCTATAATCGGGTGCTATTGATTAGTGTTTTGTTGCTGGGGTCTTTTTGTACTATCTTAAATCAAACACTTTTAGCAACAGCATTTCCTGTTTTAATGAAAGATTTTAAAATTTCAGCGTCAACAGTTCAATGGTTAACAACTGGCTTTATGTTGGTTAATGGAATTATGATTCCAATAACGGCTTGGATGATGAACAAATTTAGCTCTAAAAAACTTTATTTATTTGCAATGATTACGTTTTTAATTGGAACCCTTCAGTGTTTTTTAGCGCCATCTTTTAATTTATTATTGATAGGTCGATTAATTCAAACGATTGGAGTCGGGGTTTCAATGCCCTTACTTCAGACGATAATGTTAACTATTTTTCCACCTGAAAAAAGAGGAGCTGCAATGGGGATGACAGGAATTGTTATCGGTTTAGCTCCAGCTTTAGGTCCAACCTTATCGGGGTGGATTATTGATCATTATCATTGGCGTGATTTATTTGGAATGATTATTCCAATTGTCGTCATTGTGATTGTCTTGGCTTTCTTTTTTATGAAAAGTGTCATCCCTTTATCAAATCCAAGTATCGATATCCTCTCAGTTATCTTATCTACTTTAGGTTTTGGTAGTTTGCTTTATGGCTTTTCAAGTGTAGGTAATGATGGTTGGGGAAGCAAGATTGTTATTTCAACCTTAATACTAGGAATTATTTTAATTGCGCTTTTCTCTCGTCGTCAATTGAAATTAGAGCACCCGTTTTTAGAATTACGAGTGTTTAAAGAACCCGTCTTTATGATTGCTGCTATTTTATCCGGTGTGACTAATATGGCAATGGTTGGAGCAGAGATGGTCATCCCATTATATATTCAAAATATACGTGGTGAATCAGCTTTTCATTCCGGGTTAATGTTATTGCCTGGGGCCTTAGTGATGGGGGCGATGATGCCGATTACTGGGATTATTTTTGATAAATATGGAGCAAAACGATTGGCAATTACTGGAATGTTTATTTTAACCGCAGCAACGGCTCCTTTTGCTTTTCTAACTGAAACAACCCCTATTTTATATATTATTGTTTTGTATGCGATTCGCATGTTTGGAATTTCAATGGTGATGATGCCAGTTACGACATCAGGTATGAATGCACTACCAGAAAAATTAATTACTCATGGTACAGCAGTCAATAATACATTTAGGCAAATTGCCAGTTCTATTGGAACTGCCATCTTGATTAGTGTCCTTACGAATGTAACAACAAGTAAATTACCGGATAAAACCATGTTGAAAACGACCCCACTCGCTTATAAAGAAGGAGCGACGACGGCTACTTTATCTGGTTATCACGCCGCTTTTTTAGTAGCGATTGTCTTTGGAATACTTGGACTAACGATTTCACTATTTCTTAAAAAAAATCCAGTGATTAATAAAGACGCAGGTAAAGAGGAGGCAGGACAATGATTATTTTTATTTTAATAATAAGTGTCGTTCTGTTTATGGTTATTAATGTTTTTGCAAAAAAAACGTGGCAAACGATTGTTTCTTTAATTTTTGGTGTGATTTTTTCATTATCTTTACTACTGATGGTCCTAAATGTGGCCTATCATTATGGGATGGAACAAGTGACGAAGACAAAAGTAGTATCACTGGTTTCTAGTGGAACAGTAAAAGGTCCAGATATGTTGCTCTATGAACCTTTAGGTAATGGAAAAGAAACAGTTTATTTATACAAGACAAGTCAACAACAAAAGAAACCAGAATCAACGGGGACCTCTTATGTGACTAATACGTTATCTAAAGGTGGCAAAGAAGCGCAGTTAACTATTCATCGAACGGTATGGGAATATAAAACAACGGGTTTCAAACGTTTGTTTGATTTGGGAAAAAATGATCAGGAATTTGTAAAAGAGACCAATCAATTTGTAGTACCTAATGATTGGCTCGTTTTGACAACCAATCAACTTAAAATAGTTCAAAAAGAAATGTCTTCACAGAAAGATAAAATGGAATTAGAGTTAAAAAGAGCTATCGAGCAAAGACTTCAAGAAGCCATGCTTAAAAATCCAGATTTAGATAAAAAAGAGCAAGCGACAATGATTGAACAAGCCAGTCAACAATTTGAAAAAGAACAAATTTTAAAAATAATTGAAGAGAAAGGTAATAAAGACTAACAAAAGCGCTAAACAAAATTAATATTTTGCTTAGCGCTTTTTTATTTTATTTTATTTTTCTTTCAGATACAAAATTAACGTTATAAAACTTGCTGTTTTCAGCGAGTTCATTATTGACGGTATCAAGTCCGTCTCGTTCAATTAATGTTTTTTCATTTGAAGTTAAATCCGTTCCTAAACCTAGACGATTTCCAGGGATAGTTACCCCCATTGCTGAAAGTGTTGTCGGATAAAAGTCAAAAGGAGAAAAGTCTCTGAAAGTTGTCTTCATCTCTTGAGGACTATTTTTAAAATCTCCATTTAAAATTAAATTAGTTGTTGTTCGTTGATAGCTTGGATCCCAACCTTTAAAGAAGTTACGGTCCATACTTGGGTGATCGCCTGTTAAGACAATGGTTGTATTCTCATAAAAGGGCTGTGCTTGAATCCAACGAACCAGTTCAACAATTTCTTTTTGTGAGTGCGCAATAACATTGGCATATTGGTTATCAAAAGGTCGTGGTGTATCTTCTTCAATATAACCATCTGGGAAATGAGTATCTGCATTTTCCATGGTAAAGTTAAAAGGTTTCCCTTCTTTATCCAAACGAGTGAGCTCATCTTTTGCATATTGATAAAGTTTTTTATCTTCAAAGCCCCACCAAACATTATAGTCCATGGGGATTAAGCCTTGTTCACGAGCATATTTAACATCAAAAATATGAAAATCTTTGTGATTGGTAAAGAAAGAAGTTAATCCACCAAAATCAGCATCTGCCCCAAACATAATCGTTTGGTTGTATCCTTCTTGATTTAAAATGTCACCAATGGTTGTTGCTCCTGGTAGAAAGTATCCTGACTTACCATAGTCATTCCCTCGCATTGGTATTTTCAAAGGTAATCCGGCACTTTGATTGACCATAGAAGCGACAGACCAGCTTGAGCCATAGGTTTGATGAGGGCCGCCAAATTTATCATTATTTGAGAAATGAAGGCCTTCTTCAGAAAGTTTAGCTAATTCAGGCATTAAATTTTTTTCCATATAACCGCCTAAGGAGCGATCATAAAAAGAATTTTCATATGATTCTAGATAAAGATGTATCAAGTTACGTTTTTTACTAGGAAATTCGAGCTTTACTTCTTTGGGATCGACATAGTTATTTTTAATATATTGCGAGTCTGAAAAGTAAGCTTGTTTTACTTTTTTTAATTGTAATTTTTGAATACTATAATTACCACCTTTAATAAGGACAAGAACGGCAATGACACATAGTATTATTTTTAAGGGCCGATCAGTGACTATTTTTTTATCTTTCCATGAAATTTGGAAAGAGAGTGTGATTAAAAAGATGAATAAAGTCACACATCCAATTAGTTTGAGGACAGGTGTATTTAAAACAGAGTCATAAACACCTGAAGCCGTTCCAGAAATAGGTGAATTTAAATTAAATAAAAATTGTTCCGGCGTTAGCTCGCCAAAGTACTCAATAAACCAGTTGGTTCCTAAGTAAGCAAAACTACCAATTGTAAATAATAAACAAGCTAAAATAAGTCCAAAATAAATAAGATATTTTTTCTTACCTGTCATTTTATTATTTTTTCTTACGATTATCTTACTTGTTAAGATTAAATGAACGAGCAAATAAATAAAACCAATAATCAGTGTAAATAACAAATATTTCCAAATGAAATTTGTAGCATAGAGTCTTGGCAGCAACGCATTGGGCTTGTTTAAAACAAAACGAATAACAACTAGAGAAAGGACATTAATAAAGAGTGTTTGACCCGCTATTTTTTTAAAAAGTGTAGCGAATGACTTGGGTGGATCTGAGAAAAGATAGTGTAATCCTCCAAAAAAACTACCGATAAATAAATATGTTATAATTTGATAAGCAAGTGACATTATATTTCTCCTTTTAATTTTATCAAGCTTAAGAATAAGATAAAAATATTGAATTAGCAATGTTTTTTTAGCTAAATAGTCGTATATAATTTTAGTGTTTTTTTAATCGTTTTTTTAATCTAGACTAAAGTTGTGATTATTTTTGTAGATTCATTTTTTAAGAGTAACTAATTATCGTTAATTGGGAGGTTGAAAATGAAACAAATTAAAGAAAATATCAAATTGCTTCAGTCGTTTCTAAAAAATGCAACGCATTATTTTAGAGATGTTGTTTTTATTCATTTTTTTATTCTCGTGATTTTTATTCCATCACTAGTAGGTTTGGCGACTTTTTTGTTAGATCAGGGTAGTATTTCATATCTTTCTTATGATAATTTGGGAGATATACTATTAAATCATCCTTTTGTTTTTTTAGGTTTACTTGGTTTATTGCTGCTATTATTGGTGACACTCTTTTTTGAAATTGCATTTTTGATGCAAAGTGTTTATTTTATTCAAAAGAAATTACCAATAACAGTGAAACAATTAGTTAAGGGGACGTTATCTCAGCTTAGAAAAGTAAATAAAGGGGTTGTTTTATTTTTCTTTTTTTATTTTTTCTTAGTAGCTCCAATTGGTGGAATTAAATTTAATTCAGAATTATTGACCAAAATTAAAATTCCCGTTTTTATTTTAGATGTCGTGTTTGCTAATCGAGTTTTCATTGTCTCAGCAGTTATTCTTCTTTATCTTTTTTTCTTATATTTATCGATTCGATTGATTTTTGTTTTACCAGAGCTTATTTTTAATAATCGAACGCTAAAAAAGGCTATAAAAATAAGTTGGCAAGAAACGAAGCAACATTTTATCAAAGTTTTTATTCGTTTAGCGATGGTCATGCTAACGATTTCATTAGTAGTTGGAGGCTTATCTGGACTTTTGCTATTGCTTCAAACTGGAATTGAAGCGTTCATACCAGTTATTGCATTAGAAAGCGCCGTTTTAATAATGACTTTGATCCAAGGGGTCCTTCTAATCAACCTTTTATTTTCTGCAGTTGGCCTTTTTTATGTCATCATTGACTATATGTTAGTGAACAAAATGATTTTAAAAGATCCAGAATGGTATCAGAGTTCGGCTAAAAAAGTCGTTAAATACTATCCTTTAAAACTTTTTTTAAGTTTTATCTCTGTTTTGATCGTCTTGCTTAGTTTAGGTACTTCAAATTATTATTTCTTAAGTCAGCCACTAAATCATAATGTTTTAACTATTTCTCATCGTGGGGTAGATAATCAAAATCATGTTCAAAACTCATTAGAAGCATTAAAATTAACGAGCGAAGTGACACATCCAGATTATGTTGAAATGGATATTCAAGAAACAAAAGATCATGAATTTGTTGTCTATCACGATTTTGATTTGAAACCTTTAACTAAAGTTGCTAAAAAACCATATGAATTAACTTTAAAAGAGTTAGAAACTTTGACTGTTAAAGAAAATGGTCAAGAGGCTAAAATTATTTCTTTTGACGCTTACTTAGCGGAAGCTAAAAAAATAAAACAAAAATTATTAATTGAAATTAAGACGACAAAAAATGACAGCCCAGACTTAGTGCCGTTTTTTATTGAACGTTATGGAAAAGAGATACGAGAAGAGGGGCATACAATCCAGTCATTGACATATGACACCGTTCAAGAATTAAAAGAAAAGGCACCTGACTTGAACGTCGGTTACATTTTACCGTTTAGTGTTGTTGGTCCTCCAAAAGGCTTAATGGACTTTTTTACCATTGAATATACGACCTTAAATCAAAATTTTATTGAATCTGCTCATTCTGACGGTAAAAAGGTATATGTATGGACACCAAATGATAAAGATACGATGAACCGGATGTTGTTTTATGGGGTAGATGGGATGATTACCGATCGAATGGCATTACTAAATCAAACGATTAACCATTCGGAAGAAATGACGTATTCTGATAAAATTATGTACTTTGTTATTGGGATGGGATAGATGAAAGAAAGAGGGATTAGATGACTGTTATTATTTTTGATGTGGACGATACGCTATATGATCAAGTGACACCATTTGCTCAAGCAATCGAGTCTTTTTATCCAAAGAAATTTAAAAATGAGACAATGCGACACTTGTATTTACGATTCAGGTTTCATAGTGATGCACAATTCCATGCTGTAGAAGCAGGGGAAATCCCAATAGAGGTGATGCGTATTTATCGGATGCGCGAAGCGTTACGGGATTCGGGAGTGATTGTTTCGGATGAAACAGCGCATCTATTGCAAAAAAAGTATCAAGAAAAACAAGGTGAAATCGAAATGAGGACTGACATGATTGCCTTGTTAGATTGGTTAGATCTAAAGAAAGTTCAAATTGGCTTATTAACCAATGGCCCTGAAGAACATCAACAAAAAAAATTGAAACAACTCAAGGTTGAACGATGGTTTCCAGAAAAAAATCAATTTATATCTGGAGCGATTGGTTTTATGAAGCCATCGAAAGATATTTTTAGGTATGTTGAAACGGCAATGAAAGTTAAGAAAGAAGATTGCCTTTATATAGGTGACTCTTTCGAAAATGATGTGGTTGGGAGTTGGAACGCCGGTTGGAGAGTCATCTGGTTGAATAAATATGGTAAACAACTTGACCCGGAGACTTCTATTTTACCAACCTATGAAGTAGGACCAGCTGATAAACTGTTAGAATTACTTCAATCTTTAATAGATGAATGAATTAAAAAATTCGTAAACACTAGCTCTTGAAACCCTAATGTTAAAACTAAAAAAGCCCTTGTCAGTTCATTAGTGAACTGACAAGGGCTTTTTTATTAAGGTGATTTTAATTATTTTTTCCAAGCCTCTACTTCTTTTTGGTGTTCAGAAATCCATTGTTTAGAAGCTTCCTCTGGAGAAGCACCGTTATTAACAGCTAACATCACTTCTTCAATGTCTTCTTTTTTCCAATTAAAGTTTTTCAATACTTTGTAAGCTTCAGGTTGATCTTTTTCTAACCCTTTACGTGCAATAGTATTGATTGTTTCTTCGCCACCCATTCCTTTTTTAGGATCTTCTAAATATTTTAAATCATATTTAGCAAACATCCAATGAGGAGACCAACCTGTAATAACAATGGGTTCTTTCTTTTTAATTGCTTGACCCAAAGCAACAGTCATTGCTCCTGAAGAAGAAGTTTCGACCGTCCAGTCATTTAGATTAGGATAGGCTTTTAACGTTTCATTGGCAAGATTAATTGCACCAGCACCAGGTTCGATACCAGTGATTTTTTTACCTGCTTGTTCATTAAGATCTTTAATACTATCAACATCCATATAACTTGGAACGACTAAACCTAGTTTTGCACCTTCAAGGTTAGTTCCTAGAAGATCAACTTGAGATTTATACTGTTTATATTGAGAAGCATGTGTGTTCGGTAACCAAGCAGCAACCATGGCATCTGATTCACCCTTGGCAACGGATTGCCACATAATTGCATTATCAAGAGGAGTAATGTTTACTTGATAGCCCATGTCTTTTAAAACTTGACCAACAACATGTGTCGAGGCAACTTCAGTATCCCATTCAACATAAGCTAAGTTAATTTCATCTTTTTGTTTTGAATTAGAGAGATAAGAGCTCACTCCAACAAATCCAATCACGACGACAACAATCGTAGCGATACTATACACTTTAATTTTTTTACTTTTGAAAACACTAGCTTGTTTGTTTGATTTTCTTTTTGATTGATTTAAATTTTGCGTAAAACGGTCAATAATAATCGCTAGAATAACGAGAGCCACACCGTTAACAAAACCATTACCAACTTGGGCACGTTGGAGAGCGGATAAAACACCACGTCCTAAACCAGGAGCACCAATCATTGAAGCAATGACAACCATTGAAAGAGCGAGCATCGTTGTTTGATTAATCCCTGCTAGGATAGTCCCTTTAGCTAATGGTAATTCTAATTTAAATAATTTTTGCCAACCTGTACCACCGAATGAGTCGGAAGCTTCTACAAGTTCACTAGGTACTTGACGAATCCCCAAGTTAGTAAAGCGAACGGTAGGGGGTAAAGCAAAAATAACGGAAGCGAAAACACCAGGGACCATACCAATACCAAAGAAGGCAACGGCTGGAATTAGATAAACAAAACCTGGCATTGTTTGCATAAAATCGAGCATCGGTTTTATAATACTTTGAGCTCGATCACTTTTCGCCATTAGAATACCAAGAGGTACTCCAATAATTACGGAAACTAAACTTGAAATAAGAACCAAAGTAAAGGTGCTCATTAGATCATTCCATAGTCCTTGGTTATAAATAAATAAAAGACCAATGAAAGTAAAGAGTGTTAAGCCATATTTACGTTGGCTAATTAAAAAAGCGATTGCGGTTAAAGCAAGTATAAAGAGCAAAGGCGGAATAAAAAGTAAGGCACTCGTAATTCCATCCATTGAGTGTTGGCCTGAAGATTGGAAGAAAGAGAAGAGACCAGCAAAATGAGTCGTCATCCAGTCTGTTATGTTCTCAATCCAATCGGCGACAGGTAATTTAGCGAATAACATAAAATTATTGTACATGTGTTGGAACCTCCTCTTTGTCATCTGTTTGGTTGTCGCTGTCATTAGAAGCAAGAGCTTCAATCACAGCACCACGGATAATAACGCCGAGTAAACGATGATTATCAACAACAGCGATTGGAGTTGGCGAATCATAAATTAAATTAAAGATATCGCTAACTAACATATCTTTTGTAACCGTAGTGACGTTGTGTTCTAAAATATCAGTTAAGGTTAGTTTTTCTTTACGTGCTCGGACGGCTTCATCAGCACTAATAATTCCTTTTAATTGACGCTTTTTATCAATAGCCATCAACATACTAACTTCTTCACTACGCATTTTAGTTAAGGCAACGGCAGGACCATCAATCTCAATATTTGTGGTTAGTGCGGGCACCATAATATTTTGTGCCGTTAAGACTTTAGAACGATCGACATCTTCAACGAACTCTCGTACATAATCATTAGCTGGATTGGTTAAGATTTCTTCACCTGTTCCAATTTGCATGATTTGACCATCTTTCATTAAAGCGATTCGATCACCAATTCTTAAAGCTTCATTCAAATCGTGAGTAATAAAGATAATTGTTTTTTGGACATTGGCCTGTAAATCAATTAATTCATCTTGCATTTCACGACGAATTAAAGGATCCAGTGCAGAGAAAGCTTCATCCATTAATAAGATTTCTGGATCATTTGCTAAAGCACGAGCGAGTCCAACCCGTTGTTGCATCCCACCAGATAATTGATCTGGATATTGGTCTTTAAAAGAAAGTAAACCAGAGTTTTCTAAAGCTTTTTCAGCTCGTTGTGTTCTTTCCTCAGGTTCAACTCCTCGTAATTCTAATCCTAATTCAGTATTTTCAAGGATTGTTCGATGTGGGAACAGTCCAAAGTTTTGAAATACCATACTCATTTTGTGACGACGAATTTCTCGTAATTCTTCTTTACTAACTTTCGCAATATCATCGCCATCAATATAAATTTCACCTGAAGTTGGTTCAATCAAACGATTGACCAAACGGATAAGTGTTGATTTTCCACTACCTGATAATCCCATGATTACAAAAATTTCACCATCATTGATTTCAAAATTAACATCATAGACCCCAACGGTTGCGCCAGTTTTTTCAAAAATTTCTGTTTTTGGTTTTTGTTCTTTAATCATATTTAGAGCAGTATGACTTTTTTTACCAAAAACTTTCGTTAAGTGTTGAACTTTAACTTTTGCCATATAAATCTCTCCCTTTCTATGTTTTATGTAATTTTCTAACTTGTTTCAGAAAGAAATATCAATAAGTGACCATACAAGGTTAACATCATGTGGTCACTTTGTCAAAGGTAAGAAACTCATATTTTACAAGTATTGTCCGAAAATGAACATTTGTTTTCTGAAATAAAAACAAAAAAACATGACTTTTTCAGTCATGTTTAATGAATCATTTAATTTTCAGGATAGAAAAAATTGGTCATCCGTTGTTTACTGAATTCATCTCCAACAAAATAGATAGTGTCATCAGAACTAAATTTAGCATAGGGGCCAGGAGAAAGGAGTATGTTATCTTGATGTGAGATTCCAATAATGGTTGCCGCTGTTTCATGCCATAAATTTAATTCACTAATACTTTTATTAAGATGATGCGCTTGGTCAGTTAAATATAATTCGAAAGGAACAAAGATGCTTTCGTGGTGCATTTTTTTAGTTTGGATAGCGAGGTTATTAATCAAAGTTGAAATTTGATTAAGTTCGTGTCGTTGCTTATCAATGCTTTGATAAATATCACTATTAATTTGTTGAATGGATTGGACATTTTTATATTGTTCTAAAAAGCTAATGGCTTTGTTTTTAGAAGCGACGGTGACTCCACTGCCATGTTTGGATTCTACAATTTCTAAATCAACGAGAACATTAACCGCTTTGCGAGCTGTCTCTGGAGAAACACTAAAAGTATTAGCTAATGTTGAGCGTGCGTGTAGTTTCGCTCCAACAGGATAACGCTCATCGGCAATTCGTTCGCTAATATCAAGTGCGACTTGTTGATATTTGGGTAAAGCAATTTGTTTTATAGGCTCCATAAGAAAAACCTCCTTATTCTAAATGACGTCTAACATTATCTTACTAAATTTAATGAAAGTTGCAACAAAAAAAGACGATGAAATGAATCATCGCCTTTTTATTAATATTAACCTAGGTAAGCAAAAGCTTTCTTTTCATCGTAAATGTGTAAAACATTTTGGAAAACAAAACGAGAAATTAAAGCGGCTACGATTGGGATTAGGAACCAAACAATTAATGCTGTAACAATGCTAATACTTGCTTCTCCCATATCCATTGATTTTAAAGGACCAACTAAACCAACTAAACCAAAACCAGCAGATTGTGGTGTACCAGAAACTTGGAATAAAGCGACTGGTATTGATGAAATAATTGAAGTTGTTAAGATGGGCAATAAAATAATAGGATGTTTGAAGAGATTAGGCATCATCATTTTCATAGCACCAGCAGCGATAGCGATTGTAATTCCAGATTTATTCGTTTTCCAAGAATGAACGACGAGAACAATGGCAGTTACGGCAACTCCCATGGCTGCAGCTCCAGCAGAAACACCATTCAATTGAATCGCTAAACCGATGGCTACTGTTGAAATAGGTGAGATGATTAAAATTGCAAAGAAACAAGTAATCAGGGCACTCATTAAAATCGGTTGTAAGTTTGTAAATGAGTTGATTAAATTACCAATCGCACCTGTGATTTTTGAAATATAAGGTAAAATCAAGAGGCCAATTAAACCACTACCAGCACCAATAATGATGGGAGATAAGACAATTTTAACTGAACCAAATTTTTCACCAATGAAGAGTGTTAATAAAATAGCTAAACTAGCTGTAATCATAGTATTGATTAAGTCACCCGTACCAGCAGAAACATAAACGGGTAGGTCTGTCACTGGATTAATAACAGCGGGATTAAATTTGGTGACCCCAGAACCAACATAAGCTGCACCGGCAACAATGGCCATGTCTAAGGGGTTAAACTTGAATTGTAATGCGATTAAGGCTCCGATTAAAAGGGGCGTTGCCACTTGGAAGATAACCACACCTTGTGTAATAAAGGCTGCGACAGGGCTTCCTGTAAATAGATTTAAAATGGCTGCTAAAACAGCATTGGGAATTAAACCAACAATAATACCAGTTGCTGTTCCAGCTAAAACTTTGTTAAAAAATTCTTTAGGACTCACTTTTTCGTACATTTTTATTCCTCCATTAAGTAACTAGAATTATTTAGCTTTTAAAATTCCTTCTTTAGCGTGAACTAAGCTAGTTAAGAAATCACAATAAGGTGTTGCAATCTGAAGAGCTTGCCCTTTGCGGCTTACAGCGCCATTGATGTAATCAATTTCAGTTAAACGATTATTTTTAATTAAATCTTGATGCATTGAAGGGTGGTGTAAACCAACGCCATTAGGGTCAAAGGTAGTAGCGACATGTTGATAAACTTCTTCTTCATCCAATGTGATATTTTCTTTTAAAGCCACTGTTGCAAACTCATGAATAATTGTACGAATCATATTTTCTGAAACAGCTTGTGTTCCTAAATCAGTAATATTACAGTCTAAAATAGTACATAATCCATTTAAAGTACCGTTAACGCAAGCTTTTCTCCAAACAGAATGCTTAACATTATCGCTATAAACGGCATTTAGGCCAGCTTCAGTAAAGATTTCTGTTACTTTTTTAGCAAAATCAGCTCCAGCAGGCTCAATATTCTCAAGTTCAACTTCACCTGTTCCAAATAATTTAGCTTTACCAGGACCTTCTAAACCAGCAGTCCACATCGTGATTCCTAATAAAATTTGTTCTTTGGCTACGTATTTAGAGATAACATCTTCGTGACCTAACCCATTTAACAAACAGATAACATGAGTCGTTTCATTGATGAGTGATTTGATAGAATTAAACATAGCATCTAATTGATTAGCTTTTGTTAAAGCAATAATTAAATCAACTTCTTGATCCAACGATGCGACTTCTTCAGGAGCATAGATTGGAATTTGGGCAACGATTGTTTCACCATTAAAATTAGCAATTAGTCCATTTTCGCGAATGGCTTTAATATGATCAGGCCATTGATCAATAAGGATAACCTCATTTCCTGATTCGTGAAGCATTAAACCAAAGCGACTTCCCATAGCTCCGGCACCTGCGATTGCAATTTTCATATATAAAACATCCTTTCTTTGATAGGTTTGTGTTTTGTTTAACAAGTAAATTATAAGGTAATTTTCAGAAAATGTAATTAAAATTGCCTGATAAAAAGTTTGTGAAAAGAATAACTATTAATTTGAGTTGATTTAAAGCTTTTTTTAATAAAATTTATTCTAATTAAGATAGAGTTAAAAGAATAAAACCAAATATTGATAACAATATCAATTTAATCTAAAAATCATCTTTCTAATCTTTTTATAATCAATTACGGTTGTTAGTATTGTAACATAATCAACAACAATAGATAGTTTTTTTAAATAAAATAACGAAAGCGTTTTTTTGTAAAAGTAGTTTCTATCATTTTATTTTAATATTAAAAAAGAGTACCTAATGAAAAAGATTATCAAAGAGCTTGACATTTATATTATGACTAGCTATGATTGATAACAATTAAAACTTTTAGCGCAGTAATGAATGAATGGTCGTCTTAGAAAATCGATGGTTGCTGAAAATCGATCGCCTTTATTTTATGAAGTACACTAAAAGTGTGACAATTATTTTAATATAATGACAAGAGAAAACAATTTTTGTTTAAAAATAAGGTGGTACCGCGGAAAAGTTCGCCCTTAACAAGTCTGTTAAGGGTGAACTTTTTTTGTGCATTATTAGGAGGAATAAAAGTGGAAAAAACAAGTTGTGGTGGGATTATTCGTTATCTTTCAAATGGATAAATATGAGTCAAATTTGAAAGGATGAGGGAAATGAATAAAAAAATAAGTTTATTAGAAGCTAGCATCGTATTATTGTTGGTTGTGATGGGCATTTCATTGTGTGTGATTGGTTTAAAACTATCGCCGAATATTGCCATTTTAGTGGCAATTACTTTTGTTATTCTTTATGTGTTGGTTAGACGATTGCCGTTAGAGTTAGTCAATCAAGGAATTGAAAAAGGCTTGTTACCTGGATTAATCCCTATTTTTATCTTTCTTTTAGTTGGAGCACTGATCTCTGTTTGGATTCAAGCTGGGATTATTCCAACGTTAATGGTTTATGGTTTTAAATTAATTAGTGTGAAGTGGTTTGTTCCTTCTGTTTTTATCGTGTGTGCCGTTATTGGGAGTGCCATTGGGAGTGCCTTTACAGTTATGTCAACGATAGGGATTGCTTTTTTTGGAATTGGAACCACACTGGGGTTGAACCCAGCCTTAGTGGTGGGTGCGATTGTCTCAGGTTCAGTGTTTGGGGATAAAATGTCGCCACTTTCAGAATCAACGAATTTAGCGTCAGCCATTGTTGGAGCTGATTTATTTAAACATATAAAAAATATGATGTGGTCAACAATTCCAGCGTTTGTGGTATCTTTAGTTGCTTTTGCAGTTTTAGGTTTTAATACAAGTCAAGCTGATTTAAAAGAAATTAGAGTGGTGACTCAGGTCTTGGAACACCATTTTTCGATCTCTGTTTGGTCATTATTTCCAATTCTCTTTATGTTACTTTGTGCTTGGAAAAAAATTCCAGCGGTGATTACAATCTTATTAAACGTTCTTTTGGGCATGGTCATGATTTTATTCCAGAATGGTTGGAGTATTTTACCTAAATTGGCTCAAGTTGTCGAAACAGGTTTTATTTCAGAAACTGGAAATGAACAGATTGATACTCTTCTTTCAAGAGGTGGGATTACGAGTATGTTACCAACCGTTTTACTGATTATCTTAACCCTTTCATTAGGAGGGATGTTAATGGAGATTGGCTTAGTTTCGACAGTCATAGAATCAGTCGCTAAGCATCTATCTTCTGAAAAACAATTAATCATTGTCACATTGTTCTCAAGTATTGGTGTTAACTTATTTATAGGTGAACAATTTTTATCTGTAATCTTACCAGGAAACGCATTTAAAGATGTTTATAAAAAAATGAATCTTGAACCTGTTGTTTTAAGCCGAACATTAGAAGATGGAGGGACCGTGGTGAATTATTTGATACCATGGGGAATAGCTGGTAGTTTTGTTGCGAATACGTTTGGAGTACCGACATTAGTTTACTTACCATTTGCTTTATTCAGTATTCTTTCACCTG
The DNA here is from genome assembly GCF_052102835.1 of Vagococcus sp. NCBI lineage: Bacteria > Bacillati > Bacillota > Bacilli > Lactobacillales > Enterococcaceae > Vagococcus > Vagococcus sp. Next base: position 320,229 of record NZ_JBQEIL010000002.1, read on the forward strand.
TTTTCTCAATTGTTAGTGCAGTGACAGGCATTGGTGTTTCTAAAATTAAAAGTCAACCAGAATTTTAAAAAGATATCTACGATAAATAGAATTAATAAATGAATAAATAATAAAAATAAAACACATCAAATCTCTTTTTTAAAAAGGTTGATTTGATGTGTTTTTTTAGGTAGGGTTACTTTAAATGTTTAATTAGTGGTTTTAGTTGAGATGTATATAAATTGTGTTTCAAAATCCCCAAAAGCTTTTTGATGATTTTGAACCAAAGCATACATTCCAATGTTCATCAGTTCATCACCGTATATAGCTTGCCCATTTTCAAAATGATATTGTTGTTCAGGTGCTAGTCCTTGAAGTTTTAAGATTTTTAAAGCAGGTGAAGCAAAAGTTAAGACATGACAGTAGAAGAAAATTGCCTCGGATTTATCTTGAGAGACGAACATCCATGCCGTTTCATTTCCTTCATAAGGTGAACTGATACGATAGAAGTCACCATACTGGATTAATTGACGATGCTTTTTATAAAATGCAATTTGTTGTTTCATTTCTTCTTTTTCATCTGTTGTTAAAATAGTTAAGTCTAATTCATAACCTAGCAAACCAGACATTGCAACGTTTCCTCTAGTAGCCATCGTTGTCATACGTCCATTTTGATGATTTGGAGAGGCTGACACATGGGCTCCCATCGATGCGATTGGATAGGCTAAACTAGTACCATACTGTATTTTTAAACGTTCGATTGCATCTGTATTATCACTAGTCCAAATTTGAGGCATAAAAGCTAACATACCTAAATCAAAACGACCACCTCCGCCGGAACAGCTTTCAAACAAAACATCAGGAAAGGCTTTCGTAATTCGTTCTAAAAGTGCATAGAGCCCTAAGACAAAACGATGGGCAGCTTCTCCTTGTTGGTCGGCAGCTAACTGATTAGCATAGGTTTCTGAGAAGTTACGATTCATATCCCATTTTATGTAAGAAATGTTGGCTGAGTTTAAAATGGCAGCAATAGTAGTGAATAGATAATCTTGAACGTCTTCTCGTCCTAAATCGAGAACATACTGCATTCGGGCTGGTGAAATTCCACGTTTATCATAGTGAATGACCCAGTCAGGATGATTTCTAAAGAGTTCACTGTTCGGACTTACCATCTCAGGTTCTAACCATAATCCAAAATCAATTCCTCGTTGATTTGCCTGCTCGGCTAGATAACTTAAACCTTTGGGTAATTTTTCTTCATTGACAAACCAGTCTCCTAAGCTAGAATCATCTGAATTTCGTTTGCCAAACCAACCATCATCTAAAACGAAAAGTTCAACTCCTAAATTAGCTCCTTCCTCCATTAACTCGACAATTTTTTCTTCTGTAAAGGCCATATAAGTTGCTTCCCAATTATTCATTAAAATAGGTCGAACCTGATCTTTAAATTTAGAACGGACGATGTGTTTTTGGATAAATTGATGTAATTGTTGCGAGTAGTCGGTTAGACCATGTTCACTATAGCCTAAGATAGCTTCAGGTGTAATAAAAGATTCATCTGGATTAAGTTTCCATTGAAAGGTCTCATGATTAATTCCCATTTGTAAGCGAAGTTGTTCATAAGAATCTTTTTGGATGATCATTTCGTGGTTACCACTATAAATAAGTGAAAAACCTAAGACATCTCCTTGTCTTTCTGTAGTTTTGGGATCAACAATCGCAAAAAATGGATTTTGATTGTGGCTACTCGTACCCCGACGACTTTCTAAGCGTTTAATTCCAATTGAGATTTTTTCTCTTGTTAACTGTCTTTCTGCTCCCCAAGTTCCGGGTAAATGAATTAGTTCTTGGTTTGCTTCGGGTAAATCAAGATTAAAAGAAGCAAGCTGATTTATTTTGATGACTTCATCACTTAAGTTAGTAAGCTCTGTTTTACGAATGATGAAAGGAGAATCTTTGAAAATCGTATAATATAGGCTTAATTCAAGAGAAGATATAACATCTTTTAGAATTAAACGTAAGGTAGTCACATCAGCTTTAGCCCGTTGACAACTGGGTAATCCTTTAGGAGAAACGACGTCTTCAATGATTTCAAAACGATCATAACGAAAAGTCGCGTTGGAAGCTCCATCAGGAAAGCTCACTTCAAAACCAGGTTGTCGATAGTCACCTTGATTAGCACCTGGATACTCTTGTAAAAGAGCAGCTAAACTATGTTCATTCACTGTATCTCCTGGGAAGTTAGGAGCAAAAGAGCCACGAGTTCCAGTTGGATAATGATGATAATTAGAATAATGCTTTATTTTTTTTCCGAAGTAAATTTGTGTTGGTACACCTTTTACGAGGGTGATAATATAGCTGATTTTATGATTAGATAAATGGAAAATATGTTGTTTTTTATTAATATGAATCAAGAGAAGACACCGACTTTCTTATAATTTACCACCAGAGGTAGCAATCCCTTCAATAAATTTCTTTTGAAAAATAATAAAAATAATGACCATTGGCCAAATAGCAAGTAGTGATCCAGCCATCAATTGTGGATAGTTGGTGGTGTATTGCCCTTGTAAATTAGCTAATCCAGAAGATAAAGTCATTTTATCAATTGACATATTAACCACTAAGGGCCACATTAAGTCTTTAAAGGCAAATAACCCAGTAAAGATTGAAAGTGCAACTAACCCTGATTTAGCTAAGGGAAGCATGACTTTAAAAAAGGTTTGCCAAATATTACAGCCGTCTAACTTAGCAGCTTCTTCTAATTCACTAGGCAAACCTAAGAAAAATTGACGTAACAAAAAGGTGCCAAATGCACTGACAATTCCAGGTAAGACAAGAGCTGGTACCGAGTTTAGTAAATTCATTTTTTGAACTAATAGGTATTGTGGAATGATAAATATTTGAGTTGGAATCATCATTTGTAATAGAACGAGACCGAAAAATAGGTTACGTCCTGGAAACTCTAAACGAGCACAAGCATAAGCGGCCATTGCGCTAAATAAAACAGAGCCGATAATTCTGAAAAGAATCATCAAGAAAGTATTAACGTAGAAAGCGATAAAAGGTAGTTTATCAAGAACAATGTCAAAATTGCTCCATTGAAAATGTTCTGGAAAAATCGTTGGTGGCACGAGTACTGATTCTTCCAGTGTTTTACCAGAAGTTAAGATCATCCAGATGAATGGTAAAACCATCGCTAACGCACCAACGATGAGTAGAACATGAATAATGAGTTTGTTTCGCTTGGTTGTGTTTTTCATTCGCTATTATCCCCCTTAATAGTTAACCCATTTTTTCTGTAACTTCACTTGAACAGCAGTAATTAGCATGATAATCATCAGTAAAATCATCACAATGGCAGAACCATACCCTTTATCATTCATAATGAAAGAATGTTTGTAGAATAGGTAAACTAGTGATTGCGTTTTTGGTAAAGCAGCATTGGTCTTATCAATCATCATAAAAATTAAGTCAAACACTTGAAGTGAGTTGATGATAGTTGTCACGAGAACAAAGAAAAGCGTTGGTGTGACTAAAGGTAATGTGATGGAAAAAAATTGTTTAATTGGACTTGCTCCATCAATATTTGCTGATTCATAAAAGTCTTTTGGAATTTCTTGTAGGCCTGAAAGAAGTAAAACCATGTTATAACCGACCGTACTCCAGATACCTACAATGGCGATTGCAATAATTGCCGTATGTGGATTAGTTAACCAACTGGGACCATCAATTCCGATTTTTTCAAGAAGCACGTTGATAATGCCATAATCAGAGTTAAATAACCATCGCCAAATCATCGCTACGGCAGCTGGTGTTGCAACCACAGGTAAGAAGAAAAGAGTACGATAAAAGGAAATGCCTTTGATTTTTTGATTCAGTAAAAGTGCTGAAATCATCGATAAAACAATGATAAAAGGCACTGCAATGATAGTATAAAGCAAGGTGTTAGCGACCGCTTGCCAAACTTCGGTATCGCTAAATAATTTTTGATAATTTTCTAAACCAGCCCATTGAGTTTTTCCGAATCCCCCTGATTTTTGAAAACTCATAATTAACGTTTGAATGGCTGGAATAATATTCAAGACCATAAGACCAAGCAAGGTGGGGGCAATGAAAATTATCCCCCAAAAGATTTGATCCTTTTTATATTTTTTTAATTGTAGCATATGTAAAGCCCCCCTCTAAATATCCTACTTCAAAACTTCATTGACTTCTTTAACCATTTTTTTAGAAACGTCAGTAACAGAAGCTTTGTTGTTTAATAAGTCAGCTAAATTATCTGTTTCAATAGTTTCAACTTTTAGCATTTGATTTGAAAATGGACGAATGACATCATAGTCCATCATATCGATATAAACTTTAGTATTAAATTCTTTTGAACTATTAATCCATTTAGCGCTTGTTCCTTCATAAGCTGGAATGGCTGAACCCATTTCTGCTGAAATTAGGTTTGCTTCTTCAGAACCTAGGAAAGCAACAAAATCAAGTGCAGCTTCTTTGTTTTTACTAGAAGCAGAAACAGCGTTACCTAATCCATTATAAACAGTCGCTCTTGTTTTACCTTTAGGCAAGACCGCAACGTCAGTATTTTTAACCATATAGTCGTTAGCTTTAAAGTCTGCTAACATCCAAGATCCAAATAGTCCCATCCCCAGGCGTCCTGATTGCATATATGAAACAGGTTTGTTTTCAGAAAGTTGTTCTGCAGTTGGAGATACGTGATGTTTGTTGATTAAATCAGTATAAAATTGCATTGCTTCTTCAGTATTAGGTTGATTGAATGCTGATTTTGTACGATCATCATTTAAAATTTTACCTTCGTTTTGATAGATAAAGTTCCAATACCCTTCGTGTCCATTGTTAGGAGCAGCAAAGCCGTAGATGCCATTTTTTTCATCGGTTAATTTTTTAGCCGTTTCCAAGAAAGTATCCCATGTCCAAGAGTCATCTGGATAGGCTAGCTCAGCTTTGTCAAATAAGGTTTTGTTATACCATAAGGCAATTGTATCAATATCTTTAGGAATAGCATATTGCTTATTTTCTAAGGAATAAAGTTGAGAAATTTCTTTTGGAAATTTATTCATATTAATTTTTTTGTTGTTTTTGGTTAGTGCGTTTAAATCTTGTAAGATACCATTACTCATATAACGGTGTACTTCATTCGAATGCATCCAAAAAACATCAGGGAGACTTTCCCCTGTAGCGGCAGCATCTAATTTGGTCCAGTATTGATCCCAAGGTGTTACTTCAACGTTGACTTTAATATTCGGCTGTTTTTTTTCAAAAGCGTCTGCCATTTTTTTCATACCAGCTTCTTGGTTTGTATCCCAAATCGCATAAGTAATGGTTTGTTGCTCATTAGCTCCTTTTTTAGATTCGTCTTTTTTAGCTCCACAACCTACTAAAATTCCCCCTAGTGCCATTAGTGCTAAACTGCGTAAAACCCATTTTTTCATGTTGACTCCCCCGTTTCTTTGATAAACTAAGAATATCATAAAACGCTTACAATTCCCTTGTCGTTTTTTTAGTAAAACTTATCTGAATTTTAGTAAAAATAAAATAACGAGGAAGAAACCTTTTAGTGTTGACCCTTGTAGAGTGAAGGAGCTTGTCCAAATTCTTCTTTGAAAATTCTTGAAAAGGATTGGATACTTTCATAGCCAACCATTTCAGCAACTTCTGTAACAGAAAACCCCCCGACTTCTAGTAAAATCGAAGCTTGGTATAAACGATATTTTTTGAGGTAAACCATTGGGGGAATACCAAGTTCATCTTTGATGACTTGGCTGAGATAAGAGGGATTTAAGTTCATGCTTTTAGCAATACCCGTAATCGTTAAATTATGAAACATATAATGTTTTTTGACGTAAAGCATAAAAGTATCACTGTATTTCTTTTTTAGCGTTTGATTGAGTAACGTTTTATTTGTGACATTTCCACCATCCAATTGATAAAATAAATCAAAAAAGACTGAGTAAATTTGTAGACGTTTATTGGCATTAAAATAGTCAGCATTAATTAAATATTCAAATTTTTCAGAAATAGACTCAATATCACCAACGATATTACCTGCGACTGTATTTTGTTGGATATTACAGCCACTTAAAACCGAGATGACTTGTTTTCCATCAAAACCAAACCAGTAGTAAGTCCAAGGGTTTTTTGGATTAGCGTAATAAAAAACTGTTTTATCCGGACGAATTAGAAAAAAATTTCCTTTTTTTAAGTGGTAGGTATGACCATCCGTTTCAAGAGTACCTTGACCCGAAACGACATAGTGGATCACATACCCATCACGAATATGAGGGCCGTAAGAATGATCTGGATGACAGGCTTCATAACCGACATTGTAAAAATAAAAATCAGTAAAAAGTTCTTCATTGATAAAAATATCTCGATAATTACGAATCATTAATATCCACCTCTTAATTGTCTTAAATTTATTTAAAAATTACCATTTGTTCTGGTCACTTAATAAGCAAATTTTATTTTACTATAAAATTTTAAAAATAAATATTATTAAGATTATTCAGCTCAAGTAAGAGTGAAAAAAATCATTTTCTTATGGTTTTATACTAAAAATATGTTTTAGTATAAAATAAAAAACGGAGCTTTTTGTAGTGCTGTCCCAAAATTAGAATGTCAGTCTAACTTATGGGGGCATACATTAAAGACTCCGTTTTTTATTTTTAATCTTGTTGATAGATGCGGTGTAAAATTTCTTGGCCTGTTTTAGTGGTTGCTAAGCCGCCTTCAGCAGTTTCTTTAAAAATAGAAGGCATTTGTTGGCCAACTTGATACATTGCCTCAACGACCTCATCAGGTGGAATGACACTCTTTATTCCAGCAAGTGACATATCGGCTGAGATAAAGGCTTGACTTGCACCTAAGGCATTTCGCTTAACGCATGGCACTTCAACTAATCCAGCCACAGGGTCACAAATAAGCCCTAACATATTTTTTAAAGTAATCGCAACGGCTTGAGCAGATTGTTCAGGTGTTCCACCCATTAATTCAACGATAGCTGCACTAGCCATTGCACTAGCAGAACCAACTTCAGCTTGGCAACCGCCAGCCGCACCACTAATTGAGGCTTGGTTAGCAATAATTAAACCAAACGCACCTGCGGTAAATAAAAAATCAATTTGCTGTTCTAGCGTTATCTTTTTTTCTTCGATTAAAGCAGCCAAGACACCAGCGACAACGCCAGCACTTCCAGCTGTTGGAGTGGCACAAATAAGTCCCATCTCAGCATTAACTTCGTTGACAGCGATCGCATTTTGGACGGCCTTTAAAATAGTTTTGCCACTTAAAAATTGATTTTCATCAATATAAGTATGCATCCGAGTAGCGTCACCACCCGTTAAACCCGTGACGGAAGTTACTCCTGCTACGCCTTTTTCTACAGATTTTAACATGACTTTTAAATTATTTTCCATGTGCTGCATAATAGCTTCTCTTGAATGTTGAGAAGATTCTATTTCGGCTTGAATCATGACTTCATGAACGGAACCAGCTTGTTCAGCTAATTTAACAAGTTCTTCAATTGTTTGAAACATTTAAATTCTCCTCCTATCCAAAGAAACTAACGGAATGAATATGTTTAATTTTTTGTAAGGCTGTCATCAGGCCTTCGACACGCTCATCGACTTCAATAATCATCATGGCTTTTTCACCTTTGGCTTCTCTAGTGACAGTCATAGTTCCAATATTGATTTTTTTATCTGAAAGTAGGCGTGTGACGTCAGCAATCACACCAGGTTTATCTTGGTGAACGGTTAAGTAAGTCGGGGTTGAAAGATCTAAATTAATTTTAAAACCATTCAGCTCAGAGATTTGAACGGAACCACCGCCAATAGAAATTCCCGTACAAGAAAGGGTCCGTTCATTTGATTTAACGACGACTTTGACTGTATTGGGATGGTCTGCCTTTTCTTTTTTAGGGATAAAAGAAACGGCCATTCCTTTTTCGTGCGCTATTTTTAAGGAATCTTGCAGACGTTCATCATCAGGCTCCATTCCAAGTAGTCCACCAACTAGAGCTAAGTCGGTACCATGTCCCCGATAAGTTTTTGCAAAAGATTCATAAAGATAGAGATCGACTTTCTCCGGTTGTTCGCCAAAAATACTACGGACAATTTTACCAATGCGTGCCGCACCAGCGGTATGAGAGCTACTCGGTCCAATCATGATAGGACCGATAATATCAAAGACACTCTTATATTGAGCCATTTTTAAAGCCTCCTTTAAGTTCTGTTTCTTCATCGCTGTCATTTTATCATATAAAGGGAAAAGAAAGGATGAAAAAGAAATTAAATTTTAAAAATTAAGGGAATTAAAAGAGAGCGCAACAGAAAAAAAATAGATATGTTAAAATATAAGAGAACATAAATCGTATATTAAAGATAGGAAGTAAGTTATTATGAAAGCAGAAATTATTGCGATAGGTACAGAAATTTTACTGGGTCAAATTGTCAATACGAATGCAGCCTACATCTCCCAAAAATTAGCTGATTTGGGAATGGATATGTATTATCAACAAGTAGTAGGAGACAATCAGCAACGATTATTAGAAGTTTTAGAGCAAGCTCGACAAAGGAGTGATTTAATCATACTTTGTGGTGGACTAGGGCCGACAGAAGATGATATAACAAAACAAACTGTGGCAAAATTTTTAGGTGAACCCTTGATTTACGATGAAATAGCCTTAAAAAAGGTTCTTGATTTTTTTGAGAAGTCCAAACGAGAAATGTCTGAAAATAATCGCCAACAAGCTTTGATGATTGAAAATGGCCAAGCGATTCAGAATCCATTAGGGCTTGCATGTGGTTGCTTTTATCAAACAAAATCGACAAGTTATCTATTGTTACCGGGTCCGCCGAGTGAACTGAAAGGAATGATGTGTGAGCAGGCAGTTCCCTTACTCAAAAAACATTTTTCACAAGATCATAAGTTGGTTTCTCGTTATTTGCGTTTTATCGGAATTGGTGAATCTAAGTTGGATGAAGAACTAAAAGAGATTTTAAAAGGTCAGACGAATCCGACCGTAGCACCTTATGCTAAATCTAATGAAGTAATGTTACGCGTGACGGCGAGTGGAGATACTGATGAAGATTGCCATAAGTTGTTGGATGAAATGGAAAACAAGATAAACGAGCTAGTGGGTGACTATTTTTATGCTTATGGTGAGGAAACGAGTTTAGAAGAAGTTGTCATCCAACAGTTAATAAAAAAAGGTCAGACGCTATCAATTATAGAAGGAATGACGGGTGGCGAAGCTCAAAAACGATTAGCTCAAGTGTCAGGGAGTGAACAAGTTTTTTATGGAGGTGTGACCGTTTATCAAGCTGAGAGTTATCAAAATTTATTAGGCCTATCAGTAAAAGAATTGAAAGAAAATGGTGAAATTAGTTTAATGACTGCAAAAAAAATGGCGAAAGCAGGGCAAACTCTTTTTAAAACGGATTATACGTTAGCTCTTGTTGGCAATGCAGGTCCAGAAAAAAAAGAAGGTCAAGAAGTTGGGACTATTATATTAGTTTTAATGACGCCAGCTGGAGAAAAACATGATGAGTTTATTATTAGTCGAAGTCCCGGCTATATCCGCGACGGCGCAGTTAAACACGGTTTAAATTTATTAAGAAAAATGTTGTAGACCGAATATTTGTTCGTGTTTTTCTTGCTTTTTTAAAATAAAGCAAGTATGATAGAAAAAGCAGAGAGAGAAAATAAAAGGAGGCTCCTTTAATGTCCGATAATAGAAAAATAGCGCTAGATACCGCTTTGAAAAAAATAGAAAAAGATTTTGGTAAAGGATCAATTATGAAGTTAGGTGAAAAAGTTGATACTCGAATTTCAACAGTTTCGACTGGCTCGTTAGCTTTGGATTCAGCACTGGGTGTGGGTGGTTATCCTCGAGGAAGAATCGTGGAAGTTTATGGACCTGAAAGTTCAGGTAAAACTACTGTGGCTCTTCATGCCATTGCTGCCGTTCAAAAAGAGGGTGGCACAGCAGCTTTTATTGATGCTGAACATGCTCTAGACCCTAAATACGCTCAAGCTTTAGGTGTTGATATTGATGAATTATTACTTTCACAGCCTGATACTGGTGAGCAAGGTTTAAGTATTGCTGAAGCCCTTGTTTCCAGTGGTGCGATTGATATTGTTGTTATTGATTCAGTGGCAGCACTCGTTCCAAGAGCGGAAATTGATGGTGAGATGGGAGATTCACATGTTGGGTTACAAGCTCGTCTGATGTCTCAAGCTTTGAGAAAATTATCTGGAACAATCAATAAAACAAAAACAATTGCCCTTTTTATTAACCAAATTCGTGAAAAAGTGGGTGTCATGTTTGGTAACCCAGAGATTACACCTGGTGGACGTGCTTTGAAATTCTATGCAACGATTCGGATTGAAGTTCGTCGTGCGGAACAACTAAAAATCGGGACCGACATTATTGGAAACCGTACTAAGATAAAAGTGGTTAAAAATAAAGTTGCGCCACCTTTCAAAGTTGCTGAAGTCGATATTATGTATGGTTTTGGTATTTCCCAAGAAGGCGAATTGTTAGATATGGCATCAGACAAAGATATTATCGACAAGAGTGGTTCATGGTATTCTTATCAAGAGGAAAGAATTGGTCAAGGCCGTGAAAATGCTAAGAAATATCTTGTCGAACATACTGAGATGATGGAAGAAATCTATCGAAAAGTTCGTTTAGCTTATGAAATGGATGGTCCAGCTGAAGAAGTTGAAGAAGAAGTTAAAGGAAAAGCTGAAACAAAAGATAAAGTTGAAACAAAAGATAAAGCAAAAAGCAAAGAAAAAAGTAAAGAAAAAAACAAAGAAGACTCACCTTTAAAATTAGATGACAAAAAGATATAGTGCATAATGAGTGGTTTTGTTCAGTCAAACCACTCGTTTTTTATTATAAATGATATGAAATAGTGAAATGTTGATATCTATTGCGTCAAAAGCTAATTATTAAGTTGACACTCCATTCCACAACTATTAGAATATTAAGTGTATGGTTTAGTTTTATACTCATACAATTTTAAAATGGTTAAGTTTTTTTCTTATATTTATTTGTTCACAACTAAATATAAAGATAGTATGGAGGTGTTTTTATTGGTTACATTATCAGCACTGATACTCCTTCCAATAACTATCATCGGATTAATTGTAGGTCTAGCAATCGGCTATTTTATTGCAAAGTCTCGTCATGAGAAAAATATTCTTGATGCGAACCAAACGGCATCGGGAATTTTGAAACAAGCTAAAAAAGAAGCTGAAACTCTCCAAAAAGAGTACTTGTTGGAAGCAAAAGAACAGAATCAAAATTATCGTTTAGAAATCGAAAGTGAGCTGAAGGAAGAAAGAGTAGAAATAAAAAATCAAGAGAACCGTTTGCTACAAAGAGAAACTAACCTTGATCGCAAAGATGACTCTTTAGAAAAGAAAGAACGCTTGCTTGAAGATAAAGAAGAGAAAATTGATTCTAAAAAACAATTGATTGATGAACGAGAAAAAGAAGTGTCGGAGATCATAGAGCAACAAAAAGAAAAGTTAGAGGAAATTGGAGCTCTTACAAAATCCGAGGCAGAAACAATCATCATGGATGAAACCGAAAAAGAATTAGTACATGAGCGTGCCGTTTTGGTGAAAGAAAGTAACCAACGTGCTAAAGAAGAAATTGATCGTAAAGCAAGAAATATGTTGTCACTTGCTATTCAACGCTGTGCTGCCGATCAAGTTTCTGAGTTAACTGTATCCGTTGTTAGTTTACCTAATGATGACATGAAAGGCCGTATCATTGGTCGTGAAGGTCGTAATATTCGTACGTTAGAAACATTAACAGGTATCGATTTAATTATTGACGATACTCCAGAAGCAGTTGTTCTATCAGGTTTCGACCCAATCCGTCGTGAGATTGCACGTATGACCTTAGAAAAATTAATTCAAGATGGTCGTATTCATCCTGCACGAATTGAAGAGATGGTTGAAAAATCTAAGAAAGAAATGGATGAGCGTATTCGTGAATATGGTGAAAACGCAGCGTTTGAAGTTGGTATTCATTCACTTCATCCAGATTTAATTAAGATTTTAGGTCGCCTAAGATTCCGTACGAGTTATGGTCAAAATGTTTTAAATCACTCGATTGAAGTTGCAAAATTATCTGGTGTCTTAGCAGAAGAACTTGGAGAAGATCCAATTCTAGCGAGACGAGCAGGGTTACTTCATGATATTGGTAAAGCATTAGACCACGAAGTAGATGGTTCACATGTTGAAATTGGTACTGAATTAGTAACAAAATATAAAGAAAATAGTGTTGTTATTAATGCAGTTGCTTCTCATCATGGTGATGTAGAAGCTACCTCAGTTATTTCAGTCTTGGTTGCAGCCGCGGATGCATTGTCAGCAGCTAGACCAGGCGCTCGTAGTGAGTCGTTAGAAAATTATATTAAGCGTTTAGAACGCTTAGAAACAATAGCAAATGATTTCCCAGGAGTCGAAACAAGTTATGCTATTCAAGCGGGTCGTGAAATTCGGGTTCTTGTTAAACCTGAAGAAGTTTCAGATGATGAAGCTATTCTTTTGGTCAGAGATGTTAGAAAACGAATTGAAGATGAACTAGAATATCCTGGACATATTAAAGTTACTGTCGTACGTGAAGTTCGTGCGGTTGATTATGCTAAATAAAGTTTTCTTGAAATAAGGATTTCCTTATTTCAAGAAGCTTTTTTTTTATTCTTAAGTGAAAATAGCTTATACTTAGGAAGAAGATTTTTAGTAGAGGAGGAAGAGCCTTTGAGCTTATATTTAGAGTTTCCAGAATGGCCATTAACCTTTCCTTTTCGCTCATTTGAAAATGAGGGCGAAATTATTGTTGCACCTCATTGGCATAAAGAGATTGAGATTATTTATGTTTTAGAAGGTTCAGTTAATATTGGTTATGATGGTCAATTGGTTCAAGTCCATAAGGGTGAAGTTTTTATTTTTGGAAGTGGTGAATCACATTATTTTTTAGCCTCACCAGGGAGTAATCGTTTAGTTTTTCAATTTAATCTCTCCATTTTTAGAGAAACTTTTTTAAAAGAATACCAAGAGAATGAATTACTTCGTTTATTTGAAGAAGGAGAAAATCATAGTCGTCGTTGGCCATATGAAGTAAGTGACTACTTGGTTGATATCTTACTTCGATTAGCACAGGAAATGGTAGAAAAAAAACAAGGTTACGAGTATGCGATAATTGGCTATTTGAATCAATGGTTGGTTACCTATTATCGCAAAGTTCCGAAAAAAGAAAAAAAAATGCAATTTGGAAATTTTGTTGAAGCCGTTCATCACCAAGAGACGTTAGAGCGCTTGAATGCCATCTTTTCGTATATTGAGAGCCATTATATCGAGGGAGTGACTTTGGAAGAAATCGCGAAGCATATTGGCTTTAGTCCTTATTATTTTTCAAGATTTTTTAAAAAAAATACGGGTCAAACCTTTATGCAGTTTTTAAATGAGTATCGAATTAATCAAGCTAAATATATTTTAGGGCATGAGAAAGTCCCGATGATTGAAGTGGCCGAACGATCAGGATTTAATAGTGTTAAAACATTTCATCATGTTTTTAAAGAGCAAGTTGGTTTATCCCCTTTGAAATATCATAAGACAATAATCGGGAATAATTAACTAAGATTGTAGGAAGAAAACCTTATCAATGTTTTGTAGAATGAATTTAACAAAACAAGTGATGGGGGTTTTTTTATGACATTAAAAATTGGGATTATTGGTTGTGGTGGTATTGCGAATGGTAAACATATGCCAGCGCTAAGTAAATTAGAAGAAGTCGAAATGGTGGCTTTTTGTGATATCGAGAAAGAACGTGCTGAAAAAGCAAAAGAAGAGTATGGTTCAAATGATGCTAAAGTTTATACTGACTATTTAGAATTATTGGCAGATCAAACGATTGATTTAGTCCATGTTTGTACACCGAATAATTCACATGCTGAGATTTCAATTGCAGGTATGGAATCAGGTAAGCACGTGATGTGTGAAAAACCAATGGCAAAAACGAGTGAAGAAGCACGTCAAATGTTAGAAGCTTGTAAAAGAACAGGAAAAAAACTGACTATTGGTTATCAAAATCGTTTTAGAACAGATTCTGAGTATTTACATGAAGTCTGTGCGGATGGAGAACTAGGTGATATTTACCTAGGAAAAGCACATGCGATCCGTCGCCGTGCAGTTCCGACATGGGGTGTTTTTTTAGATGAAGAAGCGCAAGGTGGAGGTCCATTGATTGATATTGGAACGCATGCTTTAGATTTAACTTTATGGATGATGAACAACTATAAACCAAAATATGTTGTAGGAAATACCTATCATCAATTATCAAAAACAAAAAATGCTGCGAATGCTTGGGGACCTTGGGATCCTGAAAAATTTACAGTTGAAGATTCTGCATTTGGTTTTATAACGATGGAAAATGGAGCCACTATTATTTTAGAGTCAAGTTGGGCATTGAATACGTTAAATGTTGGTGAAGCACAAACGGAATTATCAGGAACAAAAGGTGGAGCAGATATGCGTGATGGATTGACAATCAACGGCGAGGACCGGGGCTTACTTTATGAGCGTAAAGTCGAATTAGAAACGGGCGGTGTTGATTTTTATGATGGTGAAGGTTCTGACCCAGCGGTTACTGAAGCTAAATCATGGATTAATGCGATTTTGACGGATACTGATCCAGTCGTTAAGCCAGAAGAAGCCTTAGTCGTCACTGAAATTTTAGAGGCAATTTATAAATCAGCTAAAACAAATCAACCTGTTTTTCTAGATAAATAAGGAGGGATATTAAATGATTAATGTCACAGTTTGGAATGAATATCGTCACGAAAAGACAGATAAAGAAGTTCAATCAGTTTATCCAGAAGGTATTCATAATCAATTAAAAAACTTTCTGAAAGATGATTTTAAAGTCAGGACAGCGACTTTAGATGAAATTGAACATGGTTTGACAGAAGACGTTTTAAATGACACAGATGTCTTATTATGGTGGGGGCATTTAGCGCATCATGAAGTTCAAGATGAGATTGTCAACCGTGTCCATCAACGTGTACTTGAAGGAATGGGCTTAATTGTGTTACATTCGGCACACATGTCCAAAATTTTTATGAAATTAATGGGAACCAGTTGTGATTTGAAATGGCGTGAAGCTAATGAAAAATGCCGTATTTGGAATGTTAATCCAAGCCATCCGATTGTTGAAGGGATTGGCGAATATATTGAACTTGAAAGAGAAGAAATGTATGGTGAACATTTTGATATTCCAGCACCAGATGAATTAATTTTTATTAATTGGTATCAAGGTGGGGAAGTTTTCCGTGGTGGTTGCACTTATCGCCGAGGAAATGGTAAGATTTTTTACTTCCAACCGGGACATGAAACGTATCCTTCTTATTACAATCCACAAGTCCAACGTGTGATTAAAAATGCGGTTCATTGGTGTCATCCAACTGAAAATACTTACCCGACTTATGGAAATCATGAGCCACTTGAAAAATTATAAAAAGGAGTAGAAATAAGATGAAATTAGGCGTATTTACACCATTATATAATAATTTGAATTTTGATGAAATGATTGAAAAAGTAGCTGAAAAAGGGCTAGATATGGTTGAAATTGGAACGGGAGGTTCACCTGGTAGTGCCCACTGTGATGTGGATAAATTACTAGTAAGTAGTGATGCTCGACGAGAATATCAAGCTAAATTAGATGATAAAGGCTTAGGGATTAGTGCCTTTAGTGCCCATCATAATCCAATTTCACCGAAAACTGCTGAAGCAAAAGAAGGCGATGAATTACTACGTAAGACGATCAAGCTAGCTTCATTAATGAATGTTCCAGTTGTGAATGGCTTCTCAGGAATTGCTGGAGGAAATGAAACCGATACGAGTGTTAACTGGCCGGTTTTACCGTGGCCAACCGACTATACAGATATTTATAACTACCAATGGGAGAAAAAACTAATTCCTTATTGGAAAGAAATTAATCAAGAATGTGATACAGCAGGTGTGAAAATCGGAATTGAATTACATGGTGGTTTCTTGTTACATACGCCATATACAATGTTGAAATTACGTGATGCTGCAGGAAAAAATATAGGTTGTAACTTAGACCCATCACATATGTGGTGGCAAGGAATTGATCCAGTGGGTGCTATTAAAATTTTGGGTCGTGAGAATGCGATTCATCATTTCCATGCAAAGGATACTTATTTAGATCAAGAAAATATCAATATGTATGGTCTGACTGATATGCAACCTTATAGCAATGTTCAAACGCGTTCGTGGACTTTCCGTTCGGTAGGCTGTGGTCATAGTATGGAAGAATGGTCAAATATTATCAGTGCTTTACGTTTATACAATTATGACTATGTTTTAAGTATCGAACACGAAGATCCAATTATGTCGATTGAAGAAGGCTTTGGACGTGCGGTGACTAATTTACGTTCTATTATGATTAAAGAGCAACCTTCTGAGATGTGGTGGGCGTAAACAACTTTTAAAATCTGGGGGAAATTAAGAATGAAACAACTCGAAATGCTAGTTATTGGTTTTGGAGGAATGGGTAGTTATCATGCACGTGGATTGATTAAAGAAGCTGAAAATGTCAATGTTTTTGGTGTGTATGATATCGATTCTAAAAAAAGAAGTGCTGCTCAGTCAGAAGGCTTTAACGTTTATGAAACGTTGGAAGAAGCGTTAGCTGATAAAAAAATCGAAGCCGTTTTAATCGCAACACCTAATGATTCACATCATGATTTAGCTGTTACAGCATTAAAGGCAGGCAAACATGTTATGTGTGAGAAGCCAGTTATGATGTCAAGTGATGAACTTGAAAGTGTCTTGGCGGTTGCTGAAAAAGAAAATAAAACATTTATGGTTCATCAAAATCGCCGTTGGGATGATGACTTCTTAATTATTCGTGAGTTATATCAAAATAAATCAATTGGGGATTTATTCCAACTTGAATCACGTGTTCATGGTGCAAATGGAATCCCTGGTGATTGGCGTCATCTAAAAGAACAAGGTGGAGGTATGTTACTTGATTGGGGCGTTCACTTGCTTGACCAAATGCTATTTATGGTCGATAGTCCTGTTAAGAGTGTGGCAGCTGATTTGAGTTTTGTTTTAGGTGATGAAGTCGATGATGGTTTTATAACCTATTTAACCTTTGAAAATGGTGTGCGTGCTTTAATTGAAGTCGGGACTTCTAATTTTGTTAAGCTCCCTCGTTGGTATGCTAAAGGAATTGAAGGAACAGCAATTATTGAAGATTGGGATTTGTCAGGTCGTTTGGTTAAACAGACAGGGGAAATTGACCATCATAATTTAACACCGATTCAAGCTGGACAAGGTTTGACGAAGACGATGGCACCGCCATCAGAAGAGGCGACTACCACCTTACCATTACCTAAAATAACGGCTGATTTTGATGAGATTTATGCTAATTTTTATGATTGTATTCGCAATGGAGCGACTCCAATTGTTAAAAATACAGAAGTAATGACGATTCTGAAACTAATTGAGTCAATCTTCGAAGCACATGAAAAGCAAACCGTTCTCCATTTTTAAAAAATAGAATAAGCTAAAGCACTAAAGTAGAGTATGAAAGCTCTGTTTTAGTGCTTTAATTTATATTCGGATCATTTTATTTTGTATTTCATCATGCAAGTGGAAAACTACTTTAAGGGTATTTTTTTATTTGCGAAACCTCTCACAAAATATGCTACAATGAATAAAAATGAAAAGGTAGGTCACGAGATGAAAGCTATTTTAACGGTTATTGGAATGGATAAAGTTGGGATTGTTGCCAGTGTTAGTCAGTTATTGCAAGAATTAAATATTAATATTTTAGATATCTCTCAAACGATTATGGAAGAAAATTTCACGATGATGATGATGGTCGATATAACAGATTCAACAGTTGATATTGCTGAAGCGCAAACACAATTTAAAAAGCTTGAAAAGAAATTAGGGGTTACTATTCGTTTACAAAGAGAAGACTTATTTCAAGCGATGCATCAATTATAGAGGGGGAATCTAAGGATATGGAAATAAATCAAGTAGTCGAAACGATTAGAATGATTGAGGAAGAAAAATTGGATATTCGGACAGTGACAATGGGAATATCACTTTTAGATTGTATTGATGCAAATGCTGAGAAGGCGTGTGAAAAGATTTATCAAAAGATAAAGACAAAAGCAGGTCGCTTGGTTGAAGTTGTTCAAAAAATTGAAGCAGAGTATGGTATTCCAATTATCAATAAAAGAGTATCTGTTACTCCGATTGCAATTGTTGCAGGAGCGAGTGAGGTTGATGATTATGTAATGTTTGCTGAAGTGTTAGATAAAGTAGCGAAAGAAATCGGTGTTGATTTTGTGGGTGGTTTTTCAGCACTGGTTCAAAAAGGCTATACTAAAGGTGATCATCTCTTGATTCAATCGATACCAGAGGCATTGGCTAAGACTGACCGCGTGTGTGCTTCTGTCAATATCGGTTGTACAAAATCTGGTATTAATATGGATGCAGTTAAAGAGATGGGTGAAATCATTAAAGAAACAGCCAATCAATCTGATATGGGCTGTGCTAAATTAGTTGTATTTGCAAATGCTGTTGAAGATAATCCTTTTATGGCCGGTGCCTTTCATGGAGTAGGTGAAGCCGATTGTGTGATTAACGTTGGTGTCAGTGGTCCTGGAGTCGTTCAAAGAGCCTTAGAAAAAGTCAAAGGTGAATCCTTTGATGTTGTGGCCGAAACGGTTAAGAAAACGGCATTTAAAATCACGCGCATGGGGCAGTTAGTAGGTCAGTTAGCGTCTAAAGAGTTGGATGTTCCTTTTGGAATTGTCGATTTGTCACTAGCCCCAACCCCTGCTGTCGGTGATTCGGTGGGTCATATTTTAGAAGAGATGGGCTTAGAATCAGTAGGTACTCATGGAACAACCGCAGCACTAGCTTTATTAAATGATGCAGTGAAAAAAGGGGGCGTCATGGCTTGTGGTCATGTAGGTGGTTTATCAGGTGCTTTTATTCCTGTATCAGAAGACATTGGGATGATCAATGCAGTTAATAATGGTGCCTTGTCATTGGATAAACTAGAGGCGATGACAGCAATTTGTTCGGTTGGACTAGATATGATTGCCATTCCAGGTGAAACCTCAGCAGCAACGATTTCAGCTATGATTGCTGATGAAGCTGCTATTGGTGTGATTAATAATAAAACAACGGCCGTACGTTTGATTCCAGCTTTTGGTAAAAAAGTAGGTGAAATGGTTGAGTTTGGTGGTTTATTAGGTCGTGCTCCAGTGATGCCAATTAATAAATATGGTTCTTCTGATTTTATCGCACGAGGTGGTCGTATTCCGGCACCGATTCATTCTTTTAAAAACTAAAAAACGGTTATTTAATGAGATAAAGAGGCTGATTCCAAAAGAACAGCCTCTTTATCTCATTATTTTTTTAAAGCTTCTTGAGCTAAAAGATTTAAATAGTTCCAAGGACGATTAAAATGAGGTTGGAAGAAGAAATCTGTGATTGCTAAGTCTTCGACCGTCATTTGATTTTGAATCGCCAAAGAGAGTGTATTGGCCGATTGTGTAATATCGTATTTTGAAATTAATTGTCCGCCAACAATGCGTTTGCTTTCTTTCTCATAAACGAGTTGCATCGTTATTTTTTCAGTTGTTGGCATGAATTCAGGCCGATAGTTATCTTCAAGATAAGCGGCATCGACATCTAAACCTTCAGCACGTGCACTTTCTAAGGTCAGTCCTGTTGATCCAATTTTCCAACCAAAAAGATAAAGACCAGAAGTGCCTTGAGTACCACGATAAGCTAAACGATCTTCTTTTAAGTTAGCGCCGATTAGTAGACCTTGACGAACAGCGTTAGTTGCTAAGGGAATATAGCGATGTGATTGTGTCGGATTATAATGAACGACCGCACTATCTCCAGCTGCAAAAATACTGGGAACGCTTGTTTTCATATACTCATCGACGATAATAGCGCCGTTAGGTAACATCTCAACTTTCCCTTGTAGTAGTTCAGTTGACGGTTTGAAACCAACACACATAATCACCATATCCGCTTCGAAATGCTGAGAAGCAGTAGCTACGACAACGCCATTTGCTGTTTCTTCAATCGTTTGTACATTTTCACCAAGGGCTAAAGTCGCTCCTTTTTCCACAAGTTCTTGTTCTAGAATATCTGTAAATGGTTGGTCAAGGTACTTATTTAAAATTCGATCGACACCATCAATTAAAGTAACATCTTTGCCATTCTCAATAAAAGCTTCTACTAACTCGATACCGATGTAGCCACCACCAACAACGACTATTTTTTTAGCTTCAGCCGAATGTTTGATTATTTCATTTGCCTGATTATAGTTTTTACATAAAAAGACATGTTTAGAATCAATACCAGGAATAGGTGGGACAATTGGCCATGAACCTGTCGTCATAACTAATTTATCGTAAGCTACTGTTTCTTGTTGACCAGTCTTTAAATCTTCAGCAGTTACGGTTTGTTTGACCGTATCAATGGCTATCACATTATGCTCCATTTTTACAGTAGTACCTAGAGAAGTTAACTCCTCAGGATTTGAGTAAAATAACTCTTCAGGGTTTTTAACGACACCGCCAACATAAAGAGCAATACCACACGATAAGAAAGAGATATTATTATTTCGTTCATAGATAGTAATCTCAGCATCTGGATGTTGAGCGACAATTTGTTTAACAGCCGATGTACCTGCATGGGTACACCCAACGACAACAACTTTCATATATTTCAACCTCATTTAATTCAAAGTATCACAAACGAGCATAACCATGTGACCTACGAAAAATATAGCAAAGAGAAGGAGTAGTGACGATTATTATGCTTGTGAATGACGGTCGTTATCTCTAACCAACTTTGTGAAAAAAACTAGAATTATTTAACGTTACTTGTTTTTTTAGTTAAAAAATGAACAGTGAAGACATCAGTTTGTGAAAAAAGAATTTTAAAAACCCTCCGATAAAAAAGCGGAGGATTAATTTATTTAAAAAGTAGTGACTTGATAAATGGTTTGAAAAACTTTTTCTTCACTGTTTTTGAGGTCAATCGAGCCCCATTCCGGATGGTTTACGATATCAGGAAGTTCTTGAGTTTCAAGTGCAATTCCAGCTTGAGAATGCATGTTGTCACCAAAAGTCATGGGTAAATCTAAATCGAGTCCAGTAGCTGTAAAGACAACAACTGCTTGACGATTTCCAGAGATGGTAACTCTTCGTCCACTTTCTTGTTCGGATAAAATAATTTGAGGACTTTTATCGTCTAACCAAAAAGCATCATCAATTCCAGCAGGGATCTTGATGAGAGCCTCCTTTAAAGAGTTTCCTTTTGAAAAATCATAAGGTGTACCGGCAACTGGTAAGACTTGGCCAGTTGGGATTAGCTCTGTATCTGTTTCTAATAATTTGCGAGCATTGATTTGTAAAATATGTGAGGTAATGTCCCGTTTTGCATTGCCTGATAAATTAAAGTAAACATGGTTTGTCGGATTAACGATAGTATCCTGATCAGAGATGCAATGTGTCGTCATGATAATCGCATCTGTCGTTAATTCGTAAGTATTACTTATTTTAATTGGACCAGGATAACCAGAGCTAGTATCAATCAGCTTGAAAGTGACAGAGATACTTTTTTCGTGTTCTTCAACTTGATAATCCCAAAATTGGTTCCACCATCCTTTTGAACCGCCATGTAAATGATTTTGACCATTATTCAGTTCAAATTGATGTTCTTTCCATTGCCCTTTTTTTATACGACCAGCAACAGGGCCAACAAGGGCACCAAATTGAGCTGGATCGTCTAAGAGATATTTGGGTTGAATGCTTAGAAAAATATTTTCGGAAAGACCATTTTTATCAGGCGCGAAAAATTCATACATTCGAGCGCCGAAATTTAGAAAAGTCGCTTTTAGTGTTCCATTTTCTAAAGTAATAAAATCAATATTAGTTGCTGGATCTTTTTTGATTGAATACTTAATCATGTTACTCACTCCAAGTCGTTTTAAGAAAAGCGTAGGTCAATTGATCTGTTTTGTCAACTAAGATAATGTCACTACCTAAATCAGTTGCCTGACCAACACCAATCGGAAAAGCACCACTTGCTTTAATTGCTGCTATCCCAGCTTGAGAATCTTCGATACCAATACATTCATCATCTTTTAAACCTAAAGCTTTAGCGGCAGCAATGAAGATATCAGGAGCTGGTTTACCAGCAGGGACAGAAGCGGGATCAACAATCGCATCAAAGTAATCACTAATTTGCATTTTATCTAAAAGCATAGGCCCGTTTTTACTTGCAGAAGCAAGGGCTATTTTGATATTATTCTCTTTCAATTCTTTTAGTAAGTTTAAAATACCAGGGAAGATATCTTTGCCAGAAAAACTTTGAATCATCTCAATATAATTTTCGTTTTTTTCTTTAGCCAGTCTGGTAAATTCTTCTGTTGAAATAGACTCTGTTTGTTTGCCATGTTCTAAAATAAGACGTAAAGAATCCTCACGACTAACACCTTTAAGTTTTTCGTTAAACTCTCTATCCATGTCAATTCCTAAGTCATTTGCCAGTTTTTTCCATGCGTGGTAATGATATTCCGCAGTATCCGTAATGACACCATCTAAATCAAATAAAACACCTTTAAACATTCTAATCATCCTTCCTTTGGAAAAAAACTGTATCAAACGAGGAGAGTCTGACACAGTTCTTTTGCTTTTAAATTAAATCAATTTATTTTTTTAAGGGAACTGTTATTTTTGTTTCTAATGAATAAGCTTGGTTGTAAATTGTTATTTCTAAAGGCTGCCCTTCTAGTAAGCGTACTGTGACATCATTATTAATCGTAATATGGAGTAAACGACCGCGATAAGTAATATGGAAAGCATATTTATCCCACTGAGAAGGTAGGAAAGGAGCAAAGCTTAAACTTTCATCAAAGGTTTTCATTTGTGCGAAACCTTGGACGATAGCTAACCAGCTACCAGTCATTGACGTGATATGTAAGCCATCTTCTGTATCATTGTTGTAATTATCTAGATCCAAACGTGCGGTTCTTTGATACATTTCAACTGCTTTTTCTTCTAAGCCTAATTCAGCTGCTAAAATTGAATGGATACATGGTGAAAGCGAAGATTCGTGAACCGTCATTGGCTCATAGAAATCAAAGTTGCGGCGTTTTTCTTCTATTGAAAATTGATTGTTAAAGAAATAAATTCCTTGTAAGACATCTGCTTGTTTGATAAAACATGAACGTAAGATATGATCCCAAGACCAATTTTGATTTAAAGGCACATCCTCAGCTGCTAAATCAGTGACAGGCATCAATTCTTTGTCTAAGAAAGTATCATGTTGAACAAAAACACCGAGTTCTTCATCTGTTGGGTAATACATATTTGCGATGATTTCTTCCCATTTTTCTGCTTCTTTAGTTTCAATTTTGACAGTTGTAACGTCCTCAAAAGAACGGTAAGCTTCCAAAGTATATTTTAGAACCCAGGTAGCAATTAGATTCGTGTACCAGTTATTATTGACATTGTTTTCATATTCATTTGGACCGGTTACACCATGAATCATGTATTTTTGATTCCGTTTAGAATAATGAACACGATCAGCCCAAAAACGAGCAATTTCAACTAAAACTTCTAACCCTTCCGTTTGTAAGTATTCAGTATCACCAGTATAATTGGTATAATTATAAATCGCATAAGCAATCGCACCATTCCGATGGATTTCTTCAAAGGTAATTTCCCATTCGTTATGACACTCAACGCCAGTAAAGGTCACCATCGGGTAAAGGGCACCTTTCAAACCTTGTTGACGTGCGTTATGTTGTGCTTGTGGTAATTGATTGTGACGATATTTTAAGAGGTTTTTAGTGACACTAGGATCTGCTAAAGCCAAATATAAAGGAACAGCATAAGCTTCGGTATCCCAATAAGTAGCACCCCCATATTTTTCACCGGTAAATCCTTTCGGACCAATGTTTAAACGTTCATCTTCACCATAATAAGTTGAAAATAATTGGAAAAGGTTAAAACGAATCCCTTGTTGTGCTTCGGCGTCACCTTCAATCACAACGTCGGATAGTTCCCAGCGTTTTTTCCATTCAGCCTGATGATTTTCTTTCTGAGTAGTGATTGGTGTTGCATTGATTGTTTCCATTAGTTTTTCTGCTGTTTTGACTTGTTCTGTCTCAGGAATATCACGACTAGTAATAATAATTACTTTTTTAGTTAGTTCTAATGTGTCACCTTTAGTTAGTTCATAAGCAAAAGTTTCACTTGCTAGAAGAGGTTCAAATGTTTGTTCAGCTTGACTTTTGATGGTTGCTTCATGAGACATCATTGCTGTAATTGAGAACTGTTCAATATCGAAATTATTAGGAATGGTTTGTGTGGTTACAAAAGCATAGCCTTGAGCAGAGGTTCCAATTTGGCGCTCATTCCAAAACATTTCTTCATAATTACTATCTTCATTTTGAACATTATTATCTAATTTAGAGACAACTTTAACAGTGGCATCGCCTTCTAAAAGAGTGATTTTAAGTTCAATCACACCTAATTCTTTAGTCACGATACTTAAAAAACGCTCAAAAGAAATTTCAGCAGTGACTTGACCTAACTTAACCGTGAAGCGACGAGATAAAAGCCCGTGTTGCATATCAAGTGCTTGATAAAAGTTTTCTACAGGAAGCGTCGCTAAATCAATTTTTGTCTCATTAATGTAAAGATCCATTGCAATAAAGTTGATTGAATTAATGACTTTTCCAAAATAGTCAGGATAGCCATTTTTCCACCAACCGACACGAGTTTTATCAGGATACCAAATACCAGCTAAGTAAGATCCTTGATGATGATCTTTACTAAAACCTTCTTCAAAATTACCACGCATGCCCATATAACCGTTACCGATACTGGTTAATGATTCTTGTAGGCGAATATCATCTAGATGAAGTTGATCTGTGCTTAAAATCCAGGGATCTGTGTTGAATAATCTTTTTAAATGTTTCACTTTATAATTCCTCCTTAAACTCTTTTCGTTTTCATCATAAACGCAAACGTTTGCGAAAGCAATAGTTAAACGATAAAATAGAAAAGATGTTACTGGTAACAATTTATAGAAGATGGAGAAAGGTTGTTTACAACTTTAAAAATAGGGAATATACTGTTTAATGCAACCGATTGCGTTAAGAAGTAATCGGAATATACGAAGAAGGTGAAATAATGAAAAAGATATTTAGTTTTGAATTTTGGCAGAAGTTCGGTAAAGCATTAATGGTAGTTGTTGCCGTAATGCCAGCAGCAGGGTTGATGATTAGTATTGGAAAAACAATCCCGTTAATTAGTCCCGAGCTAGCTCCGTTAGTGACGACTGGTGGTGTAATAGAAAATATTGGTTGGGCAATTATTAGTAATTTACATATTCTTTTTGCATTAGCTATTGGTGGGAGTTGGGCGAAGGAACGTGCAGGAGGAGCATTTGCTGCAGGTATTTCCTTTATTTTAATCAACCGTATCACCGGAGCGATTTTCGGAGTTACGAATGAAATGTTATTGGATGAAAAAGCTTTTACTCATACGCTATTTGGTACGAAAATCATGATTAAAGGTTTTTTTACGAGTGTTTTAGAAGCACCAGCGCTAAATATGGGAGTGTTTGTAGGGATTATCGCAGGTTTTGTTGGTGCAATGGCTTATAATAAATATTATAATTATCGTAAGTTACCAGATGCGTTATCTTTTTTTAATGGAAAACGTTTTGTTCCTTTCGTTGTGATTTTATGGTCTGTGATTATTTCGTTGATATTGGCAGTCGTTTGGCCAACAATCCAAGCAAGTATTAATAATTTCGGATTATGGATTGCTCAATCACAAGATAGTGCGCCGATTTTAGCGCCTTTCTTATATGGAACTTTGGAACGCTTGTTACTTCCCTTTGGTTTACATCATATGTTAACGATACCAATAAATTATACTCAACTGGGTGGGACCTATGAAATACTATCGGGAGTGAACGCAGGAACCTTTGTTTATGGCCAAGATCCATTATGGTTGGCTTGGGCAACAGATTTGGTTAACTTATATGATCCAAGTAATATGGAACAATATAACTATGTTTTAAATCATTGGACGCCAGCACGTTTTAAAGTAGGGCAAATGATTGGCGCCACTGGTATTTTAATGGGCTTGACTTTGGCTATGTATCGTAATGTTGATGCAGATAAACGTCATCAATACAAATCAATGTATGTCTCTGCGGCATTAGCTGTCTTTTTAACAGGGGTGACTGAGCCTTTAGAATTTATGTTTATGTTTGCGGCTGTGCCGTTGTATGTCGTTTATGCGCTCTTGCAAGGAACGGCATTTGCTATGGCTGACATTATTAATTTAAGACTCCATTCATTTGGAAATATTGAACTCTTAACACGTGTTCCGATTGCCTTAAAAGCAGGATTAGGTCGGGATTTAATTAATTTTATTGTCGTTGTTATTATCTATGGTGTGCTGACTTACTTCTTATCAAGTTTCTTGATTAAGAAATTTAATTATGCGACACCGGGCCGAAATGGTAACTATGATGGTGCAGATACTGGTGAAACAAAGACGATGGTTAAAGCCGGTGAGCTTGATCCGCAAATTGTTTCAATTATCAATTTATTAGGTGGTAAACAAAATATTGTTGACGTGGATGCCTGTATGACACGATTGCGTGTGACTGTTCGTGACAGAAATCTAGTGGGGAATGAAGTTGCTTGGAAGCAAGCTGGAGCAATGGGCTTAATTATGAAAGATAATGGCGTTCAAGCGGTTTACGGACCTAAAGCAGATGTGATAAAATCGGATATTCAAGATTTATTAGATTCGGGAACAGAAATACCAGAAACGACAGTTGTTCAACCAATACCCGAAGCAGAACTTGAAACAACAAAGAGAAATCAAACAGCAGATTTAGTCGCTGTGGCTACAGGAGATGTGATTCCTTTAGAAAAAGTTGACGATCAAGTCTTCTCACAAAAAATGTTAGGTGATGGATTTGCGGTTAATCCAACAGCCAATGATGTTGTGGCACCAATGAGCGGGACAGTTGTTACGATTTTCCCAACAAAACATGCGATTGGTTTGAAAACAGTGGATGGCTTAGAAATTCTAATTCACATGGGAATTGATACAGTTGAATTAAAAGAAACTGCTTTCGATATAAGAGTGAAAGAAGGCCAAGAGGTGATACAAGGAGAGGTGTTAGCAACCTGTGATTGGGGAAAAGTTAAAGCAGAAGGCAAAGGTACATCAATCATTGTAGTATTCACAAATAGTGATAGAATAGATAAAGTTAACTTAATTAAATTAGGGCAACAAGTTGAGAAAAAAGTCATTGGTAATGTTCAATATTAAAGTCAAGAAAGAGGAGTCAAACACAAAATGAAATGTTTAACCTTAAATACTCACAGTTGGATGGAGGAGGCTCCTCTAGAAAAATTAGAGAACGTGGCTCAGTTTATTTTGTCACAAGATTTTGATTGGATTGCTTTGCAAGAGGTGAACCAATCTCTTGAAGCTGAAGATGTGATACCTGATGATTTTTACTGTGCTTCAAAGCAAGAAAATCTAGCCATTAAGGTCGATAATTTTGTTTTAATGTTAGCAGAGCGCTTGCAAGAGTTGGGTCGTGATTACTATTGGAGTTGGACTTGCAGTCACATAGGCTACGAGCGTTTTCATGAAGGAGTTGCTTTACTATCTAAGACCCCTTTTATTGCTTCGAGTTTACTTGTTTCACCGATGGATGAAAAGAAGGATTATCATACACGGAAACAAATTCAAGCAATTGGAACATTAGCAGATGGTCAGGTTTATCGAGTGTTAAGTTGTCATTACTCTTGGTGGACAGGCGAAGAAGATACTGGCTTTCAATATGAATGGCAACAAACTTTGGCAGGATTTAAAGAGGAAATCCCAACCTTGTTGATGGGGGACTTTAATGCCCCGAGTTATCTTGAAAAGGAAAGTTTTACTTTAATGCAAAAGCATTTTACAGATAGTTATGCGATAGCTCAAGAACGCAAAGGAGAGATGACTGTTGGTAAAATAATTGATGGTTGGCACGATAAAGAAGCGCATGAAGCGATGCGTTTGGATTATATTTTAGTTCCAGAAACAAGCGAAGTCGCTCTATCTGCGGTCGTTTTAGATGGAATTAATGGTCCGATTGTGAGTGATCATTTTGGCTTAATGATTGATCTGAAGATTTAAATAGGTGGTTACATGGAAGGGAAAGAAAAAGGATGAGTGTTACAATTAAGGATGTTGCAAAAGAAGTTGGTGTTGCGCCGTCGACTGTTTCTAGAACATTGCAAGATCACCCTAGTATTTCAAAAGAAACGAAGGAACGAGTTCGTAAAGCGATGGCTCGTTTAGGTTATGTTCCGAATATTGCGGCACAAAATCTAGCTAAAAACTTTGCCAATACGGTTGGTGTGATTTTACCGGTAATGGATTCTAAAGAACGTCAAAGTAATCCTTTTTATCTTGAAGTGATGAGTGCAATGAATGAAGAGGCTCGGAAGCAAAAAGTAACAGTTGCAATGGCTTCGGGGAGTACGCAGGAGGAATTACTAGAGAGTGTTGAATTAATGTATCGTCAGAAAAGGGTGGATGGTTTTGTCTTATTGTATGTGAAGGAAAAAGATCCAGTTTTGGATTATTTGGTTCAAATGAAGGTTCCTTTTACAATTATTGGTAATGCTTATAAATATAGTAATGAGGCAAGTTGTGTCGATAATGATAATCAATTATTAGGTTATACAGCAACCAGACATTTGATTGAAAAAGGACATCAACAAATTATCTTTGTCACCAATAATCGTCAAGAGAATTTTGTTGTCGAACGCTTTGAGGGCTATTTAAAAGCGCTGAAAGAATTTGATTTACCACAACATCCAGAAATCACCTTAATTGCAACGACGGATTATAGTGAATTTAGTACTTTAATGACCGACTTAAAACCAACGGCTTGTTTAGCTATTGATGATATGTTTGCTTTGCGTTTGATTCAAATGTTGAATTATTTAGGCTATCAAGTACCCGATGATTTATCACTCATTAGTTTTAACTCATCCATATTTACGACACTCATCCATCCCTACATTACGTCATTAGATATTAATACACAGTTACTGGGGAAAACAGCGATTGAAGAATTTTTAATCCAATTGAAAGCACCGGATGCTATTAAAAAACGCGTGATTATCCCTCATAAATTAATCGAACAAGAAACAGTTATTTGTCATCAAACTTAAAAAAAGAGCTTACCGACTTTACTAGCCGGTAAGCTCTTTTTTAAAAGGATAATAATTTAATTCGTTGGAAAGCTTTTTCAAGAACAGCCATCGATTGAGTGGCTGCTAAACGAATATGTCCATCTCCACTAATTCCAAAGGCTTTTCCTGGGATGACTAGTACGCCACATTCTGTTAATAGTTTTTTTGCAAAAGCAACAGAGGATAACCCTGATTTTTCGATATTAATGAAAGCGTAGAGACTTCCTTTCAAAGGTTGCATCTCAAAAAACGAAATTTGCTGCACTTGTTCTTCAACATAACGCAGCCGTTTTTCATAAGTTGAAACGAGTGGCGGAACCAATTTCTCATAATGATTTAGGGCATAAATTCCCGCTTGTTGTGAAATACTAGGAGCAGAATAAGTGACATCTTCATTTAACAACCGACAGGCATCATTAATATAGTCAGGAGCAATCATATAACCAATTCGCCAACCCGTCATTGCAAATGCTTTTGAAAAACTACCAAAAGTAATCGTATGTTCGGGTGCTAAGCGTGCCATTGGCATAAAAGCCTCTTGAAAGCAAAAAGCTTCATAAACCTCATCACTTAAAATAAAAAAGTCGTGTTTTTTAGCAAGATTAGCAATCGCTTCGAGTGTTGTTTTACTAAAAACAGCTCCAGTTGGATTGTTTGGTGAATTAATGATTAGAGCCTTCGTTTGTGGTGTAATCATTGCTTCCAAACGTTTGGGATCTAGTTCAAATTGATCTTCAGCAAAGGTTGGTACAATAATAGGCGTCCCACCGGCTTCGATAATTTGAGTTTCATAAGGTGAGAAGAAAGGTTCGTGAATAATGACTTCATCCCCAGGATTTAGTAAAACTTGAAGAGTTAAATACATTCCATGTAGAGCACCAACCGTTGCTCGAACTTGTTTTTTTGAAAAAGTCAGCTGATAGTATCTTTGATAAAAATTGAGAATACTTTCAATAAATTCAGCACTTCCATCCGCTGCGGTGTAGTGAGTGTGTCCTTTTTGAGCATCGGCAAAAGCGGCTTGAATAATCTCGTTCGGCGTGGTTAAATCAGGATCGCCAATCGAAAGATCAAGCAAGTTTTCCTGTTCAGTCGCTTGTTTAATAAAATCCATCAATAAAGTCTCATGAGGTGTTTGATAAAATTGGGCTAAATAACTGGCATCCATATCAGGTTATCTCCTTTTATAAGACTTTTTTCAAGAAATCTTGTGTTCTTTGAATTTTCGGGTGATCAAAAATTTGTTCGGGTGTTCCTTCTTCTTGAATAACACCATCTGCCATGAAGATAACACGGTCAGCGACTTCCTTAGCGAAGCCCATTTCATGTGTCACAACGACCATTGTCATTCCTTCATGAGCGAGGTCATTCATCACGGTTAGTACTTCGCCAACCATTTCAGGGTCGAGCGCAGAAGTTGGTTCATCAAAAAGCATAACATCTGGTTCCATAGCCAGAGCACGAGCGATAGCGACCCGTTGTTGTTGCCCGCCAGAGAGTGAGTTTGGATAGGCGTTAGCCTTATCCGATAAACCCACTTTTTCAAGAAGTTGATGGGCCAATACTTCACTCTCGGCTAAAGGTTGCTTTTTGACTTTGATGGGACTGATCGTTAAATTATCTAAAACCGTTTTATGTGGGAAAAGATTAAAACTTTGGAAAACCATTCCCATTTTTTGACGGACTTGATTAATATCGGTTGTTTTATCGAGTAATGGTTTATCTTCAAATAAAACTTGTCCAGATGTCGGAGTTTCTAAAAGATTAAGACATCTTAAAAGCGTACTTTTACCACTACCAGAAGGGCCAATAATGACAACTACCTCTCCTTGCTGAATGGACAAATCAATTCCTTTGAGAACCTCATTTTTTTGAAACTTTTTAGTTAATTTATTTGTTTTAAGCATGAGCATTCATTCTCCTTTCAGCAACACCAAGTAAACGCGATAAAGTAAAGGTTAAGAAAAAGTAAATCATAGATGCAATCACAATAGGCAAGAAGGGTTTAAAACTAGACCCTTGAACGACTCCTGCTTGGAACATTAATTCGGAAACGCCAATAACTGAGACGACAGAAGATTCTTTAATAACGGTCACGAATTCATTTCCTAAGGCAGGTAAAATATTTTTAATGGCTTGTGGCATGATAATATAACGTAAGGTTTGATTTGGATTCATTCCTAATGAACGAGCAGATTCTGTTTGGCCAATGTCAACAGCATTAATACCAGCACGTACAATTTCAGCAACATAAGCGCCACTATTTAAGGCAAGAGCTAAGCAGCTAGCACTTAAAGCGGATAAATCTAAACCAACGACATTTGAACCGAAAAAGACTAAGAAAATTTGAACAAGCAACGGCGTTCCTCTGACGTATTCAATATAAGCAATCGCCGGCCAACGTAATAGTTTGTTTTTTGATAGTTTCATCAACGCAAGCAGTGAACCTAGAACGGCACCAAAAAGCACACCGATGAGCGCAAGAAAAATAGTATAGCCCATTCCTGTTAGGTAGTAATTTTTGTATTTATCAAAGAAAGATTCTTTTTTAAACATATGACTAGCCGCTTCTTTTTTATAGCCTTCAATTAAATTATCGTCATTAATTGTTTTTAAGGATGCATTAATTGCAGCTAAAAATTTAGGACGCTCTTTTTGAAGGGCGATGGCATTTTTTTTGTCAACTCCTTCAAATTTTACCTTTGAAAAAACTAAATCTTTATTTTGTTGTAAATAAGCTTCAGCAACAGGTCCTTCAACAACAGCAGCATCCACTTTTTTATTTTGTAATTGTAAAATAATATCTGGTAATTTTTGTAAGGAAACAACATCGGCTGCTAAAGGATCTTGCGCAAGTTCTTCTTGAATACTCTGTTTCTGCGCGCCTACTTTAACTCCATTAAAATCCTCTACTGTTTTTAATTTATCCTGATCTTCTTTTCGAACAATGACTTTTTGTTCAACTTCCATATAAGAGTCAGAAAAATCAACTTCTTGCAAACGTTCAGGGGTTGGCGTCATACCAGAGATGACCATATCCACTTTACCTGTTTTTAAGGCTCCCATTAACGCGTCAAAACCAAATTCTTGAATAACTAACTTAGCATTTAAATCATCTGCTATTTTTTGAGCAATAGAAATATCGATACCAACAACTTTATCTTTACCATCTACGGTAGCATGAAATTCTAATGGCGCATAATCAGCAGAAACGCCCACGACTAATTTTTTTTTCTCTTCGATTCGCCGCATGGTTTCATCAACTTCTGCTGCGCGCGTTGTTTGCGATCCTAGAGTAAAAATAAATAGTGCGAGTGAAAACCAACTGAAAAACTTTTTCATAAATGATGACATGTGCAAATCTCCTTTTTAATTAGTTTGGGTTAAGTATTGTTTTGTATTATACGTAAAATTGATAAAATATGCAACAGTTTTCTTATAGTTATTATTTATAGTGGGATTAAATAAATTAATATTCACTTTTCGTGCAAAATATGCATAAAATATTTTATCGTTATTCAGTGGACTCATCTTAAAGGATTATTAAGAAATACGGCTTTAGGTTGATGAAAATTATTTGAAAAAGTGGAATAATCATGTCATAGAGATTTGAAAGGTGGAATGCTTTGTGTCGGTAGTTGAAGTGAGTGGGTTAAGAAAGAATTATGGAACAGGTTCTTCTTATTTTGAAGCATTAAAAGGAATTAACCTAAAAATAGAAGAAGGTGAATCTGTCGCGATTATTGGTAAAAGTGGCTCAGGTAAATCAACATTGATGCATATTTTAGCTTTGTTAGATCAGCCATCAAGTGGAGAAATCCAAATTTTAGATAAAGATATTAAGCAGTTAAAGAAAAAAGAATTAAATTATTTAAGAAATCAAACGTTTGGTTTTGTTTTTCAACAATTCTTTATGAATCCTCAGGAAACGGTTTTAGATAATGTGACTTTACCATTAAAAATTGCAGGAATGGGTAAAAAAGAGCGTGATAAAAAAGGATTGGAAGCCTTAGAATCTGTTGAATTAGCAGATAAAGCAAGTAACAAAGCAAATGACTTATCTGGGGGACAAAAACAAAGAGTTTGTATTGCTCGTGCATTGGTCAATGATCCACAGATTATTTTTGCGGATGAGCCAACTGGAAACTTAGATTCAGCAACAGGTGAAAAAATAGAGGACTTGCTTTTTAATTTGAATAAAGAAAAAGGTATGACGCTAATCATTGTGACGCATGATCCAGATTTAGCGAAACTTTGTGATCGTCAAGTCCAAATTAAAGATGGTTTGATTGTTGGAGGAGAAGAAGAATGAAATTTATAGACATTTTAAAATCAGCAAATGCTAACTTATTTAGAAATAAAAGTCGAACTATTTTAACCATTATTGCTATTTTTATAGGTGCATTTACCATTTCACTAACAGTCGGGATAAACATTGGTGTTAATGATTATGTAGATAAACAACTTAGCGGTGTTGGGGATGCTAGTCAAATGATTATCTATCCTAAACAGGAAATAGGAATGGAAATGAATGGAGATAAACCACAAGAGTATCAAGCAGATAAGAAAGAAGCACAGCAACAAAAAATTACAGAAAAAGATTTTAAAAAATTAAGAGCTTTAAAATCATTAAAAGAAGTGGAACCTATGACAAATTTTAATATTGATTATATTCAAGGTTTAAAAGATAAAAAATTTGTTATGCAAGCCGGAAGTTCACTAGGCAATGACATGGAATTGACTGCCGGAAATCAAATTGATAATACGGTTAAAGAAAATGAAATCGTAATTGCTGAAAATTTTGTTAAAGAACTGGGATTTAAAGATGCGAAGAGCATTCTTAATCAAGAAGTAACCTTAGGTGTAACTGAAACAGGAACCGGTAAACAAGAACAAATTAAAGCAACAATTGTTGGCGTGCGAGCAAAAAGTATTGTTCAAGGGGGCATGTCAGTCGTTAATCAAAACTTAGCCGAAAAATTAGTGACGATTAATGAAACAGGACTTCCAGAAAAAATGCAAAATCAAGTCTATGCAGCAACAGCAACGTTAGCTAAAAATGTAACCCCTCAAGAAGTTGTTAAAGTAAAAAATAAATTAAGCGATGAGGGTTTTGAAGCACAGACAATGGAAGATCAAATCGGAATTATCAAAAATGTCGTGAATGGGATTACGGGAGTCTTAACGATGTTTGGTGGAATAGCGTTATTGGCAGCTAGTTTTGGGATTATTAATACACTCTATATGTCTGTTCAAGAAAGAACACGTGAAATTGGTCTAATGAAAGCGATGGGAATGAGTCGTGGTAAAATCTTCTCGCTCTTTAGTTTTGAAGCTTTGCTAATTGGCTTTTGGGGATCAATCATTGGTTTAGCTGGTGCTTATGGTGTGGGACAATTAATCAATCAATTTGCGGTTAAGAGTTTCTTAAAAGGGTTGGAAGGTTTAACACTTGTTGAATTTAATTTACAATCAGTTTTAACAATCGTTGGAATTATTATGTTAATTGCTTTTCTAGCGGGAACCTTTCCAGCTAAACGTGCGGCTAAATTAGATCCAATCACCGCCTTAAAATACGAATAAAAAATATTGACAAATAAATGATAGAATGATAAGATTTCTCTAATTAACAAAGCAAGTCTATAAAAAATGTGATGACAAGGGAAGTAATGTGTTTAATCCATTCCAAGAGAGTTCTCAAGTTTTATGGTGTGAGAGGACAATGGTGTAACAGATGAAAATGGCCTTGGAACAGATAGGTCGAATCGTGAGACTTATACAGGAGTGCCTGTTATAGCACAGCAGTATGATTGTACTGTGAGCAAAGTGGGCAGATAAGTCAACAGAGGTGGTACCGCGAAGAAGAGTCTTCGTCCTTTTATAAGGATGGGGACTCTTTTTGTTTTCATCATTTTTTGAATAGGCAAATTAAATATTGGAGGAAAAGAAAATGAAAAAGCAAGTAAACTTAGTTAATATAGCGGTAGCAGCGGTTTTGTTGACTTCATGTGGAGCAAATAAAACGCAAGAAGCAACGTC
This sequence comes from Vagococcus sp., assembly GCF_052102835.1. Classification (NCBI taxonomy): domain Bacteria; kingdom Bacillati; phylum Bacillota; class Bacilli; order Lactobacillales; family Enterococcaceae; genus Vagococcus; species Vagococcus sp. The sequence continues at coordinate 355,666 of NZ_JBQEIL010000002.1, forward strand.
AGTTGGGACGAAAGAAAAAGGAAAAACGGAACAAAAAATAACGATTAGTTCACCGACACCGATTTCAACAATTGATACCACGCAAACCACAGATAAAAATACCTTTACAATGGTTCAACATCTTTTTGAGGGTTTGGTTCGTTTTGATAAAGATACCCAAGTTGTCCCGGGAATAGCTGAAAGTTATGACGTAAGTCCTGATGGTTTAACGTATACTTTTAAAATACGCCCAGAAGCAAAATGGAGTGATGGACGTCCAATTACTTCGAAAGATTTTGCGTATGCATGGAAACGGCTAGTTAATCCTAAAACACAAGGACCGAATGCTTATTTGTTAGACAGTGTAAAAAAGAGCTCGGAAATACGAAAGGGTAAAGCTAAAATTGAGGAAATCGGTTTGGAAACTCCGGATGATCAAACTTTTATTGTTCAATTGGAGACAGCCCAGCCCTCCTTTCTAGCTGTTGCTTCGATTGGTTGGTTAGCACCACAGTCTGAGGAATTTGTAAACGATCATGAAGAAACATATGGAACCACCAGCGAAACAACCTTGTACAACGGTGCTTTTGTTTTAGAAAATTGGGAGGGAACGAGTGACACTTGGACGTTAAAGAAAAATCCAAAGTATTATGACCAAGAGGTAGTCAAACTAACAGAAGTTGAGGTTCAAACAATAAAAGAGGAGAATACTGGGATTAACCTTTATCTTAATCAAGAACTTGATTTGACTAAAATTAGTGGTGCTTATGTTGGAGAATATAAAAATGACCCAGGTTATACTAGCTATTTAGATGTTTCTAATCATTTTTTAGATTTTAATAAAAAAGCGAACACCGTTTTAGCGAATAATGATTTAAGGCGAGCGGTCGCTTTGGCGATTGATAAAGAGGCATTAACGAAATATGTTTTAGCAGATGGTTCAAAACCATTGAATGGTTTAGTCCCGAGAAACCTTTATCAAAATTCTGAAACAAAAGAAGATTTTAGAGCATACAGTGGTAACTATTTAACTTATAATATAAAAGAAGCTAAAAATAGTTGGAAACAGGCTCAGAAAAAAGTCGGCCAAGAGGTGGCTTTAAACTTACTAGCTTCAGATGATGAACAAGGGAAAAAAGTTTCTGAATACCTAAAAAGTCAAATTGAAGAAAATTTAACAGGTATTTCAATTGATATTACATTACAACCTAAAAATAATGTCAATCAATTACGTCAAGATAAAGATTATGAGATATCGTTATCTGGATGGATTGCAGGTAGTAGTGAGTTAGATTCATATTTTAATTTATATGTTGGAGATTCAGCGTATAATTATGGTAACTTCAATAATTCAACTTATAATCAATTCGTTGAAACTGCGAAAACGAAACATGCAAATCAACCCAATCAGCAATTTGAAGATTATCAACAAGCAGAAATACAATTGCTTGATCAAGAGGTTGCTCAAGTACCAATCTATCAAAGTGCTTCTAATTATTTGGTTTCTAAAAAATTGAAGAATATTGAATACCCATTATATGGTGGCTATTTCTTTTTAAGAAATGCTGAAAAAATAAATTAAGGAGTTTTAAACAATGTCAAAACTATTAACCCGCTTTCTTGAATTTGTTAAAATCGAAACCCGCTCAGATGCTAGTAGTCAGACCATTCCCACAACAATTGGTCAAGTTCATTTTGCTAAACGTTTGGAAAGAGAGTTGCAGGAACAAGGACTAAAAAAAATTAAATACAATGCTAAAAATGGCTTTTTAACGGGATACTTACCCAAAAATACAGAGAAAGAAAGAGTGTCAATTGGCTTTATTGCGCATTTAGATACAGCGGATTATCCAGCTGAAAATATTCAGCCGCAACTATTTAAAAATTATCAAGGTCAAGATTTGGTATTGAATGCGGCTCAAAATATTATTATGACAGTCGCTGAATTTCCGAATCTAAAAGATTATTTGGGCCATACATTGATTACAACGGATGGAACGACGCTCTTAGGAGCAGATGATAAAGCGGGAATTGTAGAGATTTTGGAGATGCTGGATTATTTTTTAGCAAATCCAGAAATTGAACATGGTGATTTATGGGTAGCTTTTGGACCAGATGAAGAGATTGGAACGGGAGCGGATCATTTTATTGTCGCTGATTTTCCAGCAGATTTTGCTTATACTATTGATAGTGGTCGAATCGGGCATTTTGAATACGAAACCTTTAATGCGGCACAAGCAGAAATTATAATTGAAGGAACGAGTGTTCATCCGGGAACAGCCTACGATATGATGGTAAATGCTATTAAACTAGGTTCCCATTTCGATCAATTATTACCTCAAGTTGAAGTTCCAGAAAAAACACAAGGCTATGAGGGATTTTATTTATTACATGATTTTGTTGGAACGATTTCGGAAGCAAAGCTAACTTATCTTATTCGCGATCATGATCGAAAAAAATTCGATGCTCGTAAGCAGTTTTTAGTGAAACAAGTGCATGATTTAAATCATCAGTTAGACCGTGAACGTGTGAGTATTACATTAAAGGATCAATATTTTAATATGAAAGAAGTCATTGAAAAAGAACCACGTGCTGTTGAATTAGCAGTGACTGCGATGAAAAACTTGAAAATAGAACCCATTATTACACCTTTTAGGGGTGGGACAGATGGTTCAAAAATATCATTCATGGGGTTACCAACACCTAATATTTTTACTGGAGGTGAAAATTTTCATGGTCAGTATGAATTTATTAGTTTAGAAGCGATGGAAGTAGCCACTCAAACATTGATTGAAATTGTCAAAACAGCAGTGCTAGTTGAAAAATAGCACTCTTTATCGGATGGAATAATTGTAATAGATAAAACTAAAGAATTGACCGATAGTTGTTTATTAGATATAATTAATGAATTAAATTAAATAAAATGTAAATTAAAGGGAGCGATGGCTTATGGCAAAATGGTTAAATGGCGAAAAAGCAATTGTAACAGGCGCAGCATCTGGAATTGGGAAAGCAACGGCTTTAAAATTTGCAGAAGAAGGTGCAACTATTGGGCTAATTGATATCAATCCTGAAGGATTAGAAGAAACATTGCAGGAAGTTGAAGCGCTAGGAAGTCAAGGTTATATTGAGGCTGTTGATGTTTCTGATGCTGAAAAATTAGCAGTATCCATTGACCAATTGATTGAAAAATTACAAGGCATAGATATCCTTGTTTGTAATGCTGGAATTAATGGTACATGGGCTTCGATTGAAAAATTAGAGATTGCTGAATGGCAACGAACGTTACAAACTAATTTAACCAGCACTTTTGTTTCAGTAAAATCAGTGGTACCAGTGATGAAAGAAAAGGGTGGGAAAATAGTGATTACCAGTTCTATTAATGGTAATCGAATTTATAACAACTTTGGAGCAAGTGCGTATAGTACTACTAAAGCGGGCCAAGTTGCTTTTATGAAAATGGCAGCACTGGAACTTGCGCGTTTTAATATTCGTGTCAATGCAGTTTGTCCAGGAGCCATTGATACACAAATCAATGCCAGTACAACCATCACGGAGGATGCCCAAGAAGTGGCAATTAAAGTTGAATTTCCAGAAGGATCACGTCCGTTGAAAGATGAGAGCGGTAAACCAGAACAAGTGGCGAGTGTGATTGCCTTTTTAGCATCGAATGATTCTGCTAATGTCACGGGAACTGAGCTTTATGTCGATGGTGCTGAATCATTATTATAATTAACTGTCGATCAAATAAAAAAACGTCAAGTGACGTTTTTTTTTATGTACAAGAGTATCTTTTTTTTGATACACTATAGAAAATGCAAGGTTCTTTGGAGGGATAAAAATGAAAAAAAGGATTGACCGTGTGTATGAGCTAGTCAAAGAAATGACCGCTCATTTACAAATCGATGAATTAAATAGTCAATCGGGGGTGACGACTCTAGACGTTTCTGAAAAATTAGCAATCCAACGAAGTAATGCAAGTAAAGATCTAAATACATTGGTTAAAGAGGGCGTTTTAGATAAGTCAGATGGTCGTCCGGTGAGGTACCTTTGTAAGTCAATCCGTCGTCATACTCCTTTGAGTAAATATGTGCCTAGCTATCTTGAAACAACACCATTATCTAACCAAACAGTGGGATTACCAGAAGAACGTGATGTTCTCAATATAGATACGTTTAAACGGATTATTGGGTTTCATGGGAGTATGAAAAACCCTGTCGAACAAGCCAAAGCGTCAATCTTATATCCACCTAAAGGATTAAACTGCTTGATTGTTGGCCCCACCGGTTCAGGGAAAACTTATTTTGCACATACAATGTTTCAATTTGCAAAACAACATCAGGTCGTTGAAGCAAGCAAAGAAATGGTGATTTTCAATTGTGCCGATTATGCTAATAATCCAGAGCTACTAATGAGCCATTTATTTGGGCATGTTAAAGGCGCCTTTACTGGAGCGTCAGAAGAAAAAGAAGGTTTATTGAGTTTAGCTGATAACGGCTTCTTATTCTTAGATGAAGTTCATCGGTTACCTCCTGAAGGGCAAGAAATGATTTTTTATTTTATGGACACCGGTCTCTTTGCTAAGTTGGGAGAAACAACGAAAAATCGAAAAGCAGCCGTTCGAATTATTTGTGCGACGACGGAAGATCCAAGTTCGGCTTTATTAAATACTTTTGTCCGTCGAATTCCGATCACAATCCAATTACCTAATTTTAATGATCGTCCTGAAAAAGAAAAAATTGATTTAGTCAGAGTGATGATGTCCCTTGAAGCGAAGCGAATTAATCGTAAAATTATTCTAACAGAAGACGTGGTTAAAGCCTTGATTGGGAGTGTGACCTACGGAAATGTCGGGCAGTTAAAATCAAATGTTCAATTGGTTACGGCCCGAGCATTTTTAAATCATATGGAGCAAGCGGAACTGATCATAACGATTGATGAGTTGAATGATTCAATCAAAGAGGGCCTAATGAAACTTGGGCGTAATCGAGAAAAACTAGTCAGTTTGTCTCATTATCTAAGTCCACAAATGGTAATCTCCCCCAATGATTCGACGGACCCGTTTACCACGGACCCTTATGAATTACCTTATAATTTATATGATATTATTGGAGATAAAGCAGCCTTGCTTAAAGAAGAAGGATTTAATCAAGAATCAATTAACCATTTTATCTCAACAGATATCAATGTCCATCTAAAATCATTTTACTGTAATCATGGATTTACATTCGATACGGATAGCAAATTATTAGAAATTATGGACCAAACCATGGTTGATACAACTCGTAAAATTTATGAATTTTCAAGAAAAGAATTAGCTTATGATTTTCAAACTAATTTTTTATATGCAATAGGCTTGCATATCAGTGCTTTTTTAATTCGGACTAAAAGAGGAAAAACAAACATGAATCAAGATCATGAAAGTATTGCTAAAATGGTTAAACACTATCCCAGGGAATTAGAAGTTGCGCAAGGCATAAAAAAAATTATTGAAGCAAATCACACGATTGAAATTCCAGAGTCTGAGGTTCATTATTTAACGGTTCTTTTAGTTTCGTTGCGTGAAAATAAAGCGAGTGGTCAAATAGGTATTGTTGTCGCTTGTCATGGAATTAGCACAGCAAGTAGTATGGTACAAGTGGTGTCAAAACTATTGGATGTTCAACATTTACGAAGTGTGGATATGCCTTTAGAGATGACACCGCAAGTCGCGAAAGAAAAAATAATTAAAGAAGTTAGAGCTGTTGATGAAGGAAGTGGAGTTCTTCTTTTAGTTGATATGGGCTCATTGGGGACTTTTTCTGAAGATATTGAAGTTCAAACAGGAGTAAAAGTGAGAACGGTTGATATGGTGACGACAGCAACGGTATTAGAAGCAGCGCGTAAGGGCTCGTTATTAGAAACTAATCTTGAAAATTTATATCAATCTTTGACTAATTTTCATGGTTATACAGCAATTGATGAACAAGTTGATGTTACTTTGGTTCAAAATCAGCCTAAAAAAGCAATTGTTGCAATCTGTGCTTCAGGACAGGGCACGGCACAACGTATGAAGGAATTGCTGGATGATTTTATTCAAGATAGTTTGAAAATTGAAATCACTGTTTTTCCAATATCGATTTTAGAAGCTTCTGAAAAAATAAAAAAAATTAGTGAAAAATATGAAATCATTGCGACCACCGGAATTGCTAAACCCGATTTAGAGGTACCTTTTATTCCAATGGAAAGTTTATTTTCGACAGAGGGACAAGCAACGATTAAAAAAATTGTCGAACGTCAAGTTGTGATGACTTATCCTGTTTTAACAATGGAAAAAGCGCAACGGGCTTGTAAAGAGTACATTCAGGCGAGTTATACTTTTATCAATCCTGATAAAATACTGCCTCCTTTGTGGCAATTTGGAGAAAAAGTAATTCAGCTGTTTGAATTGAAAGAAGAACCCTCTTTCTATATTAATTTGTGCATGCACTTAGCAGGTTCCATCGAACGAACGTTGCGACAAGATAGTTTAACAATCACAAGGGAACAGCAAAAAGAATTTGACGAGATGAGAGGTTACGAGCGTTTATTACCAGCTTTAACAGCTTTAAATGAGATCATTAAAGTGGAGTTTACCCAGGGTGAATTATTTTATACGTATGAACTTATAAAGAATACAATCCTTAATCAGAGTGATACACAGTAAAAGATACACTTCATAGTGTATCTTTTACTGTGTTTTTTTATAAGCAAAAACGTTGTAGAGGTCCTGTTTTGAAACGTTATAATAATGTGGCATGTTAATTGCTTATATAAAGTGAAGGTGTTGTTATCTGAAATAATAAAAGGAGGAGAACGTATGAAGGTATGCTTAGTTCGTATTGACGATCGGTTGATTCATGGACAGGTAGCAACGGTCTGGACCAAGCAGAGTAAAGTCAATCGAATTATTGTGGTGAGTGATGAGGTTGCCAAAGATGAGTTAAGAAAATTATTACTGACTCAAGCAGCACCACCTGAAGTGAAGGTGAATGTTATTCCGGTACAAAAACTGATTGAAACGTTTAAAGATATCCGAATCTTTTCTAGTCAAGCAAGAGTGATGTTATTATTTACAAATCCATCAGATGTCCGGCGTGTGACAGAACAAGGCATTCCAATTACTGAAATTAATGTAGGAGGGATGAGTTTTCAAACGGGTAAAAAAATGATAACGAATGCTGTGGCGGTCGATACAAAAGATATTGAAGCTTTTAAATATTTACATAATCAAGGTATTCCAATTGAGATTAGAAAAGTAGTCGCTGATCAATCAATTGATTTGATGCAATTATTAAAAAAAGAAAAGTTAATTTAAAAAAATAGGAGGTAGAAACATGGTAGGAATAATCTTAGCTAGTCATGGTGAATTTGCTGAAGGAATCATGCAGTCAGGAACAATGATTTTTGGCGAGCAAGAAAATGTTCAAGCAATTACTTTGATGCCAAGTGAAGGGCCAGAAGATGTTAAAAGAAAAATAGAAACAGCTATTCAAAGCTTTGAAAATCAAGAGGAAATTTTATTTTTAGTTGATCTTTGGGGAGGAACACCATTTAATCAAGCGAATACTTTATTTGAAGAACATAAAGAGCAGTGGGCAATTGTAAGCGGTTTGAATTTGCCAATGTTAATTGAAGCATACGCCTCACGTTTATCAATGAATTCTGCTCAGGAAATTGCGGCACATGTTTTAGAAACAGCTCGTGAAGGTGTGAAAGTTAGACCAGAAGCATTGGAAAAAGTAAGTCCTGTTAAAAAAGAAAAAAACGTTCAAACGAGTGCTTTGCCAACAAAGGGAAAAATGGAAGTCGTCTTGACGCGAATTGATTCACGTCTGTTACATGGTCAAGTGGCAACTGCATGGACGAAAACAACCAATCCAACTCGAATTATTGTAGTAAGTGACAACGTGGCTAAAGATGAGTTAAGAAAAACGTTGATTACCCAAGCGTCTCCTCCGGGAGTAAAAGCGAATGTGATTCCAATTGATAAATTAGCTGAAATTTGGGATGATCCGCGTTTTGGTAAAACAAAAGCTTTGCTTTTATTTGAAAATCCAGAAGATGTCGCTCGCGCAGTTGATTTAGGGGTTGAACTCAAAAAAGTTAACGTTGGTTCGATGGCTCATTCTGAAGGAAAAGTCATGGTGAATAATGTTTTATCTGTGAATAAAACAGATATCCAAGCTTTTGAACATTTAAAAGAAAAGGGAATTACCTTTGATGTTCGTAAAGTTCCGAACGATTCTTCGAAAAATCTTTGGGAACTTTTGAAAAAAGCTAATTTAGCAAAATAAAAGGAGGAGAAAAAAATGGTCTTATCAGTAATTTTAGTTGTAATAGTAGCCTTTATCGCAGGGGTTGAAGGTATTTTAGATGAATTTCAGTTTCATCAACCCATTATTGCTTGTACTCTAATTGGGTTAGTAACAGGTCAATTGACCGAAGGAATTATATTAGGGGGCGCTCTGCAAATGATTGCCCTAGGCTGGATGAATATTGGGGCAGCTGTTGCTCCGGATGCAGCCTTAGCTTCTGTTGCTGCTGCTATTTTAGTAACAATGAAGGGTGCAGATATCAAAGAAGGGATTGCGTTAGCTATTCCTTTAGCAGTAGCTGGACAAGTTTTAACTATTTTTGTTCGTTCAATCACTGTTGGTTTAGCACATGGTGCGGATAGAAAAGCGCAAGAAGGCTCTTTTAGAGGAGTCGAAATGTTTCACATGATTGCATTGTGTTTACAGGGATTACGGATTGCGATTCCGGCAGCCATTATTGTTGCTGTTCCAGCAAGTGTTGTCACAGGTGCGTTACATGCAATACCAGATTGGATTACGGGTGGATTGGCAGTAGCTGGAGGCTTTATCGTGGCCGTTGGTTATGCCATGGTAATTAATATGATGGCAACCCCTAAAGTTTGGCCATTCTTCTTGATTGGTTTTGCATTAGCGGCAGTAACTTCACTGAATTTAATTGCTATGGGGTTAATCGGTTTAGCTTTGGCTTTAATCTATATTCAACTCGCACCAGAATTTAATGGTGGGGGACAAGGTGGATCTGGTCCAAGTGGTGGCGATCCATTAGATGATATTTTAAATGATTATTAAAAAGCATGAGGAGGAGAAAAGACAATGACAGAACAATTAAATATTACAAGATTAACTAAAAAAGATCGTCTTTCCGTTTGGTGGAGAAGTCAGTTTTTACAAGCATCATGGAACTATGAACGGATGCAAAATGTGGGTTGGGCATATGCCATGATCCCAGCTTTGAAAAAGTTATATCATACAAAAGAGGAACGTTCAGAAGCACTTAAACGTCATTTGGAATTTTTTAATACCCATCCTTATGTTGCCGCTCCTATTTTAGGAGTAACCTTGACATTAGAAGAAGAAAGAGCCGGTGGAGTAGCAATTGATAATGCTGCTATTCAAGGAGTTAAAATTGGAATGATGGGACCACTAGCTGGTGTTGGTGATCCAATCTTTTGGGCGACGTTACGTCCAGTCTTAGGAGCTTTTGCGGCTTCTCTAGCAGCGCAAGGGAGTATCTTAGGTCCGATTGTATTCTTCCTAGTATGGAATCTTATTCGAATGTCTTTCCTTTGGTATACTCAAGAACTTGGTTACCGACAAGGGTCAAATATCACTCAAGATTTAAGTGGCGGTGTGATGCAAAAAATAACGCAAGGTGCCTCTATTTTAGGGATGTTTATTATGGGTGTTTTAGTTCCGCGTTGGACTACGATGAACTTCCCAATGATTTTAACTAGAGTTGAAGTGGATAAAAAATCATTAGTTAATTTTAGTGGACTTGTAAAGGGTGCTAATAATGGCGATTTAAATGTTAATGCTATTCGTGATGTTGTTAATCAAATCAATGGTGGCTTAAATGTGAACCCTGAAAAAGTTTCAACATTAGGTGATACTTTTGATCAATTACTTCCTGGTTTAATGCCATTAGTTTTAACGTTAGTTTGTATGTGGTTACTTAAGAAAAAAGTGAATCCAATTACAATTATATTTGGTTTATTCTTGGTAGGAATTGTGGGCTACTACTTTGGTGTTTTTGCTTAAAATAAATGAAAATTAGAATGGAGTGAACCGAATGGTAGACAGTTTGAATAAGACCGTTGATTATGCTGCGAAAGCTAATGCTTTTTTAAATCCATTATTGCCTAAGGCGGGGGTCATGGCGATTGGAAATAATGGTATTGAGTTTCGAGCCGGCGATGGAGTTGGATTTATTCAAGTTCCTTGGGAAAACGTGGTACAAATACGTGCTCAGGTTTATTTTAAGGGAAAGTATATCAGAGGTTTTGAAATTCTAACAGATAAAAAGCAAGTGCTAGAATTTGTTACAAACGATTCGAAAGAGTTGTTGAAAGCAATGCGTCATTATCTGAAAAAAGAACAAATGGTTGTTGCAAGTAGTAATATAAAAAAAATATTTAAACGCCGTTTTAAGCGTTAAATAGAGAAACAAGCTATCCTAAATTTTAGGATAGCTTTTTTGTTAAATGAGAGTAAATTAATTTAAAATGATGAATTGTAAGTAAAGTGAGAATAAAATTAATTAATATTAAACCTTTAAATGATAAGCTTTGTAAACGTTTGATGGTTGTTAAATTAAATAATTATATAAAAATGGTTGCAATCTGATGAGAAGTCATATAATATATCTAGTATATTCTAATTATATTTTAATTTAGAAAAATAAGTGTCCAACAATAAAGGGAGGTACCTAAATGAAGATGAAAAAATTAGTATACGCAGGATTGTTATGTACAGTGGCTTTAGGTCTAGTAGCTTGTGGTGGGAATAAAGGTACAGATGAAGGAAAAGGCGCAACAGAGACATCGAAAAAATCGGGTAAGGAAGAGTTAGCGGATGAGCAAATCTTTACAGTTAACGTTCAACAAGAAATGCCCACAGCCGATCCTTCTTTAAGTACAGACGTTATTAGCTCAGTGGCTTTAAATAATGTCTATGAAGGAATTTATCGTTTAGGTAAAGATCAGTTACCAGAACCTGCTGGGGCAACTGAAAAAGCAGAAGTTAGTGAAGATGGTCTAACTTATAAAATTAAACTACGTGAAGACGCTAAATGGTCAGATGATAAACCAGTAACAGCGAAAGACTATGTCTATGGTTGGCAACGTACCGTTGATCCTAAGACAGCTTCTGAGTATGCTTACTTACATGATGCCGTTAAAAATGGAGCAGCGATTGTTGCGGGTGAAAAAGATAAGAGCGAATTAGGAATCAAAGCGGTTGGTGATTATGAGTTAGAAGTGACATTAGAAAAACCAACGCCTTATTTTGATTATTTATTGGCTTTCTCAACTTATTTACCTCAGCGTGAAGATATCGTTGAAAAATATGGTAAAGAATACACAACAACAAGTGAAAAAGCGGTTTATAATGGACCTTTCGTTTTAGCAGATTTTGATGGTCCTGGTAGTGATACAACTTGGGCTTATGAGAAAAATGATAAATATTGGGACAAAGATGTTGTAAAATTAGATAAAGTGGAGGTTTCAGTTGTTAAGGAAGCATCAACGAGTTTAAACCTTTATGAAGATGGTAAAGCAGAAGATATTATCTTAAGTGGTGAGTTAGCGCAGCAAAAAGCCAATGATCCAGATTATATCACTGAAAAACGTGCGGGAACACGTTACTTAGAATTAAATCAATCTGATAAAGATTCACCATTTAGAAATGAAAACTTTAGAAAAGCAATCTCTTATGCAATTGACCGCGATGCTTTAGTTAATAACATTTTAGCAGATGGTTCAATGGCAGCAAAAGGTTTAGTGCCAGCTGATATTTCTAAGAGTCCAAAAACGGATAAAGATTTCGTAGATGAAGCCGGAAGCGATTTGAAATATGATTCAGCGAAGGCTAAAGAACATTGGAAAAAAGCGAAAAAAGAATTAGGCAAAGATGAATTTGAAATTGAAATCTTAGCTTCTGATACAGACTCTACTAAGAAGATGATTGAGTTCTTGCAAGGTTCGTTACAGGATGAATTAAAAGGCTTGAAAGTTAAAGTTGCTCCTGTGCCATTCTCCGTTCGTTTAGATCGTTCAAACAAGGGTGATTTTAGTACCGTATTAGGTGGTTGGATTGCTGATTACGCTGATCCAAGTAGTTTCTTAGATTTATTTAAAACAGGAAACTCATATAACCGAGGTAAATACTCAAATGAAAAGTATGATGAAAAAATAAATGCTGCGTCAACAACGAATGCCAATGATCCAGAAAAACGTTGGGATGACATGATTGAAGCAGAAAAAATTATCACGGAAGACATGGGAACTATCCCAATCATCCAAGATGCAGAAGCTCACTTACGTTCAGATAAGGTGAAAGGGATTGTTTCTCACCCAGCCGGCTCACAATTTGACTACAAATGGACATATAAAGTGAAGTAAACAAGTCGTAAAAAGCTCAAAAGATTAAAAACCTGCGACGCTTTCACTTGCAAAGGTTTTTAATCTTTTGTTTTATTTAAAAAAGTAACAGCAATAGTGAGATGACGAGAAGGGTTCCACCAACGACAAGCCAGTAAATTGGTTTTTTTTCAAAAACCTGTGATAAAGGAATATATTCTTTAGGTTGGTTTTTCCGTCTTAAGAAGGATAGTTGTTTCATTTGTTTTTGAAAGAGATCGAAAAATCCAGAAGATAATACAAGGATCCCAATCCCAATGATTAAAAAGGCTAAGGCCAAAAGAAAGTATCCGTTGGAAAAGTTAGTCCAAGTCATTTCTTTTTGATTAATCAAAAAAAATGAAGGAATGGCAATCAGAGCAAGGATCAAAGTGATTCCAATCTTTGTAAGTTGTTTCAAGGGAATGCTCCTTTCATTAAAGTGTCATGAGAACTAAATTAACTTTAAGTCATTTAAAACAAGATGTCAAAAGAAGAATAAAGGAGGATGAAAACATGGGCAGTTTTGCAAAATATTTTTTAAAGCGTGTCTTTTTTATGATTATTACGTTGTGGTTAATCACAACAGCGACTTTTTTCTTGATGAAATTATTACCTGGTTCTCCTTATGCGAATCAAGAGAAATTATCACCAGAGCAGATTGAAATTTTAAATGAACAATCGGGATTAGATAAACCGGTTATTCAACAATATGGAATTTATATGGGAAATATCTTAAAAGGTGATTTTGGCACGAGTTTTCAATTTAAAAACCAACCCGTTTCTAAATTGTTAGGCGATCGAATAGGTCCGTCTGTCCAGTTAGGAATTCAGGCCATTATCTTCGGAACGGTGGTAGGGATTATCTTAGGAGCAATTGCTGCGATGAAACAGAATACCTGGGTCGACACGACCTCCACAATGGTCGCCATTTTAGGGCGGTCGATTCCTAACTTTGTTTTCGCTGTTTTATTACAGTTTGTCTTTGCAATAAAATTAGGTTGGTTTCCAATCGCTAAATGGGACCAAGGATTTGCTTCGACCGTGTTACCGACGTTAGCGCTAGCGATGTCTCCGTTGGCGGATTCGGCAAGGTTTATCCGAACAGAGATGGTGGAAGTTCTAAGTAGTGATTATATTGAGCTAGCCAAAGCGAAAGGTTTAAGCCGTTGGCAAGTCGTTTTCCGTCATGGTTTACGAAATAGCTTAATCCCATTGATTACTTTATTAGGCCCATTAGCTGTCGCTTTGATGACAGGATCTCTTGTTGTTGAGAATATCTTTGCTATTCCTGGAATTGGTGAGCAATTTGTAAAATCAATTGTAACGAATGATTACCCAACGATTATGGCGGTAACGATATTATTCTCAGCAATGCTAGTTGTTGTCATTTTAATTGTTGATTTACTTTATGGATTAGTTGATCCAAGAATACGTGTGACTGAAGGAGGGGTAGAGTGATGGAACAATTAGATATCAAGAATTTACCAAAAGATAGTTTTGAACCGATTTCTATAGATAATAATTTAGATCGTGAAAAAATTAGTGCACCATCGCTGACCTTTATGCAGGATTCTTGGCGTCGTTTGAAAAAAAATCGTGGCGCAGTGATTTCTTTAGTTATTTTAGGCATTGTGACGCTTTTAGCTTTTGGTTCCATTTGGATATCACCACATGATCCAACAAAACAAAATGCGAAATATATTAATTTGCCACCAAAAATTCCAGGTGTTTCTATCAATGGTTTCAATGGAACAGCTGTCGTAGGCGGGCAACGTGTTAATAAATATGAGCAAGCCCGAGTGCCCAAAGATACTTACTTTGTTTTAGGAACAGATGGCTTAGGACGTGACGAGTTGTCTCGTTTATTAATGGGAACAAGAATGTCATTAATTATCGCCTTCGTTGCTGCATTTCTAGATTTATCGATTGGAGTGATCTATGGGTTAGTATCAGGGATGAAAGGCGGACGAGTCGATACCGTCATGCAGCGGATTCTTGAAGTTTTATCAGGAATCCCGAACTTAGTTGTAATGATTTTAATGTTAACAATTTTTAAACCTGGGATGTTATCCATTATCTTAGCGATGATTGTAACAGGTTGGATTACAATGGCTCGGATTGTCAGGGCACAAGCGATGAAAGTTAAAGATCAAGAATATGTGTTAGCCGCAACGACACTGGGGCAATCTCCCATCTCAATTGCGAAAAAACATATTTTGCCAAATATCTCAAGTGTTATTATAGTACAAATGATGTTTAGTATTCCATCAGCGATTTTCTTTGAAGCCTTTTTAAGTTTTATTGGTTTAGGTTTAACGCCACCTAATGCTTCATTAGGGATGCTTTTGAGTGATGGTTATAAAACATTCCGTTACTTGCCTCACTTGATGTGGGCACCAGCGATTACTTTATCCGTTATCATGATTTGTTTTAACTTACTTGCAGATGGATTAAGAGATGCTTTTGATCCGAAAATGAAAGATTAGGAGGTGAGTTCATGGAAAAAATATTAGAAGTTAAAGATTTAAATATTTCGTTTGACACCTATGCTGGGAAAGTTCATGCTATCCGAGGAGTTAACTTTGATTTACGTAAAGGAGAAACATTAGCGATTGTGGGTGAGTCAGGTTCTGGAAAATCAGTAACCACACGAGCAATTATGCGATTACTTGCGAATAACGCCAATGTTGAATCTGGAGAAATTTTATTTAAAGGTGAAAATGTCAACCATAAATCAGAAAAAGAGATGCAATCTATTCGTGGGAAAGATATTGCGATGATTTTTCAGGATCCTATGACCTCACTAGATCCGACAATGAATATCGGTAATCAAGTGGCAGAATCATTATTAAAACATCGTAAGATATCAAAAAAAGACGCTAAAATGCGTGCGTTAGAGTTATTGCAATTAGTAGGGATTCCTAATGCCGAAAAACGATTAAAAAATTATCCGCATCAGTTTTCGGGTGGTCAACGTCAAAGGATTGTTATCGCAATTGCTTTGATTTGTTATCCAGAAGTTTTAATTGCAGATGAACCAACAACGGCACTTGATGTGACGATCCAAGCGCAAATTATCGAATTAATGAAAGACATTCAACAAAAAATTCAGACCTCGATTATTTTCATAACACATGATTTAGGAGTGGTAGCCAATGTTGCCGATCGTGTTGCGGTAATGTACGGTGGTCGAATTATTGAAATAGGGACTGCTGATGACATCTTTTATAATCCACAGCATCCATATACATGGGGTTTGTTAAGTTCAATGCCAACGCTCGATACTGCAGAGGATACGCTATATGCTATTCCCGGGTCACCACCAGATTTATTAAACCCTCCGAGTGGCGATGCATTCTATCCGCGTAATCAATATGCAATGAAAATCGATACTGAAGAAGCACCACCATTCTTTGAAGTATCCCCAACACACAAAGCAGCGACTTGGTTATTAGCACCAGGAGCTCCGGAAGTAACACCACCACAAGAAGTCTTAAGACGCTGGGAAATATTTAAAGAAAAACATCGTGCATGGAAAGGAGCTGAATAACACTTGACAACAATAGAAAAGAAAAAATTACTTGAAGTTAGTCATTTGAAACAATATTTTAATGTCGGACGTGCAGATGAAGTCAGAGCTGTAGACGATATTAGTTTCTATATCTATGAGGGTGAAACCTTTGGCTTAGTAGGTGAATCTGGTTGTGGTAAATCAACAACTGGACGAAGCGTCATCCGTTTATATGATCCAACAAGTGGCGATATAAAATTTGATGGAATTGATATTTCCAGTATAAAAGGTCGAGAAAAGTTATCAGCTTTCCGACGTGAAATGCAAATGATTTACCAAGATCCTTATGCTTCACTTAATCCTAGGATGAAAGTAAAAGATATTATTGCAGAAGGAATTGATGTTAATAAGTTAGCGACAAGTGCTGAGGATAGAGAAAAACAAGTCAATGATTTGCTTAAGACTGTAGGGTTAGACCCAAGTCATGGAACGCGTTATCCTCATGAGTTTTCAGGGGGGCAACGTCAAAGGATTGGGATTGCTCGTGCGTTAGCAGTGAGACCAAAATTTATTATTTGTGATGAACCCATTTCAGCTTTAGATGTTTCTATTCAGGCTCAAGTTGTTAATTTATTACAAGAACTACAAGAAAAGGAAAAACTAACTTATTTATTTATTGCCCATGATTTATCAATGGTTAAATATATAAGTGATCGAATTGGTGTTATGTATTTTGGAAAATTAGTGGAAGTAGGAACGAGTGAAGAAATTTATAATTATGGAATTCATCCTTATACAGAAAGTTTACTTTCTGCGATTCCATTGCCAGATCCTGATTATGAACGAACACGTCAACGAATATCTTATAAACCTGCTCTACCGGATGATAAAGAGCGTCAGTTGCGCGATATTGGTAATCAACATTATGTTTACTGTAGTGAAGATGAAGTTTTAGACTATCAAGAAAAATTAGCCAAAAAGAAAAATTCGTAGTTATTTAATTTGTTGAAACCAAGTATTATTAAGTATTTTTTAATAATAACGCTTGGTTTCTCATGTTTTTTAATAACGTCCTTTTTTTGCTCTTGCAGTTCTTTTATCGTTGTTTATTTGAAAAAAATAAACTAGAAGGGCTTGATTATTACCTAAAGTATGATAAATTATAAAAAGACAAAAAAAATTGACAGTTATTTTTATAGATGCATTTCATAAATAGGTATTTTTTTATCAAAAATTACATAACCTTACGAATTTTTTGATAAGGCGGGTTTTTTGTAAGGTATGTATAGTGTATCTATGGCAATGGGAATGCCGTTGTAGTTTATTAAGGGGGAAAACATTATGAAAAAAATAGGTTATATCTATGCGTCAAGTAATCAAGAATATGTGACAGAGCAAATCGCGTCACTTAAAGAATTAGAAGTTATTAACTTACCAAAGGACAGTTCCGATTTGAAGATTGATATGAATTTAAAACAAGTTGTCAATTCTTTAGAAGCTGGCGATCAATTAGTGATCCATGAACTACGTTGTTTAGGTAAATCGATTATTCAATTAGCTGACTTTTTACAAGATCTTAAAGAACGTGGCATAAAATTAATCGTAAAAGAAAAGGGCACGGCTTATCAAACAATCGATGATGATGTTTATTTAGAGATGATTTTAAAAATTGCGGAGATGGAAAAAACAATTATTCGCGAGAGGACAACAAAAGGTTTACAAGAAGCTCGTAAGAATGGCCGTGTGGGTGGGCGACCAAAAATTTCGAAAGAAACAATCGAACAAATTAGACATCTGTATAATAATAATCGCTATACACTTCGTCAAATTGCTGAAGAATGTAATATCTCTTTAGGAACTGCTTACAAGTACGTTCAAGAAAGATAGTGACCGTAACACATAAATAAATGGATTGTATCGTCTTTTAAAGATGCACTCTTTTATTTATGTGTTTTTTAGTATATTGCCACAAAAACGGTAATATTCCTTGAATGAAGTAGTAAGATAGAGTAGGATATCAAAGAAGGATATTTTATATAAGAGAGGGATACAAATGGAAGTAACCGACAAGCGTCCGATAGTTATCGGTGTAACGGGTGGCTCAGGAAGTGGTAAGACGAGCGTCAGTCGTGCAATTTTAAGAACACTGCCTAATCATTCTATTTTGTTATTTGAACAAGATGCCTATTATAAAGATCAAAGTCACTTATCATTTGAGAAACGGTTGAATACAAATTATGATCATCCGTTAGCTTTTGATACCAATCTTTTAATCGAGCATCTCCGTCAATTGATTTCTTATGAAGCAATTGATAAACCAATCTACGACTATGAAGCACATACTAGGAGTTCTGCAGTCATTCATCAAGAACCTAAAGAGGTTATTATTGTTGAAGGGATTTTAATCTTAGAAGATGAGCGTTTAAGAGAGTTGATGGATATTAAGGTTTATGTCGATACAGAAGATGATATCCGAATTATTCGTCGGATTAAACGAGACATGGAAGAGAGAGGTCGTTCGTTAGATTCGGTGATTGAGCAATATTTGGGTGTTGTTAAGCCTATGCATCACCAGTTTATTGAACCCACGAAGAAATATGCGGATGTAATTATCCCAGAAGGTGGCGAAAATCAAGTCGCTATCGATTTATTAACAACTAAAGTAAAAAGTATTTTAGAAGATAAATAAAGGAGAAGATAAAGATGACAGACTTTCCACAGTTAGCATTAGAAGAAGCAACAACATTTGCAACACTACACACGACGCTAGGTGATATCAAAATTGCTCTATTTCCTGAAAAAGCACCTAAAACAGTTGAAAACTTTATTGGACTTGCTGAAAAAAATTATTATGATGGCGTGATTTTCCATCGTGTTATCCCTGATTTTATGATTCAAGGTGGCGATCCTACAGGAACAGGTATGGGCGGTACTAGTATTTATGGTAATAAATTTGCGGATGAGTTTTCAAGAGAGTTATTCAATATAAGAGGAGCATTATCAATGGCTAATGCCGGTCCAAATACTAACGGTAGCCAGTTTTTCATTGTACAGAATCAAAATGTACCTAGTAACATGATACAACAATTAGAAGCTGCTGGATTTCCAGAAGAGATTATTGAAGCTTATAAAGAAGGTGGTACTCCTTGGTTAGATTTTAAACATACCGTTTTTGGTCAAGTTGTTGAAGGAATGAATGTTGCTGATAAAATGGCGACGGTTAAACGTAATTCTCAAGATAAACCAAAAGAAGATATCATCATCAATTCAGTAACAATTGAAAAATAGATTAAAAAAATAGAACATGGTGTGAGAAATCTCGCCATGTTCTATTTTTCTGTGTTAAACTATTGAAAGAGAAAAATAGAAGAGAGGTGTGAAGGATGGACTACCAAATAGGGAAGGTTATTACAGGGAAAATTACAGGGGTTCAACCTTATGGTGCTTTTGTTTCATTAGATGCAGAAACACAAGGCTTAATTCATGTATCAGAAGTTAAGCATGGTTTTATAAAAAATATAAATGAGGAATTACAAGTAGGCGATAAAGTTACGGTTAAAATAATTGATATTGATGAATATACTCAAAAAATTAGTTTGTCGTTACGCGTATTAAGTGAACCAACATCAGTTGTAAACTTTAAGAAAAAAAAATATTTTACAAATCGTAAGAAAAAGATTGGTTTTTTAAGCATTGAAGAGCGATTGAATGATTGGATTAAAGAAGCACTTGAAGAAACAGTGGAAAAATAATGTATTTTTTCAGAAAAGATGATAGAATAGTCTCAGTGTCATAATTTATTATGAAGTACATATAAACTAACTATTAATAAGAGGTGGATTATGTTGTCAGAGGCTATGGTAGCTGGTACAGTCATTTTGAATAAACAAAATGGAGAAAAAGAATTCTTAGTTAAAGAAGAAAGTGGAGATATGAATTTTTTAATGGTTCCTATTGATTCAAAATTTACAAGCTTGGCATGTATCCTGAAAGAATTGAGAAATTTAGTTAAATTGAACACGAAAGAAATGGAACTTGTTGAGTTAACTAATATTTTATCTGAAGATCATTCGATGCCCCTTTTTGTATTTAGCTTAAATGAAGTGGACAGTACTGAGTTAACAGAAACATTTTATTGGAAAGATGCTTCAACAGTTAGAGTTAATGTGCTTGAAAACGTAAGTGTTTCAGGTGTTCCTTTTTTTTAATTAAAAAAAGCTTGATTTGTTATTTGTGTCTGTGCTATAATAAATTCCGTTGCTAAAACAAATGTTTTTGAGAGAAAATAAAATATTTTTTTAAAAAACTTGTTGACAAACAATAAAACAATTGATATACTAATTGAGTTGTTAAGGCAACGAAGTTTAGACCTTTGAAAACTGAACAAAGTAAGACGAACCAAATGTGTAGGTGTT